>CAYVCD010000001.1:0-78044 GCA_964450115.1 uncultured Planctomycetia bacterium
ACTCGAGCCCGCTTACGGGCCTGCCGAGCGGCCGTATCATAGAAGAGACGCTTAAGAACAAGATAGAGGCGGCCGAGAGCTTCGTGTTCGGATACATCGATATAGATAACTTCAAATACTTCAACGACGTATACGGATACTTAAAGGGCGACAAGGTGATATTGCAGACCGCCTATATGCTATACACCACCATAAAAGGATCCGGGAATAAGGGCGACTTCATAGGCCATATCGGCGGAGATGACTTTGTATTCATGACGTCGGTAGATAAGCATAAGGCCGTAAGTGAAAAGTTCATATCACTTTTCGACAGGCTGATACCCTTTCACTACTCTGTCGCGGATAGATCCAACGGATACATTGCCGCCAGGGACAGGACCCGCAAGACGAAGAATATCCCGCTCATGAGCGTCTCTCTGGCATTGGTCATTAAGGACGGTTCTTCGGATATAAAGAGCGTCATAGAGGTCAATGAAAAGCTCTTCGAGATAAAGAGATACTTAAAGACCGTGGCGGGAAGCAAGTTCATGTCCGATAGGCGAAACCGTAAAGAGGGACTCTCCGGCCCCAGCATACATAAGAGGCCGGACCATTCAAAAGACCCCTATAAGCCGCTTGGCCAGGTCTTGATATCCAAGGGCAAGCTTTCTCAAGATCAGCTCGATGAGGGGCTTTCGATCCACTGGAAGCGCGGGGTAGTATTGGGCGAGGTATTAAAAGAGCTCGGTTTTATTACGGAAGACAACCTGTCCGAGGCTTTGAAGGCCAACGATTTGTATAAAGAGTGATTATATGGTAAGATTTATTGTATATGAGCGATAATAACATAAGGGTCCTGCTCGTAGAGGATAACAAGCTCGACGCCGACCTTATCCAGGGGATGCTGAAGGAGGCTAAAAAGGCCGACTTTGTGGTGGAGGTCCGCAATACGCTTGAAAAATGCCTCGAACGGCTGGCAAAAGGTAATATAGATCTAGTCCTCCTCGATCTCACTCTTCCTGACAGCATCGGCCTCGACACATTCGGCAGAGTGCATGCGCACGCCCCTCTGGTGCCCATAATCGTCATCACAAGTTCTGCGGATGAGAATCAGGCGATGATGGCTTTCGAAAAAGGCGCGCAGGAGTACCTTGTAAAAGAGCAACTGAATGTGGAGCTCACATCCAGGTCGATACGCTATGCCATCGGGCGCAACAAGGTCAGGGTGGAGCTGCATAGCGTGCAGGATCGGCTGGAGAAGATCAATAGTTGTTTTCTGGGATTCGGTGAAGACCCTCACGAGAACATCCGTAAGCTGACATCCCTCTTCGGCGAAATGCTTGGCGCTACGTGCGCGCTCTACAACTGCCTTGACAGGGACGGGATGCTATGTTCCATGGGCCAGTGGCAGGTTCCCGCCGACTATAAATCAAGAGATAATCCCGAGGGGCATATATGTTATGACGTTATAAAAGAGGGTGACGGCGAAGCCTTTATAGTGCGCGATCTTCAGCACACCAAATACGCCGAAACCGACCCAAACGTCAAGCTCTATAAGCTCGAGACCTATATAGGATATCCCATTAAATGGAAGGGCGAGGTGATCGGATCGCTCTGCGCCGTTTACCAGAAAGACTTTGTGCCGAGTGCGGACGACATGAGGCTCGTAAGTATCATCGCCGCCGGAGTAGAGGTGGAGGAACGGCGCGCCCGCGCTGAAGACGATCTGGTCAAGCTCAATAAAGACCTATTGACCACGAATAAAAAATTGAACCAGCTATCTTTGCGTGATCTACATACAGGATTGTACAATCACAGGTATTTCGCCGAGATAATAGATGCGGAGTTCTACCGTGCCAAAAAATTATGCAGCTGCATGGCCGTGGTCATGCTTGATGTGGATTACTTTAAGTCTATCAATGACATGTACGGCCATCAGCTCGGGGATGTTATATTAAAACAACTCGCTCAAAAACTAAAAAGCATGATGCGCCAATATGATGTTGTAGTAAGGTATGGCGGAGAGGAGTTTGTAATAATATCTCCGGGGACCGATCGGAATCATGCACTGCTGCTGGCGCAGAGAATACTTGAGGCGATCAGCCTGCACAATTTTGGCGATACAAAGAGATCCGTTAAATTAAAGGTTAGCCTTGCCGTCGTCTCCTATCCGGAAGACAAGGTAAGGGACGCAATGGACTTGATAAAGCTGTCCGAGACTATTCTTGCTAAGGCTAAGGAAGACGGGGGCAACAGGCTCTATTCGTCGCTGGATAAGAGGTTGACCTCCAAAAGCGCCCAACAGCAGAGCAAGAGCCCGGACGTAGGCGTATTACAGAAGAGACTGGAGAGGCTTCATAAAGAGGCCAACGAAAGCCTCATAGAGTCGATATTCGCTTTTGCCAAGACGATCGAGGTCAAGGACCACTACACCGGGACGCATGTTGAGAGGACTGTGAAGTACGCCACCGATATAGCCAGGGCGCTCGATCTGTCGTCATCCGAAATAGAGATGGTGCGTCAGGCCGCCATGCTTCATGATCTTGGTAAGATAGGTATAAGCGAATCCGTATTGAATAAGAAGGAAAAGCTTACCGAGAAAGAGATAGAAGAGATAAGAAAGCATCCGAATATAGCGGCAGATATACTGAGGCCCATACACGTGCTTAACGCCATCATACCTTTCATACTTTATCACCATGAAAGGTGGGACGGTAAGGGCTATCCGACCAGGCTTAAGGGCGAAGAGATACCTCTGGGCGCCAGGATAGTGGCGATAGCGGATGTATATCAGGCGCTTACATCAAAGCGTCCTTACCGTCAAGCTTTCTCAAAGTCGAAGGCCCTGAATATGATAAAGGATGCCTCCGGCACCCAGTTCGACCCCCGCATAGTAAAGGTATTTCTCGATATAATAAAGAAAGATAAGAGCAGGTAGTTTTTATTAAGTAGTTGGATGAGTAGCCCAGGCTTAAGCCTGGGCTACTTTTTTGTATACACCCTTGACAGAGCGCATTTCTGATGGTATATTTAATTAGGTTGATAGTTAACTATATTGACTATTAAGGAGATTAAATATGCCAGATCTTACGCTTTCCGATTTCGCAGAGAGAATAGAAGATGTCATGCCCACCGTAATGAGGGGTTTTGCCAAGATGCAGACCAACGAGCTCTTCAAAGGCAAGATCACCCTGCCGCAATTCTTCATCTTAAACCATCTTGATAAGCACGGTGAATCGAAGATGAATGAATTGGCAAAGGTCATGGATGTTACGACGGCTGCCGTCACCGGTATAGTCGACAGGCTTGTGCGATGCGGTTATATAGAGCGTTCCTATGACCCCAGGGACAGGCGCGTTATAAATATCGGGCTCACCCATAAAGGATCGGACCTGGTGAAGAGGATCGGCCGCCAGAGGAAGGAAGTCACTTCCGAAGTATTCAGTAAGATCTCTAAAGAAGAGCGCGAGAGTTATCTGGCCATAATGCTGCATATACGTGATGTGCTGACGGAAGAGAGTAAGAATTAAAGAGAGCGAATATGAATAGATCTATTTTAACTATAATGGTGGTATCGGCGGTCTTGTTTTGCAGCATCGTGAACGCCGAAGAGGTAAGCTATTTTGATAAAGATGCCTATATAGCTTCCGCGCAATATCCCGAAACCCTCGAGCTTGCCATGGTAGACTGTATCGCGATGGCGCTTAGGAGCAATTCCGAGATCAGCATAAAGAGGATCACGCCTTACATAGAGGATAATAATGTACTGATACAGAAGTCGCGCTTCGAGCCGCATTTCACATTTGACGGATCCGTAAGCGAATCTATTGAACAGGATCCGGACACTCTTTTGGATGCCAATGTATTGAAGACGAGGATCGGACTATTCGATTTCGGGTACAACCAGAAGTTCACGACCGGCGCCGACCTGGAGCTAGATTTTTTTAATACAAGATCTACCTCCAATTCGCCGGTATTCATACCGAATCCCGCCTATGAATCCGAGGCCCAAGTCACGATAACCCAGCCCCTATTAAAGGGCGGGGGAGTGGCGGTGAATACGGCCGATTTTCGCATAGCGAAGAATAATAAGCTGAAGTCTGTTCAGGATTTCAAGACGGAGGTCATACGCGTCCTGACCAATGTCAAAAAAGCCTACTACGATTTTCAATACAGCCGCGAGCAGTATATAGTGGCGCAAAAATCATTGAACAGGGTGGAAGATCTGCACAGGATAAATAAAGAGAAGTACGCCAAAGGCCTGGCCAGCGATATAGATATCATAGGATCGGAGGCCGAAGTCGCGCGTATACGGCAGTTGCTGTACGAAGCGGAAGCCATAATGAAGCTTGCTGAAGACAATCTCAAACTTATAACAAACTTAGTCGACGATCCCGCCCTCTGGAATGCCCGCATAGTCCTTTTGGAGGGGCTCGGCTATGAGAAGCGAGCTGTGGATCTGCCCGAAGCCATAAGGACGGCTTTTATCTACAGGCCCGATTACGAAGCCGCTAAGATAGACCTGCGCAACAGGGATATCGCCATAGTAGTTACCACCAACGGCATGCTTCCGACAATAAATTTACTGGCTAGTTTCGGATTGAACGGCCTCGACGCTATATATGCCAAAGACCTGGCGAACGTGGGAGGGGGCAAGTACAATAATTGGACGGTGGGCTTCAACGTCGATGTGCCTTTGATAGGAGATGAGAATAGAGGTAAATACGAAAAATCCAAATCTGAAAAAGAGCAGGCTCTTCTCGCGTTCCAGAGGCTGGAGCAGAAGATAATCCTCGATGTCAGGAATGTTGTGAGGGACATCGACATCAATTATAGGAAGCTTGAAGCGAGCAAGATAAGCAAAGAGTCCGAAGACCTAAACTACACCGCCCAGGAGCTGCGTTTTACGGCGGGCCTGGTATCGACCCTCGACATAGTAATATACCAGGAGAGGCTGGCCAGGGCCGAAGTGAGCTATATAAAAAGTATTATAGATTATAACGTTTCTCTGATAGAATTATCGAGAGCGCAGGGCACCATGCTTTTTGATGACAACATAACTTTAGAGGAGAGTTAGTCAAAAATGAAAAAGATCACCGCATTCATATTATTCTTTATGGTCTGCGCGCTCATCACGGGATGCGGGGCAAATAAAGATAAGACCAAATATAAAGAAGAGCCGATCCCCGTAAAGATCATGAAGGTGAAAGCCCAGGATCTCGATAAGACGCTCGAATATGTGGGCAATATCATGGGAGAAGATGAAGCCCAGGTATACCCTAAGGTGAGCGGCAAGATAATAGAGAAAGTAAATAGAGAAGGAGACCACGTATCAAAAGGGGATGTCATAGCTTATATAGACCGGGATGAGGTAGGGTTGAAGTTCGAAAAAGCCCCCGTCGAGAGCCCTCTGACGGGCGTGGTCGGAAGGGTCTATGTTGACATAGGTTCAAGCGTGAACACCACTACCCCGATAGCGCTGATAGCCAATCTGGACCGCGCGGAGATACATCTCGATATTCCGGAAAAATATCTGCCGAAGATCTCGATCGGTCAAGAAGCCGATATTACGGTGGATGCCTATCCCAACGAGAAGTTCTTGGGTAAAGTTACCATGATAAGTCCTATAGTGGATCTCCAGACGCGCGCGGCGCCCATAGAGATAAAGATAAAGAATGCCGATCACAGGCTTCAGTCCGGTTCGTTCGCCAAGGTGAAGCTGGTCATAGAGGAGCAAAAGAATGTACCCGTTATATTTAAAGAGGCTATAATAGGAAGAGGCGCAAATACATATGTATACATAGTGGATGGCAAGAGAGCGTTCTTGAAGAAAGTTATCTTAGGGATACGTCAGGGCCCTTACTATGGGGTTGAAAGCGGCGTTAAGGTCGGCGACAGCGTAGTTATAGTGGGTCAGCAGCGGTTGCGTGACGGATGCCTGGTAGAGCCGGAAGAGTAGAGGTATATAGGTGAATTTTCCAGAATTTGGAGTAAAGAAGCCCGTAACAAACCTGATGATATTCTCTTGTATCATCATCATAGCTTTTTACGGCATTTCAAAGCTCGGCGTCGATATGATGCCTGAGATAGAGCCTCCCTCTATAACGGTCGTCTCCTCCTATCCGGGCGCGAGCCCTGACGATGTTGAGATAAAGGTGACAGAGCCTCTCGAGAACCAGTTGGCAACCACCCCGGGCCTTGAGAAGATCACGTCGCGTTCATCCGAGGGCTCATCGATAGTAAGCCTGAAATTTAAATGGGGCACCAACCTTGACGAAGCTTCAAACGACATACGCGACCGTATAGAGCTGACTAAACGTTACCTGCCCGATATCCCTGATGAGATGGATAATCCTTTCATATTCAAATTCAATACGGCCAACATCCCGATAATATATATGGGTATAACAGCCGAGCAGAGCTACCCGGAGCTTTATGACATCATAGACAAGAGAGTCGGCGATTCGCTGAAGCAGCTTACCGGCGTCGGCACCGTACAGCTTATAGGAGGTATGGAGCGCCAGATAAATATCTGGATAGACAGAGAGCGTCTTGAGGGTTACGGATTCTCGATCATGGATATACAGAATACTCTGAAGCAGGAGAATATCACCCAGCCTCTGGGGAGCATAAAGAGCGGGCTTACAGATTATATGTTGAGGCTTCCGGGTGAGTTCGCAGAGCCCGAAGAGATGAATCTTGTCATACTGGGGCAGCGCAATAATAAGTTTGTATATCTGAAGGATGTCGCTAAGGTAGAAGATAGTTTCAGGGAGATAACCACCATCATGAGGATGAATAGACAACCTTCCATGATGATGATGGTGCAGAAGCAGGCGGGGACGAATACCGTTGAGGTCTCTCGCGCCGTAAAGAATAGACTGAAAGAGATCCAAAAGACTCTTCCTTCGGACATAAAGATGCATACGATCTTTGACACGTCCCTGGATATCATAAACGCTATAAACTCGCTTAAAACGTCCTTATGGATCGGTATAATACTGGTAGTGCTGGTCGTATGGTTCTTCCTGAGGCAATTCTTCGGAAGCCTTATCATAGCTCTGTCGATACCGTTCTCGCTCTTAATAGCTTTTATATACCTCTTCATAAGCGGTAAGACGATAAACATAATAGGCCTTTCATCGCTAGCTATAGCGTGCGGCATGGTAGTGGATAACGCTATAGTGGTGGTGGATAATATTTACAGACATCTGGAAAAGGGACAGAGGCCTAACGAGGCGGCCATCTTTGGGACTCAGGAGATATTTCTGTCTATAGGAGCGTCCACGCTTACCACGGTGGTCGTATTTTTACCGATGTTATTAGTTTCGGGAGTAGTCGGTATCATGTTCGGGGAGCTGGCGATGATAGTGACTGTCACATTGCTCGCATCACTCTTCACTGCGGCGACTTTCACACCGATGCTCTGCGCCAGATGGCTGCGCGTTAGAGACAAAAGCGCCATATCCTCGAAGGGCAGATTTGGAGACCTGCTAAACAAATTCTATGACATATCGGAAAGCTGGTTCAGGTCATGGGAAGATTGGTACGCAAGATCTCTGGCGTGGAGCCTTAAGAATAAGAAGATAATAATATTCGGGTTTCTCTCGATCTTTGTATTGAGCCTATTTTCGATCCGTTTTATAGGCACTGAGTTCATGCCGGAAGAGGACTCCGGTGATATCCGTATTACCATAGAACTGCCCGTTGGAACGAGGATGGAGGAGACCGATAAGGTAGCCAAGAAGGTGGAGGATATCTTCGAGAGAATAGCTCCGGAATCTAAAACGATGTATGTAAGGAGCGGGGAATCGACACGCGGATTGGGCCGTATATTCGGCGGCGCATCAGGAACGCACGTGGTGAGCGCCGGCGCAAAGTTGGTATCGAAGAATGAAAGGAAGCGTTCGGTAACAGAGGTCGGACAGGCTTTAAGAAAAGAGATAAAGAAGATCCCCGGAGTCATAAAGGCCGACGTTTCGACCGGCAACCCTATAGGCCGGATGATAACAGGAGGCGGCGGCAAAGCTATCCAGGTGGAGATAATAGGACACTCTTTCGAAGATACAAACGCTTTTGCGGAGAAGTTAAAGACCATGATGGAGACGATACCCGGGGTCGTAGACGCCAGCGTATCCAGGGATATAAGCCTTCCGGAATTAAAGATAGAGGTGGATAGAGAGAAGGCCACGTCGCTAGGGCTTACGATGAATACTATAGCTTCAAGCGTCAAAACTTTTATAGAAGGCGCTACGGCTACCAAGTATAGAGAGAAGGGTAAGACTTACGATATATATGTTAGGCTTCAGGAGTCCTCCAGGACCAAGATAGAGGATATCGAGAGCCTCTCTATAGTCTCGCCCCTTACCAGGAAGCAGATAAAACTGATAAATGTCGCTAAAGTCTATGAGATAAAAGGGCCCATCCGCATTGAGCGCATGAATAGAGAGAGAGTTGTAAGGGTAGAGAGCAATGTATACAAGAGATCGCCCGGCAAAGTAATAGAAGATATTAAAGCAGGCTTAAAGAAACTCACATTACCGTCCGATACCATGGTCAATTTCGGCGGAGAAGCCGAGGAGCAGGGGAAGGCGTTCATGGACCTGACGCTTCTTTTGGTCCTGGGCATCATACTGGTCTACATGGTAATGGCGGCGCAGTTCGAGTCGCTGATAGATCCGTTAATAGTCATGTTCTCCGTGCCATTCACTTTCACCGGAGTATTGCTCGGATTTTTGATCACCCGCACGACACTCAGCGTAACAACATTTCTAGGTATGGTAATGTTGATGGGCATAGTCGTGAATAACGCCATAGTACTGATAAGCTACATATCGATATTGCGCCAGAGGGGGTATTCCATGATCGAGGCCGTGACCTTGGGTGGAAAAGACAGATTAAGGCCCGTTCTCATGACGACTATCACGACCCTGGCAGGACTTCTGCCCATGGCGCTTTCGCGTGGTGAAGGTTCGGAGACGTGGCAGCCCCTCGGAATAACGATGATAAGCGGGCTCACGCTATCCACTCTTATAACTATGATATTTGTACCTACGCTGTATGCGGCGGTCGAGGGCCGTATGAAGAAGAAGGTAGAGGTTAAGCCATGAAGATGGTCATGATATCGTATAACGAGGCAGTCGAGGTCGAGGTCATGGGATCTCTTACCGAATGCGCTCTAAAGAATTACACAAAGATAACGGATACATACGGCAGCGGTTTGACTTCGGGCACGCACCTGGGCAACGATATATGGCCCGGAAAGAACTGCATACTTTATGTTGCATGCGAAGATAAAGAGGCGAAGCAATTGTTGGCCTGCATAAAAGAACTGCGCAAGACCATCGGCAAGGAAGGTTTGAAGGCATTCCTTTTGCCGCTCGAGGATATGACATAGCTGTGTCATACCCGCGAAAGCGGGTATCCATACATCAGCATTGTTTGGATTCCCGCTTGCGCGGGAATGACAGTAATAATGAAAATGGAGGACTTTTGATGAGCTTAGGAAATGTTTATCTGTCTCATGACGGTTACGAAAAATTAAGAAAAGAGCTTGAGCAATTAAAGACCACAAAACGCAGAGAGATATCAAAAGCTATCGGAGAGGCGCGCGCTCACGGGGACTTAAGCGAGAACGCCGAATATACATATGCCAAAGAGGCTCAGGGCATGAATGAGAAGAAGATATCAGAACTGGAAGAGAAGCTCTCGAGAGCGAAAATTATAGACGAGAGCGCGATGTCCAAGGATGAGATCCTGATAGGCGCGAAAGTGAAGCTTAAAGATATGGACTCCTCCGAAGAGCTGGAGTATTCTCTAGTCGCTGAGGAAGAGGCCGACTATTCCGCAGGCAAGATCTCCGTCACTTCGCCGGTCGGCGAGGCTCTTCTGGGTCACAAAGTGAGCGATACGGTCAAGATAAAGATACCTGCCGGCACATTAACGTATAAGGTGCTTAAAATAACTAGAGAATGAGCCGTCCCCTCTGTAAACATTTCGGAGTCTGCGGAGGATGTGATTCGCAGGACCTGCCTTACGAGAAACAATTAGAAGATAAAGAAGCCCGCCTGAGAGATATATTTTCCCAGTTCAATATCAAAGAGACAACGCGAATCATCCCTTCCCCGGAGATCTACCACTACAGGAATAAGATGGAGTATGCTGTAGGCACGTGGGATGCCGTCAAAGTCGTCGGCTTAAGGGAGAAGAAGAGATTTTACCATGTGGTGGGCCTTGACGAGTGCAGGATATTCAGTAAAGACGTCTCTGATATATTTGGTATCTTTTCTAAATGGATCGCAGATAACAATATAGAACCGTATCATAACTCAAAAGGCACCGGACTTTTGAGGTACCTGGCGCTCAGGCATTCAAAACATTACGACGATATCATGGCTATAGTGGTCGCAAGATCGGACAAAATAGATAGATCCTGCCTGGTAAGAGAATTGCGCAAATTCAAAAAGATAAGATCCATCTACTTATGCGTAAATGACGGGGTGTCCGATGTCTCGGTGGCGGGAGATCTAAAGCTTATAGATGGAGATGAGCGCATAAAAGAGAGGATCAACGGCATTGATTATTTTATAGGCCCTGAGTCCTTCTTCCAGACCAACTCCTACTGCTCGGGCTCTCTCTACGCGGCTATTAAAGAAGAGGCGAAAGGCATTGGAGGCAAGGCGCTCGATCTATGCTGCGGGCTGGGCGGCATAACGCTGCAGGTGGCGGATATATTCGCGTCATTGACCGGCGTGGATATATCGGCACGCAATATTGAAGACGCTCTCCTTAACGCAAGATCGAACAATATCGATAATGTGGATTTTATATGCCAGGATGCAGAAAAATATATCCAGAATATCCATTCCTCAGGCGCCATCAAACAATTTTCCGCCATCATTCTTGATCCGCCGCGCGCCGGCCTTGGCAAGAAGACCAGAGTAGCCGTGCGCGACAGCCAGGTGAAGAATATCATATATGTGTCATGCAACCCAAAGAACCTGGCAGAAGACCTGAAGGTTCTTACAGAGGCTTACGACATAGAGAAGATGATCCCGGTCGACATGTTCCCTCATACGAAACATGCAGAGGTTATTGCTATTCTTAAATCGAATAAGGTATAATTACATTGATATCTACTATTGTCATTCCCGCGTAAGCGGGAATCCATTATGCTAAAATATAAGATAATATCTATCTTCTTTGCGTCTTCCCTATGCGTCGTGTTGTTGGCGTATGCGGATACCGTATACTTAAAAAATGGCGGCAGCGTTTCCGGCGTTATAGAAAAAGAAGGCGATAATACGGTAGAGGTCAATACGGGTTTTGGCACAGTCACTTTCAAGAAAGCCCAGATAAAGAATATCGAAAGGTCGAGCGCTGAAGAATCTCAGGAGATGGCCCAGGAGTGGGAAGAAGAGAGAGAGGAATTGAAGTCCAAGGAGAAGGAGTTCGAAGAGGCGCGCGATAGTAGATTTAAGGGAGCCTACGAGAACTGGGTGGAGGAAGCGAAGGTGAAGAGAACCGAGGAAGGGCGCGTCACGAAGCAGATCGATATAAAGCATGAGCCCGGCGGCAAAGGCATAATAGTCGAGGTCTTGTTGAACAACAGCGTAAAGGTGAACCTGGTATTGGATACTGGCGCGTCGATCATAGTCCTTTCGCGCAAAGCGGGCGAAAAGCTTGGTCTAGACCTTTCCGACACAAAGAAAGATGTTATGGAGATGCGTCTTGCCGATGGCAGCAAGGCTAAGGCCAGGGCGATGATCCTCGATAGCGTAAAGATAAAGGATGTCGAGGTAAAGGGCGTGATGGCGGCCATCCTGCTTGACGAAGTTCCCACGATCGGTGTTACAGAAGGCCTTTTAGGGATGTCATTCTTAAATAAGTTCAACCTAAAGACGGACCTTAAGAATATGTCGATGAGCCTGGAAAGAATAGAATAATATATAAAGGAGCCCGAAATGAAAGTCAGGATATATTATCATGATACTGATTGCGGCGGGGTGGTGTATTACGCAAATTATTTGAAATATCTGGAAGAGGCAAGGAGCGAATATTTTGAAGAGCGCGGCCTCATCATAAAGGATATGTTGAAGGATGGCATAGGTTTTGTGGTGGCGCGGCAGGAGATAGACTACAAGTCGCCTTCTTTTTACGGAGACACTCTGGAGGTGAAGACGCGCATCACGGATGCGACGTTGACGAGGGTCAATTTCGAATATGATATAGTTAAGGACTCCGGCGCTCTTGTGGCAAGCGCCAAGACGGTGATAGTATTTGTGGATAAGACACTCAAGCCAAAGAGAATACCGGAGGATATACTGAAGAAACTGGAGACGAAATGAAGGTAGGCGATTGCGAAATAAAAATTATACATAGCGATATCACCGGTGTGGCCGTCGATGCTATCGTCAATGCCGCTAATAATAAATTGCGGATGGGCGGCGGCGTTGCCGGCGCTATTAAAAAGGCAGGCGGTACCTCAATAGAGGAAGAGGCCGTTAAGAAGGGCCCTATCGAGATAGGCGGCGCGGTAGCGACCGGAGCGGGCTCACTCAAGGCGCGTTATGTCATTCACGCGGCGACTATGGGGCTGGATCATAAGACCGATGAGATAAAGATAAGGAATTCATGCGCCAGCGCATTCAAGGTGGCGGACGAATTAAAGATCAAGTCGATCGCCTTTCCGGCTCTCGGATGCGGGGTCGGCGGTTTTCCTCTGAAGGCGAGCGCCAAGATAATGGCGCAGGAAGTCATGAAGCATCTACGAGAAAATAAAACATCTTTAAAAGAGATCGTATTCTGCATGCGCGAAAAAGAGGCCTATGAGATATTCGATAAGAATGTCGCCGGATATATCGATTACATGCTGACCAAGCAGGGCAGGGGCCCATTCGTGGCAGTCGACGCCATCATAGAGATCGACGGCGGCATAGTGATAATAGAGCGCTCCAACCCGCCGTTCGGATGGGCGCTGCCGGGCGGATTCGTGGATAACTACGAGAGCCTCGAGGATGCGGTGAAGCGCGAGATGAAAGAGGAGACTTCGCTCGAGCTGCTTGATCTCAAACAGTTCCACGCATATTCAAAACCGGGCCGAGACCCGCGCTTCCACACGATAGGCATAGTCTTCACGGCAAAAGGTAAGGGAACGCCCAAGGCAGGAGACGACGCGGCCAATCTAAAAGTCATCAAGCTAACCGACATAGACAATATCCCATTCGCCTTCGACCACAATCAAGTCCTCAAAGACTACCTCGCAAACAGGAAATAATCACATCCTTAGAATTAATTTTTCACCTCAACCATTAGGCGGGAACTTACGGTGCCCGCCTTCCGCTTGACGCAAATTGCATTAGGCATGCAATTTGCTATGTAAAAATTCTGACAAAAATTCAGCCCTAAGACTTATTCCAGCATCATTGGTCGTCTGAATTTTTTCTGTACCGCCATAAGGTGTCAGAATTTTTGACATTCGCTCCAGGCGGATCACCGTAAGTTCCGCCTTCAGTATGAATGAAAAATTTCTAGTGCTGGCAGGCGAGACCTTGCGGGGTGGTTGCCGGAGCGGCGTTACAAATTTCACTTCGCTCTACGCGAGAAATCCCCGAGCTCCGTGGAATTTCCTACTTGTAAGCGAGGGAAATTTTGATACCTTATGGCAATATAGAAAGGCCGGACAAACTGCTCAAGCTATGTATGGTTGGCAGGTTGGACGGCCATCAAAATTTGTCCGAGCAAATTTACTTGCCTAATGTAAATTTCACTTCGCTCTCCATGAGGAATCCCCGAGCTTCGTGGAATTTCCTACTCGTAAGCGAGGGAAATTTGCGTCCGCGCAGGCAATTACCCCGCAAGGTCACCGCCTGCTGGCTAATGTAAATTCAAATCAACTTAGGAAATTTCGAAGAGCTTGGTCTTTGAGGTTTCGCCGCTCTTTTTATTGGCTAAATCAATTATTTTGAACTATAATTGAAACCAATATGATATATGACCGTTTTCAGCAGGAGGCGATCGAGCACATAAATAACGGTTATTCTGTTATCGTCTCCGCTCCCACCGGCGCCGGCAAGACGGCCATCGCCGAACATGTCATCAGTAAATGCCTGGATGAGAAGATAGGCGTGATATACACGGCGCCGTTAAAAGCGCTCTCGAACCAGAAGTTCCGGGACTTCCAGGTGAACTTCAAGGACGACATAGGCATCCTTACCGGCGACGTCTCCCTTAACGCCAGCGCGCCCGTTCTTATAATGACCACCGAGATATTCCGCAATAAGATCCTAGATGACCCGGAGAGCCTCGCGCAGTATCAATGGATCATATTCGACGAGATACACTATATAGATAACCCCGAGCGCGGGACGGTCTGGGAAGAGTCCCTGATATTCCTGCCCAAGCACATGAAGATACTCGGCCTTTCAGCGACGATACCTAATATAAAAGAGTTCGCCTCCTGGATAGAGTCCATCCATAAGAAAGAGGTCAAGGTCGTCATTGAAGAGACCAGACCCGTGCCGCTACACTTCTTCTACCAGTGCCATAACCAGGTGGTCGATAAGATAGAGCTCTTGAGGAAGATGCGCATGAGAAAGCCGAACATCCTCAGGACCATCATACACTACATAAGGCAGAAGAACGGCCTGCCCTGTATATACTTCGTATTCGGCAGACGGCGCGCCGAAGAACTTGCATTTGAACTCTTCAGTGAAAACTTCCTTACTAAGGAAGAGGAGATCAAGATAAGGGATATGTACGACTCTCTTTGCGAGCACTACGATCTCTTACACGAAAAGACGGCAAACTCCATGAGACAGCTGATAACCAGGGGCATAGCCTATCATCACGCCGGAATGCTCCCCACCCTCAAAGAGGTGGTGGAGAGGTTATTTACGAGCAGGCTCTTGAAGGTCATCTTCACCACGGAAACATTCGCTCTCGGCATAAATATGCCGAGCCGCTCCGTAGTATTCGATGACTTGAGAAAGTTCTACGGCAGCTTCATCAGAAATCTGAAGACGCGCGATTTTTACCAGATGGCCGGACGGGCCGGAAGGCGCGGCATAGATACCGAGGGTTTTGTATACTGCCGTATAAATCCGAGACGGATCGAGTTTCCGGAAGTGCGTAGAATTATTTACGGAAAACCGGAAGAGGTAAAGAGCCAGTTCAATACATCATACGCCACTATCCTGAATCTTTATGAAGAGCATAAAGAGGACCTGTACAAAATATATCCTTTCTCGCTGCATTATTATCAGAGTAAAATTCACCATCAGCGCGAAGCGCTGCGACTTATGGAGTCGAAGCTGAAGCTATTGAAAGAGCTCGGCCACATAGAGAACGGCATCCTCACGCCGAAGGGGATGTTCGCTAAAGCAGTTTATGGTTACGAGCTTTTGCTGGGAGAGTTCTTCCAGGAGAATATTTTTGAACAGCTCGATGAGCTGGGCATAGGCATGCTGGCAGCCGGCGTAGTCTTTGAACCGAGGAAGAATCAGAGCGGAGTGGGGGTACCCAAAGAAGGCGTCCAGTTGGAAAAGATGTGTCGCGACATCCACGAGAATATAAGGCGTCAAGAGATAAAGTATAAGATCTATCCATTCTCCAAGGCACCCCATTTTCATATGGCGAAAGCTATAAATATGTGGATGCGCGGTGAGAAGTTCGCTCAAGTCCTGCGTTTTACCGATACGGATGAGGGGGAGGTCGTGCGATATTTCCGCATGTCTATACAGATACTGCGCGAAATGGCGGACTCCGAAGCCTCATCATATCTATTGAAGGACAGGATAAAAAATACCATACGCCTGATAAACCGCGATGTTGTAGATGCGGAGAAACAGCTTCGCGAGGGATAGGATTATTATATATTGAAGTTTTGTATTTTTTGGAGTAGAATATACCCGTTAATTAAAAACCGCAAATTAGGAGAATCACCATGAAAAGAGTCGTATCCCTCATATTAATGTCCCTCTTCGTAATCGTTTCGGTCGGCTATAGCTACGCTGCGGAGCTTGAAGGAAAACATAAGGCCCAAATGGACGAGATGCAGAAGAAGTTCCATTGGTGGCCGACGGACGCCAAACCCAATCCCGTGAAAGATGAGCGCGGCGGATACTGGTGGTGGCCTAAAGATAAAGGCACGACAAGCGGACTATGGGGCAATAGAGGATATGTTTACGTATACAAGATAATTTATGACTACAAAGAGGGCCTGCCGGAGCCTAAGAAAGACGAGCTCAGGGCGTCGCTCCTGGTAAAGAAGATACATAAGAACGTAAAGGTATATTTTGATTTCGATAAGTCAGAGATCCGCGATGATGCCATTTCCGTGCTTGAGCAAGGCGTGGCGCTGCTGAATAAGAATCCCGAAACAAACATATTGATTACAGGGAATTGTGATCAGCGCGGGAGCGAAAAATATAATGAGAAACTGGGCTTACGGCGCGGAGAGAGCGTAAAGAAGTTCATGGTGGATAAGGGCATACCCGAAGATCGTATAAAGATCGTAAGCCGCGGCAAGCTCGATGCCATCGCATATGTTAAAGATCTTTTAGGGATGGCCAAGGACAGGAATGCGCAGTTTATGGTGGCCGAGGTAGAAGAGATCAATATCCCATATGCCGGCGATATACCTGAGGGCGCTACAGCAGTTGAGGAAGGCAAATATATAGAGGAGAAAGAGGTGATAGTCGAGTCCGAGCCTAAAGTCTCAACCAGGGAATATATCATCAAGCAGAACGACTCCCTCTGGAAGATAGCCCAGAGCCAGTTGGGCAGCGGACATCGCTGGAAATATCTGTACGAACTGAACAAAGACAGGATAAAGAACCCGAAGAAACTAAAAGCAGGTACGACGATAATAATACCTGTAGAATAGGTCATATGATAGAGGTAGATTCGGCAGCCATAAAGCTCTCGAGCCTTTTAAAAGAGAATCTTATAGAACTAGGGCTTGAGGGCAAAGATAAAACAGAGATAATAGACGAGTTAGTAGATATAATAATCAAGTCGGGCAAGTCAAAGAACAAGAAGGCTCTCGCGGCCGCTATAATGGGGCGCGAAAATCTGGGGTCTACGGCCATAGGCAACGGCGTCGCCGTGCCTCACGCCAAGATCGACGGTATAAGACAGACGGTGCTGGCCTTCGGCAGGTCGGCCGTCGGGGTGGACTTCAACTCCCTGGACGGCGAAAAGACGCACCTCTTCTTCATGCTTATATCGCCGAAAGAGGATATAGGCTCCCATCTAAAGATACTCGCAAAGATATCGCACCTCATCAAAGACCGCTTCATGGTAGGCCTCTTCAAAAAAGCTCATAGCAAAAAAGAAGTCCTCTCAATGATCACCAATCTGGAAAAGTCCTCAAAGTAAACAGTTTTTAAGCTCAGGCAGGCATCGACCTCGCGGGGCCAACTCTCAAAACCTAAGCCTTGTTATGTTCCGCACAAGGCCACCTAATAAGGTGGCAGGAAAAATGTTTCCCCTCACAGTAAAGCTTGAGGTCGGTCTTTTGCTCAGTCGAAAAACGGGGGCCTGCGGAACTCCCCCGCCAGAGGCGGGGTCAGACATCCTCGGCCCTTTTTAACCGTTTTTCTCCATCACAAAAGACCTAACATTTTTATTGTGCGTCACATAACGAAGGCTTAGGTTTTACAGCACATAACCGGGCAGGCGAGACCTTGCGGGGTAGCAGCCGAAGCGGCGTTACAAATTTCACTTCGCTCTACGTGAGAAATCCCTGAGCTCCGTGGAATTTCCTACTTGTAAGCGAGGGAAATTTTGATACCTTATGGCAATATAGAAAGGCCGGACAAACTGCTCAAGCTATGTATGGTTGGCAGGTTGGACGGCCATCAAAATTTGTCCGAGCAAATTTACTTGCCTAATGTAAATTTCACTTCGCTCTCCATGAGGAATCCCCGAGCTTCGTGGAATTTCCTACTTGCAAGCGAGGGAAATTTGCGTCCGCTGAGGCGCTACCCCGCAAGGTCCACGCCTGCCTGTAGTAGAACGCCAGGTATTTCAGTGAAAGATTTGACTTGGATGAGAGTGTATGCTATACTTATTATACTTTAAGTAATTACTATAACTACTACTATATGGCCAAGATCTCCGCACAGGACGTCGTAAAGAAGTTCGGCATCAAGTACCATACCCTCAATTTCTATACCACCATAGGCTTACTGCCCCTTTCGGGAAAGAACGGCAACCAGAGAATGTTCGATGAGGACGAGATCAGGTCGAGGCTGGCCCGGATCACACGCCTTTCGCAGGAAGGCTACCCCTTGAACCTGATACGCAAGAAACTGGTGGGCGTATGACATTCAAACGCTCTTATCCTATTGTAGTCTTCGCTATTCTTACTATGGCGATGGCCTTAACCTGTGCAGAGGGCGAGGAGGCGACAGCTCAAAATCCGACACAGCCTGTCCAGGAAGCGACTACCGCGGTAAGGGGTGAGAACGCCATGATATCCCTGGACTTGAAGGGGATAGACATAATAGAGCTCTTAAGGATACTATCTCTCAAGACCGGCCTGACCATAGTCCCGACCAAAGGCGTTTCCGGCAGGGTCAACGTGTATCTCAATAATCTCACTTTCGAAGACGCCTTCAACATAATACTCTTAAGCCAGGACTTAGCCGCAGACAAGAAAAGCGGCGTCATAAACGTCATGACATCCGCCGAATATGAGAAGATATACGGCAGGAGGTATGCCGACAAGAGGAAAGTCAAGATCCTGACGCTCGCTTACGCCAAGCCCTCCGTAGTATTCAATGCTCTGGGACAGCTGAAGTCCGATATAGGAAAGATCATAGTAGATGAAGCGACCGGAACAGTATTTTTGATCGATATCCCAGAAAAACTGAAACTGATGGAAGATACCGTAAAAGACCTTGATCAGCCTCTCGATACCGCGGTATTTGAGTTGAAATACGCTAAACCTGCGGACATAAAGGCCCATCTCTCTACGGCCATCACAGCCGGACTTGGGGAAGTATTTGTCGATGAGAAGGCCGGGAAGGTAGTAGTATCGGATCTTCCGTACAAGATAGATAAGATACGTAAGATGATAAAGTCCTTCGATTCGGCGCCTCTACAGGTATTTATAGAGGCTGAGATATTGGAAGTCCTGCTTGATGATAAATTTGAAAGAGGCATAGACTGGGATGCGATGATATCCGGGAAGGCATGGCAGAAGTGGCTAAGGGTAGGCACCATAGATCTAAAAGGCTTTTTCCCATCCACTCTGACTATCCCTTCTCAAAAGATTACGGTCGGCACTCTGAAGGAAACAAATTACACCTCCATTATAAGATTCCTCCAGACATACGGCGATACGAGGACTCTCTCCCGTCCGCGTCTTGCGGTAGTGGATAACCAGGAGGCCAAGATATTGGTAGGGACGAGGCAGGCTTATGTGAGCCAGACCCTGAGCCAAGGGGGGACGAGCACTACCGTAACATCGGAAAGCATCCAGTTCGTGGACGTAGGCGTTAAATTAAACGTAGCCCCATCCATATCGAGTGACGGATTCATAGTGATGAAGATAAGGCCCGAGGTGAGCGCGGTCGAGACCACGATCACGACATATCTCGGAAGCACCATACCTATAATAAAGACCTCTGAAGCCGAAAGCGTCGTTAAGGTCAAGGACGGCACCATGATAATTATAGCGGGTATGATCAAAGAGGAGAACCCGGATGATATCACAGGCTGGCCATACCTGTCTAAGTTAAAAGGCGCGGGATTTTTATTTGGCAAGAGAACCGTTCAAAAAAGGCGTACCGAGCTCGTGATATTCATTACACCTCATATTATTTCGGGCGAAGCGCCTGTGGATGATCACACGATCGAAGACCTGATGCCGGCAGAGATCGTACCGTGGGACGCGAAGAAAGACATAATAGACGATAAGATAAGGGAAGATATAAATTTTAAGAAAGAACCCAAGGCCAAAAACTATGCTCCAAAAGGTCAGGCGGCTAATTCAGGTCCGGAGAGCGGCCGAGGAGCTGTTATGGGGAAGTCGAAAGGGGTTAAGAGTTATTGATATAATTGCTGTACTTTAAGTAATTACTTTAACTACATAACCCCGCACCTTCTTAATGGAGATGCGGGGAGGAGAAGGTGCGGTCTTGAAGAAGATCTCGGCTCAGGACATAGTGAAGAAGTTCGGCATCAAGTACCACACCCTTAACTATTACACTACGATGGGGCTATTGCCCCTTTCGGGTAAGAGCGGCAATAGGCGTATGTATGACGAGAACGAGATACGGACGAGGCTTGACGATATCATGCGCCTTTCGCAGGAAGGTTACCCTTTGAACCTTATACGCAAGAAGCTGGTGGGGATATGAGCTATTTTAAGATATTAGGATTGGACAGGGAGCCTTTTTCCACGAGCCCCGACCCCGCCTTCTTCTATGAATCGCAGGAGCACCACGCCGCTCTCATGAGGCTCATGATAGAGATACGTTTGAAGAGGGGCTTAAGCCTTATACTCGGAGACGTGGGGACTGGGAAGACGACGCTTTCGCGCAAACTCTTCCAGATGCTGAAGGAACGCACCGACATAATATTCCATATGGTGATGGACCCTACCTATGATAGCGAGAAGTTGCTGCTCGAATCTCTTATTCGTACATTCGGCATAGATATGGGCCCGGGGCCCGATCGTTCGATATTGGATTATAAGGAAGAGATAAAGAAGTATCTGTACAGAACGGCGGTTGAGGAGAATAAGATAGTGGTCCTCCTGGTGGACGAGGCGCAGAAGCTGAATGCGATGTCGCTGGAGATCTTAAGGGTAATGCTCAATTATGAAACCAATGAATTTAAGCTCCTGCAGGTGGTCTTGCTGGGCCAGCTTGAGCTTTTACCGCGCCTAAGAGAGATAAATAATCTATGGGACAGAATAAGCTTGAAGTACATGTTGAACCCGCTGGATGAAGAAGAGACTAGACAGATGATAGATTTCAGATTAAAGGCGGCGGGCTATAATTCACGTGTGGAATTTTTCACCGATGAGGCGATAAAAGAGATATATCAATACACCCAGGGGTATCCGAGGCGCATATCTATGCTATGCCATAACGCGCTTAAGGCTCTAGTTATGGTGAATAAGCCTATAGTGGATGTGAATATAATCCGCGACATAATGAGTAAGGATATATGGCAAAAGACGACATGACGCCTGAAGAGAGGCTTTTGAAGATAATCGAGAATCCGAACACCCCGAAGCGCCAGGAGTCTTTGGCCGCCAAAGTGAGATCGTTCGATCCCGGATCTATAAAGGAATGGTTCTCCGGCATTCGCATGGATAAGGACCTTCTTAAAAAGATAAACCTAAAGGCGATCAATAAGATAATAGCCGTAATATGCGCCCTCATTACCTTAATATGGATATTCGATTTTGGCAGGGGTGGCATAGCGCTGGCAAAGCGTTTTAAGAAGATCTCCTCCGGCGAATCTCTCGTTTCGTCGGATGAAGGTAAGTGGCCTAAAATAGACGTTACTATAACAGATGCCACAATACAGGCAAGAAAACGGAATATATTTACATTTCTGCCTACAAAAGAAGAGGCAGCTTCTGCGGTAAGCGTGGGGCCGACATTGGGCAATTTTAAACTTGTCGGTATACTGTGGAGCGATAACCCGCAGGCGATGATAGAAAATTCGCAAGAGCAGAGAACATACTTCGTTTCAAACGGAGATAAGATAGGCGAGCTGACTGTAAAAAAGATCCTAAGGGACAAGGTAATGCTTGGTAAAGATGATCAGGAGTGGGAGTTAAGATGAGGCGAATATTATCGATATTGATAATCGTCGTTTTCGTCTCCTCGTTCGTATATTGCGAGGAACCTACGCAAGAGTCCGAGTTGAAGGTTAGCGAAAAAGACTCCATGATATCCCTCGACCTAAAGGGTATAGATATAGTAGAACTCCTAAGAATACTCTCTCTCAAGACCGGCCTTACCATAGTCCCCACAAAGGGCGTATCTGGCAGGGTCAACATATATCTCAACAATCTCTCATTTGAGGACGCCTTTAATATCATTCTCCTGAGCCAGGACCTTGCCGCGGACAGGAAGGGCAGTGTGATAAATGTCATGACATCCCCAGAATACGAAAAACTATACGGCAGGAAATATACCGACAAAAGAAGGGTCAGGCGCTTAAAGTTAAATTATGCTAAACCCTCTGTAGTATTCAACGCGCTCGGCCAGCTGAAATCCGATGTCGGCAAGATAATCGTGGATGAGGCGTCCGGGACGATAATACTTATCGATATCCCGGAGAAATTAAAGCTGCTGGAAGAAGCCGTGAAGAAGCTCGACCAGCCTCTCGATACGGAAACTTTCGAACTAAAATACGCCAAGCCCGCGGATATTAAGGCTCAGCTTTCATCGGCTATTACCCCGGGGCTCGGCGAGGTCTTTGTAGATGAAAAAACGGGCAAGGTCATAGTCTCGGATATGCCCGACAAGATAGCTAAGATCAGGCGCATGGTGAGAGCTTTCGACTCCGCGCCTTTACAGGTATTTATAGAGGCCGAGATAGTGGAGCTATTGCTTAATGATGAATTCCAACGCGGTATAGATTGGACCAAGGTCTTTGGAGAAGAGCAATGGATGAAGTGGTCCAAGCTTTTAGGCCTTTCTTTGGTAGGGGCATTTCCCGCGGTTCCTACTCTTGCGGCAGCTTTCCAGAAAGTCACTGTTGGAACGCTCGCTGCCAACAAATATACAGCCACATTAAAATTCCTCCAGACATACGGTAAGACGAGGACCCTCTCCCGTCCGCGTCTGGCGGTAGTGGATAACCAGGAGGCTAAGATATTGGTAGGTAAGCGCGAAGCCTATGTGAGCCAGACTTTGAGCCAGGCGGGAACGGGTACCACCGTGACATCAGAGAGCATACAGTTCGTGGATGTCGGAGTGAAGCTTAATGTGGTGCCGTCCATCTCAAGCGACGGCTTCATAGTGATGAAGATAAAGCCCGAAGTCAGCTCGGTCGAGACCACGATTGTTACATCCCTGGGGAGCCGTATACCTATAATCAAGACTTCGGAAGCCGAAAGTGTCGTTAAGGTCAAAGATGGCACTATGATAATGATAGCGGGCCTGATGAAAGAGGAGAATATCGACAGCATAACAGGCTGGCCATACTTGTCCAAAATGAAAGTGCTTGACGCTGCATTTGGGAACAGGACGACTACAAAAAAGAATACAGAACTTATAATATTTATTACTCCTCGTATCATAACGGGCGAAGCGCCCGTAGAGGATAATGAGCTCGAAACGCTGATGCCGGCAAGCATCATACCGAAGGATCTCAAGGAAGATATAATAGACGATAAGATAAAGAAAGATATAAATCTGAAGAAAAGAGAGAAAATGGGGACAGCGCCCCTTTTAGACAAAAGCTATTTGAGTGCTAAAAAGGGCGCTGTCCCCATTTCTGAAAAGTCCGGCGTTAGCTTCGCCGACAAGATGAAAGGAATTAAAAAATATGAAAAATAATATGCTTATGGTATCGATCTTAGTCGTCTCTCTGTCGTTTGCGGGATGCGCAAGGGTGCTGCCGAAGCGGATAAGCGTACAGGAGTCGGCCGCGGAAAAGGGCGCGCTCTATGAAGAGCTGGGGACCGCTTATACGAAGGCCGGCCTCTATGATGAGGCTA
This sequence comes from uncultured Planctomycetia bacterium, assembly GCA_964450115.1. GTDB lineage: Bacteria > Omnitrophota > Gorgyraeia > 2-01-FULL-45-10 > 2-01-FULL-45-10 > 2-01-FULL-45-10. The sequence goes on from CAYVCD010000001.1 coordinate 23,675, forward strand.
TAGAAGCCTATAAGAATTCCCTTGTATGTGATCCTAATAACGCGGATATACATTATTATCTGGGCCTGCTTTACCAGAAGTCGAATAAAGATGTGGAGAAGGCGGTATTCCATTTTAAGAGGTACCTGTACCTGAAGCCGGACGCCAAGAACAGAGAAGATGTAAGGTACCTGATCGAGATGGTGCTGAATAAAAGATAGAGGAGCCAAGAATGGGCAAGAATAAACAGTCGGCGATCAATTTACCTATCATCCTTTCAATAGTTTTGGCTGTGATCCTGTCGGTATCTTTATGGCAGAATCACAGGGCAAGGATATACGAGGCTATCCTCGAAAAGAACATATTCTTGCTGAATGAAAATCTTATGCAATATCAGAGGTCGGATAAAGAGATGGTCTTTGGCGCGGACAACGAAGCGGCATCATACCTTAAGTGGAAGTTCGTTCTTAAAGAACAGGTGGATCAGACCACCCAGATATTCAGCGACAAAGCGGCTGCGTTAAAGAATGCCGGCAAAGATAAGGTCCTCGCTTCGCTTTTATACTACAACGCTGGATTGGCCCAGACTGTCAATTCAGACTTCTCATCCGCAATAGCGGCTTTTGAAGAAGCAGTAAGACTCGATCCTAAAAATGGTTACGGCTATTACAATCTAGGCATGCTCTACTGGGCATACGGTAAGAATAAAGCCAAAGCGCTCCATTGTTATAAAAAATATATGGAGATATTTCCGAGAGGTATTTATTCTGGCGTAGTCAAGGCCAGGATCGATCAACTAGAGGAGCTTAAACGATGAAGAATAAAGCATATGTAATAGCCATAGCCGCGCTGGCGGCGATCTTAGCGCTGGCATCCATCTTTTTCATACTGCACGCGAATAAATTAAAGAGTCAGATCAGCCAGAATAAGAATGCTATCCGGAACATAGAATCTGAACTCTCCCGCGCGCGTGAAGAGAAGGAGAACATAACAAAGGCCAATGAGAAGCTCCAGGCCGATAGCGTATCCTATCTTGCTATAAATTCTAAGCTTGGTGATGAAAAGGAAGAGCTTAAGACCAGGCTTGATAAAGTCCAGAAGACTATAGATACGAAAGAAGCAAACCTTCAGAGGGTTCAGCAGAGGTTGGATGAGATAGAAAAAGCTGCGGCCGCAAATAAGAAGGCCGAGGATGAAAAGCTGGCAAAAGATAAGAAGGTGCTGGAAAAGAAAGTTTTAAAGACCGCCTCGGCTATAAAGAAAGAGAGGGGCGTTTATCATTACAATCTTGGCGTAGCGTACGCGCAGGCAAAGTTCTACGGCGAAGCGATCGAAGAATATGAAAAATCTATCAAGTTTGCCCCCGAAAACGCCGATACCTATTATAACCTCGGCGTATTATATGAAACCGTAGAGGCTGATACCGAAAAGGCTATAGCTAATTACAGGAGATACCTTGAGCTTAATCCAGCGCCAGAAGATATTGATGAGATCCGAGAGCGGATAAAGAGATTGGGCGGCTAGAGACTCTAAATGCGAAATAATCTTTCGGTAGTGATCATCACCATTATAATTCTGCTGATGTCGGCCGGCATATATCTTTCTATAGATAGTTATGGTTTAAAGAGACGCATTGCGGAAAAGGAGAGAGAGTTCATCGCCAGAATATCCGAGGAGCGCGATATATTAAAGAAGAGCTTGCAGGAGAGATACGGTGCGAGTATGGCATCTTACGAAGAGATGTATAAAATGATGGAAGCCCAGAAGAAAAAAGTTCGCGAAATAGAAGATAAGCTCCGAAAGACCGACGGCAATAGTTAGTCGATAAAAAAGTAAGATGCCGGCCTATTGACTATTTTTAAAGGCGTGATATACTTATAGTAGAAATAAATAGAAGTCGAAAATGGCAAACCTGGGGTGACCCAGGGACGCCCGCCTGCCCGCATGTTTTGAGGCAGTCGGGACTGTCCGCCAGCAGGCGGGCAGGCAAAGTCGTGCATCCTGATGTAAGGAAAGGCAGACTGCCGATGTGGGAGTAGAACCCAGGTCAGTTTGCCTGGGATTTTTTTTCGGAATTTTTAAAAGTGCCACGCTGAATTATAGTTTTTGGTAAAAAAAGGAGAAATAAAATGTCTAGAGTGCCACGCATATACATAGAAAATGCGGTATGTTACATCACCTCCAGAGGTGACCATGAAGGAGCTATATTTAAGGAGGATGGTGACTACAAGGCTTATATGGAGTTATTGAAAAAGACAAAAGATCAGTTTAAATTTAAGCTCTTTGCGTTTTGTCTGCTTCCGAATCATGCGCATCTGCTCATTGAGCCTGATGAAGAGAGCACAATATCGCAGACGATGCATGGGTTAAGCTCAAATTACACGAAGTATTTTAATGGCAAATATAAGAGTAGCGGACATCTTTTTCAGGAAAGATACAAGATGGCTCTCGTAGAAAAAGATCCCAATATCGCTAATATGACCGCATATATTAACCTGAATCCAAAAGCCGTGGGAGTCACCTCAGAACCAAAGAGTTATCAGTATTCAAGTTATCCGTCTTACCTATATTATGGCGGGAGTAAGGGAAGTTTAATTGGCATTCCGGTAATATCGATCGAGAAAGAAGTGCGGGAGGTGTCGACGCACCTTAACGGAAGAAGATACGAAGATTATGTTAATAGTATATCATCGGAAGTCCTGCAGAATATCGGTAAGGAATTATCCAAAAAACCTATCATAGGATCAGATGAATTCGTTACAAGAGTAAAGTCAAAGATAGAGAGCGAAAAGCTAAAAGCTGAAACAGAAAAAGCTGGGGCCGGCGCGGTGGCCAGGAACAGTAAGAGATTTATCATTGTCTCCGGAATCGTTATCGCTGTATTGGGACTATTGACTTTTTACCTATATTCAAGAACCATTTCTTTTAAGAGCACTCTTAAGAACAGGGAAGTAGAGCTCAGGCTGGGAGCGGTAAAGGCCAGGGGAGAGATAAAGAAAGATTTGAATGAAAGGTACCATGCTGACATGGTCTCTTATGAAGCGATGACAAAGAGACTTGAGATAGAGAAGAAGAGGGCGGTGGAGTTGGAAAATAAATTGAAAGCTGAAGGCGCCCCAAAGATCTGAACGAAAGAAGATGATCTATATGAAAAGCTTAAAAGGTAATGCTATAGTATCGGGGTGTTTTAAACTCGCGTTTATCGCATTCCTTATGACAGGCCTATGGACCAGCACTACCGCGAGCAACCCGGATTACTACGAGTGGACGCAGAACAACTGGAACAGCAGCGCCAATCCGGCAGCGCAGGGTTCCCACCCCGGTAGCCAGACCGGCTGGACCAATTATTTTAGTAAAGACACGCCCCTTGGCATAGATACTTCCAGCGGCAAGGTGAAGCTAGCAACACTACCGTATACAATTACGAATACGACGCCAACCGATTTTAATTCCACTGAATTTCAGAATATAGAAAAAGTGAGCGATGGAAATGGAGCGTTGAGGCTCTTACCTACTATTAATGACCCCTTTGCAAATAATGAACTTCGTAAATGGAGAGCGCTTCCGAGCACTCCTTATTTTAATGCCAATACCAGATTTACGCGTATGGGTGATTATATATACTCCATATTCGTCTCCGGAGACGGCAAGCAGTTTGGCCGTATAAAAGTAAGCGACATATCGGATCCTGCCATTCTTCCAAAATGGCAATTTTTGACTTCTCTGCCCGTTCCATTAGGCGCCGGCGCGGCGATAACCAACGATGGCCAGTATATATTCGTCCTGCGCGGCGGTGGTTCCAACGCGGCTTATTTTTATCTGCCTCCGGAAGGAACTAACCCCGGAACTAATCCATTCACCACGGCTGACAATCCAATAACTTTACCTGTGGCAGGAAGCGAGGATCCCGTTCTTGCATGGCCTAAATTCTCTAGTTTGTCTGAAGGTGCCCAGAAAGGATCGTCGGTGATTCATGTTGGTACGATAGCCGATCGTTTCGCAAAAGTGGCGGATAGAGGACAGTTGTATGCTGTGTCAGGTGGCAATAGAACGGGTTTTTTTTACTACGACACATTTAACAAGGAATGGAGAAGGTTCACTAATCCGTCAAGAGCGGCTGTGAATGTTGGAGCCACGCTTATCCATAGAGGCGGCGATTCTGTTTATCTGGTATTTGGAGACGGCTATAATGGCCGTATAGATAGATTTAGCAGAAGTTCTGGGACATGGTCTAATGCCTCCAGTAATACGTTTTTTCCCAAAGATCCGAATTTAATTTCTTTTCCGACTCTATGGGAAGGCTCTGTCTGCTCGTATCCCGGCTCAGGAGATTACGTATATGCGGCATTCTGTTATTATACCTATATGCAGCCCTATAGATCGGGCGCCAATCACACGCTCCGGGGATTTTTTAGGTTCGGGCCGCTATCCGACCCAAATCCTACCTGGCAAAGACTTGATGATGCGCCTGCCTGGATAGAGACTACTGCTTCGATCATCTATGACCCCGGTGCAGGAACAGGCGCTGAAGGAAATAAGTTGCATCTCTTTTCCGGTAGGAATTATACCCGGCCCTGGGTATACAAAACAGATAATCCGGACCCCTCTCAAAACCATTGGGAAACAATGTCTATGCCCTTAACTTATACAACCAACAGCTCGATGGTCTACGTAAAAGCGGATACTTATACGGGAAATAAGGATTATATGTATATGGTCGTCAGAAACACATGGTTTCTCCGCTACGATGTTGCAGCGAATAAGTGGGATCTACTGGCATATCTACCAGAGACTGCCGGAGATCATCCCGGTAATCGCCTTACCTACTTGAATGGATATATTTATTACCTGGCGGGAAATAACAGTGCTGATCCGCTAGATGGATATAAGAGCGGATTTTACAGATATAGGGTATCTCAGACGTTGAATGGAAGCGACTCATGGGATCCAAAAACCGTCCTTCCGCAATTCCCAAGAGTGGATTTAAATACGAGCGATGCCATATTTAATAATGTAAATGCAGGCTCGGGCATTATAGGCATATCGCAGGGCGGTAGGAATTTTATATACGGCATCAGAAGTTCATCAAGCAGCTATTTTTATGCGATGGAAATTGGTGCCGACAATGCTCCCGTAGGAGGCTGGATTACCATGCCCAGCACAAGGGATAAATATAACAATTTAACCACTTTTAATACAACAAATTTGGTATACCCGGGTTATCCGGAAGACGGCGGTCAGCATACCTACATATATGCCATCACGTACTTCAATACCGTAAGTGTCAGAAGCGGTTATTGTATATATAAGTATGGACCTATCGAACACGACACTGATACGGATCCCTCTACCGCCGCGCAATGGACCGAACTTTCGGCTACCTATCCTCACGATGTTACCACCGGACATAACATGTCCATCGCGTATCCTGGCACAGGCCAATATCTATACACAACTACCGGTACATCAGATACATCGCTTGGCAGGTATAACATGCCTACAGGTGAATGGACCAAGCTCGATACTGTAGTACCCGTTGCCTATGAATATTACAGCCATGCTGTCGGAGGCAATAACAGCGTATACTTAACGACATATTATTCACAAAATAGTTTTTACCGTTATGATGTGACTTCGGGAAGGTGGGATGATCTGCCGATGGATCAGGGCGGTTTCTATTTCGAGGCCGGCAATGCGGTCAAGGACTCAAATAACAATGTATATTTTGTGGGGGGTAGGTCAGGTGATAATATATCCTCACATCTCTGGATATACAGTACTTCGCTAAAGAAGTGGGTTGGGCTTATGCGGGCGCCATTTCATTTGTCCAGAGGGACTAAAGCCGAATATTTGAGTGGTAAGGACAACTCTATAAATTCAATCTATGTAACAGAGGGTAGGCAGTCGAATCGGTTCTGCAAGTATAATATCACAAATGACGCTTGGAGTTTTTGCAAGCCTATTAAAACGGCTGTTACTACCGGCAGCCAGATAACTACCGATGGTATAAGCAAGATATACTTTGTGGCCGGAGGTGATGCTATCGGTAAGACAGTATGGATCTACAATGCGCTTCAGGATGATGGCCAGGCGGATCCCTGGGGTGAGTTTCGCGAAAGCCTTAAGTTGCCATTTGCCTCTACCGTCACCGCGGACTTGATGGAATATGCTCAAGGTAATCTATATTTAGTGGCGCAAAACAGTAACACCTTCTATAAGTATCAAGTTGACGGTCAGTTGTCAGGGTGGGACTCAACAAGCCTTAGGCCTGTAGGCGATTCCGGCTCAGGAAGCACCATAGTGCCGAGCGGCGGAATATGCCTTTATTATCCCGGCGCGGGATCAAAGCTATACTGTATACCAAGAGATGGATTTAGCGATTTTCTATCCTATGATATAGGTACCGACCTATGGAGCCCTTTAAAAGAGATGCCCTGGATACCATCTGCCGGAGTGTCGGCTATAATTGACGCCGGCGAAAGTTGGGTCTATACGTATAACTCAGCCTGGCGCGACATTCTGATACGGTATGATAAGACCGATAATATTTGGGACGCCATACCTTCCATGCCCGCTGCGCTAAAAGGGAACTCTGCGTTATGTGCATACAAAGGATATGTATATATTCTTAACGGAGGCGCCGGAGACGGTTCCTTTTCCCGCTATAATACAGAAGGAGAGGTATGGGAACAGCTTCAGTCACCCTATTCTGCAAACTCATCGTTCACATTTCCGAACCAGGGTATATTTGCGCTTCCGGTAGAAAATCCTTATGATGGAAAAGCGTATATATATTTTACAGAGGGGTATGGCCTCAGCCGGTTTTTCAGATATAGTATAAACGACAACACATGGCAGACAGTGACAGCTCCGCCCGGAGGAACGACTTGGAAATACGGCAACAGTATGACTCAGGTGGGAAATTACCTCTATATTGTTGATGGCAATGGTACGAATTTTTGGAAGTATCGTCTTGATGACTTCTACGACATGTCGTTTTCTGTTCCTCTTCCCGAGTCCGTAGGCAGGGGCGCCAGCGTCGCCTATAGCAGCTACGATGGCCGCGTCTATTTCTTCTCCGGCGCCAGATTCTCTTATTTTTATAAATGGCTGCCGGGCGCAACGGGATGGACCCCATTAGCGAGCTGCCCCGTGTCGGTCAATGACAGCCAATCTAACCTGCTTTATCCCGGATTTGGAAAGTACCTCTATTACATACAAGGCTCATCATATGGGTATAGCGACCCTTCATCCGTTTTCCTTAGGTATAGTATGGACCCGACGACACCGGCCTCGGACAGATGGACCGAGCTTACTCCCTCTTCTTTCGGCATATATGTGCCGGGCACATTGCTTTATGCGGGAGGTCAAAATTTTTATGTTGCAAAAGGATATGATAGCGTTTTCTTGAGCAAATATTCCGCATTCTGCTTCGGTGATTATGTTTCTAAGCCGATAGAAGTGGGAAGGCATTGCAAATGGGGCACGATAAGCTGGGATAGCATAGGGAGCGGATCGGTGGGAGTGAGCGCAAGAACAGGTAGCAAACTGCTTAACGCTAATCTTACCGATGCTCTTGACTGGGGGCAAGTCACGAGCGTTGGAAACGGACAGAATCTATCCGATCCTTCAAGGCCGTTATCAAGCATCAAAGACACAGATAAATATATACAATATCGGGTAGATTTTTCCACGGATGAAACTGGCGTTGGGGTGATAATGCCTCGACTGGATGAGATAAGGATAAATTGGGAGAAATATGCCTCAGAAAAGACCCTCGTCTCGTCGCCATACAACACAGGGTGGGATAAAAACAGATTAAGAAAATTGATGTGGAATAATGCGGGCGCTCTTATGAATCCTACAGGCAGCGAAATACGTTTTCAACTGCGTACATCAGCAAATGGCAGTGCGTGGAGCGACTGGCTGGGACCGCTCGGTACAAGGATGTCAACCTACGCCTTAAGCGATGATAGCTTATACGTGCGCTCCGGAGACATAAAGCAGCTTAATGCATCCGATAGCTGCGCCTCTCTTTATTATGAATTGGAGAATTTCAACTTCTGGCAGGATGTCGCCATAAGCAATAATGGACCCAGCAGCATAGCGGCGGGTCAGGTAGCTCTGATAGACATAAACAGTTCCGCGACGCATTTTTGGAATAATGTAGCTTCATCTGGCCAGGATATTAGATTTTTTGACGGAACGAACAAGATGTCATATTTTCTGGCAAAGTTTGATAATCAAAGTGATATCGCGCAGATAGCCGTAAAACTAAATAGTGCCATAGCGCCAGGCGCTACCATGCATGTATATATGTTTTACGGAAACGCTAGGGCGTTCTCTGAAAGTAACGATATAATCAGAAATCTTACTGCTATTAAAACCGATCCGAGCATAAGTAATATAGGATGGTGGGATTGCGACCAGAGGATGGTCGCCTCATCGGCCTATTACACTCCTGACTCATCAGGCATGGGCACTCGACTATATATGAGAAAGAACATTGTGGTCAAGTCTGGTGAGGGTGTGTCCGGCGGTAATGCATTTTATATGGATGGCGCAAGCGGTTACATGACAACATATCGGGTATCGAGTTCTTTCAGCTATAAAGGGCTAGACAGGACATTCTCTCTATGGATAAAGCCGGAAGTGGATCCCTCCGGATCGTGCTTACTATCCAGCTATCCCATCAATGGATACAATTACAGGATACAGTTAAATTCGGCCAGGGAGATGACTATCTATATTTCAAATTCAACACCCGGCACGGCATTTAAAGACTTTTCAGTAAAAGCCAATGCAAAAATTCCGGCAGATAGTAGTTGGCATAATATAGTATGGGTCTTGAAAGGCAAAAATGGAGCAATAACAGGAGCTGTCAATAACGGTGCCGGCAAGGTTCGATATACCACTTCTTCCCCCCACAGCTTAACGCCTTTTACGCCTATTTCTGTATTCGCAATGGGCGAGCCAACTTATAATACGCTGCAAACAATAACAAGCGTTCCGGATGCAACGCATTTTGATACCGCTATTGACTATGTTGCCAATGCAGATGTAACCGGCACTTATTGCGCCGGGGGAACGACATCTCTCTATTTAGACGGCACCCTTGTCGGCGGGCCATTTACGCACTATATTACAGATTGGAGTTATGTCGACACTTCTTTCCCCAGTGGCACTAACTATATATTCGGTAGCTATACGGACTATGATAATTCTGACAGAAGCTGGCTCTACAAGGGGTATGTCGATAATCTATCATTTTATAATTATGCCTTTGACGAAACGTTGGCAAAATGTATGTATGCCGGAGCAAATCGAAATCTGGCCACCGTATTTTCCGGCGGTTATACAGACAATACGGGCGCGAATCTTAAGAATACCGGAAAATTTTATACTACCAATCCCACCATAGAGCCTATTTACGGCGTCTTCTATAATTACGGTGATGGCGATACGCTGGCGTCGTTTGTGCAGGATCCCAGCGTAAATGCACTCGGCACGAGCATAAAGTACCAAGTTTCTCCGGACGGATATAACTGGTATTGGTGGGATAGTACAGCACCTGCCGGCGGAGCCTGGGTTATTGCTTCGGGAGGGACATCACAGGCAAACGTCTATACCGAGATAAATGCTAATCTCTCGACGTTCAGGAACATAAATCTTCCCACCGGAGTTTCTGCCGCATCGGGCGATTTTTACTGGCGCGCTTATCTTATGTCCACAGACGGCGGCACGAGCAATCCTCAGCTTAGGAATGTAACGATCAACGTTACGAATGGCGCCAGCTCCTACTATACCGATCCGGCGGGCTTAAAAAATATAAATATTGAGAACGAGAATTGCGTTGCGGACAGGTGGATACAGTACAAGGCTATTCTCTATTCGGATGGGGAAAATACCCCCACACTCAACGACGTTGTATTGAGGTACATCGAGCCGTATATTACAATAGGATCGCCCTCTGGCGGTGAAACATGGGTAGCCGCCACTACAGAAAATATAACATGGACGTCCCATGGCCTCGAGGCTACAAAAGCGGCCCCTGCCACTCACGGAGTTCAGCTTAAATATTCTATCGATAACGGGGTCAGCTGGGTAAGCCCCGCCATCACCAATGATGCTCCCAATAGTAATACTCTCCCATGGAATATACCATTTGATCCGTCTCCGCAGGCTCGCGTCAGCATCGCTTCCAGCGATTACCCTGTAATAACCGCCACGTCTCCGGGCTCTTTCAGAATATTGGGTATTATACTTAATCTACCCAATGGCGGGGAGATATGGGAGAGAGGGTCTCTGCATTCTATTGAATACAGAACGTCAGGTTATGGGAGCCCAAGCACCAAATTAAAATTACAACTATCAAATGACGGCGGGCTCAGCTATAACACTACCCTGGCGCAGGAACAGACCGACGCGCCGCCATGGCAGATCCCATGGAGAATCAATCAGTCCGCATCAGACAACATTAAGCTTAGAATATACGATGCAAATCCTGTTTTCTGCACACCATCGATAAGGATAGTTGATGAAAGTAACAGCTTATTCAGCATAGTAGAACCTCCCAAAATAATAATAGACAGAGTGATGAAGGTTCCGGAGGAGGAAGTTATCGACGGAAAGATGATAGCAGGAAAAAGATATAGAATAGAATGGCATACCACATCACAACACTTCGCCGAAAATTTTATACTCGAGTACTCCAAGGACAATTTTGCGACACCCGGCATTTCTATTGGCACGGCCGCATCCGGCGTGTCGGGCGGAGTATTTCCTGCTCCCGCATCGCAACTTCAGTGCAATTATGTATGGCTGGTAATTCCCTATGACATAGCGGATATCAAATTAAAGATAAGAGAAGATCCTGCTACTGTGCCGTCTCAGAGAGACACACCGGCCCCGCAAGAAGCGACAATAGCTTTGAGTATTATAGAGCCGTATTTTACTATTGTAAGGCCCAATGCAGGCGAAATATTTGTCAGTGGTGACAAAGAAAAAATTACTTGGACCACGACTGGTAGTGTCACAGGGCCGTTTAAACTTGAATATTGCACAGATTATAACGAAGTCGATCCGGGCGCATCCAGCTGGATGACTATTGAGACAAATACTGCATATCCATACTTGCCCGGAAGCATACCGCCCGATGTGCGTGAATATATATGGCCGGTACCTATTGTCACGCAGGACAAAGAAAATTGTCGCATCAGGATCACTGATATCAGTACTAATACGATAACTGATATGTCTGATGTCAGCTTTAAGATTATTTCGCATGAAAAGATAGCTATAACGACTCCTGATGGAGGCGAAGAATGGGTTATGGGAGTGCCTTACAATATAACATGGGGTGCAAACGGCCAGAGCGTTCTTAGTAAACAGTCACCTGTCTATGTTTATCTGTATTATTCCACAGATGATGGGAAGACATACAATGAAATACCGGAGATCGGTCCACAGGTTGCATGGAAAGAGTCGTGCGAATGGACACCGGAATTACCCGTTTCTACTACGAAAGCTAAAATAAAAATAGAGGCTCTTGATTTGAATGCTCATCCGTATCTTGTGGATGCGTCTGAGGGAGTCTTCAGTATAAAAGATCCCAGCATAAGCCGCATATGGTTGGAGCATGACGGAACAGAGGTAGCGTCGGCTTATGCTACCGGTAATTACGATATAAGATGGGAGAGCTATGGCGCTGTAAGCAATAATATTAAGATTGAGTATAGGCTCAATGGCGCCGCATGGCAAACATTAACAGCATCTACGACAACACAGGAAGGCAGCGCCAGGCTAAAGCCGTGGGAGATCCCTAAGTCCGACGGAGCGCTGCTGGAATTTAAAATGACAGATAATAACAGGGCGTCTGTTGTAAAAATATCGGACGTATTCAGCATAACAAAACCTGTTATTAACATAACTGCGCCTGCCGCTGATTTCCCATGGGTAGTAGGATTATCCGGTACGGTGAGCTGGACCACTCAAGGTGGGGATTTCCAGGCCATCAAAAGATTAAAAGTGCAGTGCATTGCCGATGCCACCCATACTTACGATATAGGCGAGATCACTACGGGATTAGAAGCTAACGCAGGCAGCTTTGATTGGACGCTGCCGGCAAATGCGCCATTGTCGACCGCCGTGAATAAGGCAACTATAAAGATATTCGATCCGGATCCAAGCGGAAGCGGCGTTACCGCTACGCTGCAGTTCAATATAAAGGAGCCTTCGCTGATAGTAGATGTGCCTACTCAAGCCGATTCATGGAGGATCGGAAGCCAGAATAAGACTATCTCCTGGCATCGCCTCGGCATGGTCACCTATCCTATACATATATACTGCAGGACGCAGGACGGCGCGGAACACCTCCTGGCGGACATAGGCGATACCAACGTATCTGCATCATGGAACTGGACGAGCGTGGATTTCCCGGGAATCATTCCCGGAACCTCTTACATTGTAATACGGGATTCGACCGTGCCGGTGCCGATCGTTACAAAATTTGATACGGAAAGAAACGGACTATTTACGATAGAAGCGCCGAGGATAAAGATACTGGGTCCCGGCGATCCTAAAAAAATAGATAATAGCACCGATAATCCTAATTACGGGCAACAGTGGACTACCACGGATAGCAGGGGCGTTGAATGGGAATGCGACGGCATGATGGACGGACCGCTATTTAAAGTCGAATGGTCCAGAAGCGTCGGGGAGACGGTGGCGGCAAGCGGTACCATAGCAGAAGGCATTAATTCCGAGTCGCGTCTTGCGCTTTGGAGTGATATCCCTCAGGAGGCGGTCGGTCCGAATGTGCGGTTAAAGATCACGAACACAGGCTCCGCCTATGGAACGTTCGCTCAGTCCGCGCCGTTTACGGTATTTCCAGTGCCGGAATTTTTAACCCTTACAGCGCTTGATCCTGTTACGGACGCGTCTACTAATACGGTACGAATAGGAAATACCTATAAAGTGAAATGGACGCGTAATGTTGCCGCATTCAGCAATGCGCTGGAGCTATCATTTGCCCTTACCGGAAGCCCGGCAATGTCGGATTGGCGGCCCATAACAGAAACTCCTGTGGCAAGGGACCTGGAATATTATACGTGGACCATTCCTCATACGGATATGATGCCTTATGCGGGCGCAAAACTCAGAATATATGATACCGCATCATGGAAAAGCTCTTCCGCGGCGCACACAGAAAAAATAGTATCAGTGGATATAGGTCGTCCGGTCTTTAATAATATCAAACTGCTAAAGCCGGGTAGCGCGCAGGCCGTAAACTGCATTGCCCTGGCGGAGGTTGCGGATATCAGGTGGGGTTGGGATGGATATATCAGCGAAGACAACAACTCCGTTTCGATAAAGCTGATAGAAGACCTTAATGACAACGGAAAGATAGATATTAACGAATACAGTGCGCAGATAGGGACCTCTTCCAACACAGGCAGTTATAACGGTTGGATAGTGCCGGTGAATGCGCCTGCAACAAATAAAGCCAGGATAGTGCTGCAGGACATCTTCGCAAATTACGGACTAGGGAATGAGGTTATTGATGCGTCCGAGAAGTTTACTATTATTAACCAGCCCGAGATAACGCTTGTCACTCCCAATGGCGGGCAGGACTATATTATAGGAACAGACAAGATAAGCTTTGAGTGGACTTCCAGGGGAATATCCGTAGATGAGGTCAAGATAGAGCTGTCTTCGGATGATTTTAACCCTGCTTCGACTCCATACTTGGTAACAGATGCCGCTCATCCCGATGGCAAATTCCCCAATACGGGAGAATTGCGCGATTGGTTAATACAGCAGGATTCCGCCGCGGGCAGTCATGTAAAGGCCCGCATAAGCATGGTCGGCAGAGAGTCTGAGATATTCGATGTTTCAAATAACTCTTTCCGTATAAGAAGCGGATTTATAGTAAAGACTCCGGCTTTGAATGAGAAATGGGCAACTAATGAAATTAAAGATATTACATGGGACACAAAAGGCGCGATACAAAAAGTGAGCTTGTTCTATAGTATCGATAATGGGATGAATTTTAACCCTATTCCCGGGGCCAAGAACATAGATAATACCGGATCATTCTCATGGAGAGTGCCTAACGAGAGAACGGATATCAACGTTACAAAGGCCCAGATAATGGTCAAAGATGCCGGCGATACGGAAGGCATAATACAGAATAAGTCCGAACCTTTCGATATAATCTGGTACAAGATCAAGTTCTATATAATCGATAAGGACACCTACAGCCCCATAGGAAATCTGATAGTGAGGAGCAAGGATGATACCGCGCTGTACTATCCGGGATGGAACGTTCCCATTGATTTGGTGAGCGCGCAGGAAAATGACTATCTTTCGTCTCCCATAAGCTATGAATTCCCCGCCGGTACATTTGTCGTTACCTGGTCTACGAGGCCGGATGCTTCCGGGAAATCGCCGTATTTCGACAGAGGCGTAGAGGTCAAATCGAATGTTGAAAATTCGAGAAAGGGCATCCTTGTTGAACTGGAAAGCGTCATCTCTGCTCAGATAGAATGGCACGTTATTCTTACAAACTCCTATGTTGCCCAAAGCGATACGTTAAGCGCGACTGCCTGGATAGAGCGCCGGGGAAAATTGCAGGAGCCTATACCTATGGATACCTCAGAACCGCCGGACGGCATACCGGATACGCTTGATAAGAGTAATTTTAAGTCCTGCGAACTGAAGGTATACGACTATGATACCGATACCAACACGCCTCTCAAAGTCTTTACCGACGTTCTTCCGGACGATAAGGGATTGTATAAATTTGTCTGGAACCCTACGGGCCTCCAGGAGGGTAAGACATATTTTGTCAGGGCTACTATAACATATGGCGTCAGCAGCACTCCTTACACATCGGGAGGCACTTTCGACATAAGCGTGACAAAGGCGCAGTCGCAGATGATAACAGAGCATGCCGAACAGAAGACGCTTTTGGAGACTATAACCGGGCAGGCTGCCGTTATACAGACGGCCGTTACGACTACCATCCCGCAAAAGATAGACGAAGCAACAAGCATAATAGGATCAAAAATAGATACATCCACAAACGCGATAAAAACAGAGACGAGCGCGATAAAAGCTGAGACAGCCAAAATTTTAACGGCGACTGAAAGCACTATTCCGACGCAGATCAGGGAGACGGTGGAGCCATCTCTAAGATCAGAGATCCTTAACAGGGAGAGCACGATGCGGCTCGGCAGTAAGCTTATGGTACGGTATCGTACTTACCCGGGCCTCGAACCGGTTATTACTGTTTACGATCCGCGTAATAAGCTAAAGATCTCCCAATCCCCGATGAAAGAGGTTGCCGGTTCGTCGGGTATATATGAGCATGAGGTATTTCTTGCAAACGGGTGGACCGTGGGCGATTATACGATCGTTTGTTCAGAGTCCAGTAAGGGGACGATGGATGCATTGATCATATCCGCGATAAGGACCGATCTTGAGGATATATCGGGGCAGGTATCCAGCATACTTGGCACGACCACGAGCCTAGCCAACCTTAAAGATGTCGCCGATACGTTGAACAGCCAGTTCAGCATCATCGAATCGGCGCTTGGCAAGATAAGCACCGACCTCGTGAATAAGGTCAAAGAGGTTGCCTCAAGCGCCACCGATATAGAATCCGTATATGGACAGCTCGTCAAGATAGGCAAGGAGCTGAAGACTCTCGGAGCCAGTCAGGATGTGAACCTGAGTAAGCTGCTAGAGGTCTCTAAAGAGAAGAGCCAGGATATGAAGTACCTGAAGAATAAGACGCAGCAGCTGAAGGCCGCTATGGAATTGAATAACAAGATGGTCGAGAACATGGCTCACAAGCCTGTAACCCAGACATGGTTCGAATATAAATAATTTTTGGAAAGGGAGTGATATGAGGAAGATATTCTGTCTCGCTATTTTTATGATAGCATTATCGATCTTTGTTTCCAATTCCTATGCCGGAATAGTCCTGAAAGTCCTTGCCGCAAATCCATCTAAAACGGAAAAACAATCGGTCATTGTGAAAGCGTACTTGCCTAAAGAGGTGAAGCCCGAAGATGTTGTGGATAAGGGTGACCTCGAGATAGCGTATGACAATCAGCAGGGTTCTTACTATGTATATGGAGAATATAGCCTCGACCCGGGCCAGAGCATAGACCGAGATGTGGAGATGCACGATATATGGCAGGTGCCCGCCACAGAGATGGAGTCGATAAGGGCCGAAGCCGAAAAGACCTCAAAGTTACTGGAGAATACCGATTTCCGGGATAGGATGAGTTTCCTGAAGCAGAGTATAGACGCCAAATTGAAAGAGATAGAGGGTAGGCAGAGTATTCCGGCGGTGAACCCTGAGCGCCATATATCTAACTACCGCGATAACGTGAAGCTGTTAGAATCGGTGAAATCCGATCTTGTAGTATTAAGGAGCCTGCTGGCCCAGGCAAAAGGATTGCCGGCGACCGCGGTATGGCGCCTCATATTGATAATAATCAGTTTTCTCGGGGTTATCGGCGCGGGCTCATATATCATATGGCAGAGGCAGATGAAGCTGGTGGAGATACCGGCGGCAAAAGCCTTAAAGAAGGAAGAAGACGATAAGCAGGATGCTAGCAAAAAGGTCGAGTCCAAAGATGATGATCTCGAAGCGGCGGAAAACATAGAGAAGCTGCTGCGAGGGGATAAATAGTGAGACGATCTCTCATTCCCGAATGTTTTTATCGGGAATCCAAACAAGATAAAATTCTTGTTATAGATTCCCGCTTTCGCGGGAATGACATATTCGATCTTTTTTTTATGTTGAAATGCCGCGCAATCGCCATTGTCCTCGCAATGACGATTTTTATTTTATACTCATCTACGGCCGCTAACGCCGCTACGCTCGAAGAGTCTTTTTGGGATTCCAAACAGAGCACCCATTTTACCGTATATTACAAGAGCACAGAATCGAATGACTATGTGAACGAGGTTCTGCGGTACGCTGAAAAGTACTATGACAATATCACCGAGGAGCTCGGTTTCAGGCGATTTGACTTCTGGACATGGGAGAAGGCCTGCAAGATATACCTGTATGCTACGGCAAAGGAGTATTATGACTCTACCGGCCAGCCCGAGTGGTCAGGAGCGACCGCTTACTTAAAAGAGCGCACCATAAGGACATTCATCCGCAGGGAGATGTTTCTGGATACTATATTGCCGCATGAGATGGCGCACCTCATATTCAGGGAGTTCGTGGGATATAAAGTGCCGCTGCCTCTATGGCTGGACGAAGGCGTCTCCTCACTTATGGAGAATAATAAGAGGAAGGAGTATCTCTTTCTGGCGAAGTCGCTCGCGAAGTCTCAGATATTCATACCGCTTCCCAAGCTCACAAGGATAGTCAGGGAAGGGCTGGTGATGCCCGGAGTATTCTATGCCGAATCGGCCAGCGTTATAGAGTTCCTATTACAGAAATACGGCAGGGAAAAATTTGTTGATTATTGCAGAAGGTTAAGGGATAATAAGAACTGGGAGTTGTCTCTCAAAGAAGCGTATAAGTTCAAGGATCTTTCCGAGATGAATGATAAGTGGCTGGAGTTCCTTTTACAATAAATGAAAGTATATATAAATACCGTTTTTGAGGAAGTCTACTCCGGAGATGCGAAAGAGGTGGTTCTCCCCGGCGACGAGGGAGAGCTGTCTTTAATGAATTTTCACCAACCTATCGTCTGCCGCCTCGCAAAAGGTACAGTCAGGATAATCTTACCCCAAGGCGTCAAATCGATCCCCATAACAGACGGAATAGCGCACATGGAAGGCGATACGTTAAAGATAATGGCGGAGGTGGCTTAAGAATGCTGCGTAACCTTACTATCATAATAATAATGTTCCTGAGTACATTCGGGCCCGCTGTGGTCATCGCTCTCGTCGGCTCTTCGGCTGTAAAGGCGGTGGGCAGGAACCCCTCAGCTTCCGCCAGGATACTGTCCGCTATGATAATAGCGTTCATATTCGCGGAGGCGATAGCGGTGCTGGCGATCCTCATGGTATTTAATATATTCAAGTAACGTAAAGAAGGGGCCTTATATTATGCTGTCCCAGCTTATTGCACTGCAGGTCATCACCTTTATAGCGTTGGCGCTCCTATTAAAGATGTTATTCTCCCGCCATCTTGACTCCGCCCTGAAGAGACTGAAGAAGCTCCAGAATGAGACCCTCATGCGCGAAAACCAGCTTAAAGAGGAGCTCGATAAGGCCAAGAGCGATCGTCAGGCCGAGATCGATAAGGGGAAGGCGGAGGGCAAGGCTCTGGTTGAGCAGGCAAAGAAGGAGATAGAGGCCATGAGAGGCGGCGCTGAAGAGGACGCGAAGCGCCAGGAGAAGAAGGTCTTCGCCCGTGGCCAGGAAGAGCTTGAAAAATTAAAAGTAAAACTTACGCAAGGCGTAGAGGCCGAGGCCATGCAGATCTCGATGGATCTGATAGAGCGTACCTTTACCGAAAAGGGCAAGGACCAGATGCAGAGGCAGTTCATAGATGAGCTTATAGAAGATGTCGAGAAGCTCGAAAAGAGCAAGTTCTCCGTGAAGACGAATAAAGCCAAAGTCCTGACCAGCCTTCCTCTTACGGAAAAAGAGAAGGAGCGGCTTAAGAAGACGCTATCCGCGAAAATGGGTTCTGAAGTGACGATCGCGGAAGAGAAGAAGAAGGACCTTATAATGGGGCTTATCATACAGTTGGGTGCCCTGGAGATAGACGGAAGTTTAAGCAATAAGCTACGCAAGGCCTTATCGATGATAAAAAAAGACAGGGCATAATGGTATCCAAAACGAATATAGCCAGCCTCGATATACGCGAAGTGGGCGTGGTTAAGGAGCTGAAGCAGGGCATCGTAAAGGTCTCCGGGCTACCCTCCTGCATATTCGGGCAGCTTGTCGAGTTCAGCCGCGGCTCTAAAGGCATGGTGATGGGCTTTAACCTCGAAGAGGTGCTTATCATAGTGCTCGGTGACGACAGTCTCATAAATATGGGCGATACCGTAACGAGCCGCTCGGAACTATTGAGCGTGCCGGTAGGAGATAATTTTGCGGGCAGAGTTGTTGACTGCCTTGCCAGGCCCATCGACGGCAGGCCCGCCATAACAGCGACCGATCATTATCCGGTATTCCGTGAGGCGCTTGGCGTCATGGAGAGAGAGCCGATAACCGTGCCGCTTCATACCGGGACGAAGATACTAGATCTTGTTATACCTATCGGCAAGGGGCAGAGAGAGCTCATCATAGGCGACCGTCAGACCGGCAAGACGAGTATAGCTATCGATGCCATACTCAGCCAAAAGGGCAGGAATGTCGTATGTGTCTACTGTTACATAGGCGGAAGTTATTCCGCTCTTAAGAAGACGATGAATCTCCTGAACGAGAAAGGCGCGCTATCTTACACTATAATAGTATGCGCTACCGCCTCGAGCACTCCGGCCGAGCAGTATCTGGTGCCTTATACCGCGGCAAGCCTCGGCGAATATTTCATGTTCAACGGAAAAGATTCTCTTGTAGTATTCGATGACCTTACAAAACATGCATGGGCATACAGGCAGATATCGCTTCTTATGGAGCGGCCGCCCGGCAGAGAGGCGTATCCCGGTGACATATTCTATGTGCACTCACAGCTGATGGAACGCGCCGGCAGGCTGCGCGCAGGACTTGGAGCAGGCACTATGACATTTTTGCCGATAGTGAATACTCTGCAGGGTGATATAACCGGATATATACAATCGAACCTCGTCTCTATGACCGATGGACAGGTCTATTTGAGCTCGAACCTATTCTTTGAAGGCTTCAAACCAGCCATAGATCTCGGGCTATCCGTTTCGCGTATCGGCAGTAAGGTCCAGTCCGGCGCAATGCGATTTGCAAGTTCGGGCCTGAGGCTGCAGTACGCGCAGTACCGCGAATTGCAAAGGCTGACCCGGCTGAGAACGAAGCTCTCCAAGGAAGCCATGAGCGATATAAAACGCGGCGAGACTTTAAGAGAGCTTTTGATACAGGAGAACGGAAGACCGTTAAGCCTGGCCGAGGAGATAGTGCTATTCTACGCGTTCAAGAAGAAGGTGCTCGAGATATTGAAGCCGGAGCTCTTGAAGACATTTAAGAAAGAGTTCTTCTCTTTTATTTGCAATACTAATCCGACGCTAGTAGATAAGATAGAGAAGGCAGAGGAGCTGACCGATGAGATCAGGGTCTCGCTCGATAAAGCGCTGATAAACTTTTTCCAGGACAGCAAAGAGGCCAGCAAGAATGATACCGCTCGCTGAATTAAAACAGGATCTCGATCTGAATAAGAGCTTGGGCTCGATCATAGAGACGATGAAGACGGGCAGCGCGATACAGCTGAGGGAGTTCCAGACAAAAGCCCGCGCGTCGGACAAGCTCTTTTCTATGCTGCAGGACTGTTTCAGAACAATCGCGGAAAAAGGCTCCGTAAAGAATCCGCTATTCAACGGAGACAAGAACCTTCCGTCATGCATAATAGTGATAACTTCGGACGATGGTTTTGTAGGCGAGCTGAACACATTTATTATAAATACGGCGCTTGACCGGAAGGCGAGGGCCGATGATGAGATCGTGGTATTGGGCGAGCGGGGGGCCAACTTTTTTGAGGACAGGAACGAGACTTTCACGGCATTTCCGGGCATCAGCGAAGATATTAAGCCTCTAGAGATAGCGGGGCTCAAGAGGCATATGATAAAGGGTTTCCTCGAAAAGAGGTTTGGCGCAGCGGTCGTGGTCTATCCGGAATCGTCAAATGTGGGTTCATGGAAGGTGAGCACGGCAGAACTTCTTCCTTTCAGGGAGAGCGTTATCTCCGACGGTACGCGGCCCATCATAGACGAGGAGTTGATCATAGAGCCTTCTGTGGAGAGCGTGGCTGAGGGGCTTGTGCATCTGTGGTTGAACGTGGCGCTCTACAATATATTCTGGGCGAGCAAATTCTCTGAATTTGGAGCCAGGCTTATGCATCTGGAGGGCAGCGAACAGGAGCTTGTCCGCATGAAGCAGCAGCTATCTTTGCAATATTTTAAACATATCCATGCCGCGGCGGATACTACGATAAGAGAGATATTGAGCGCAAGGTTGGGGTTAAAATCATGACGAACAAAGGCAGGGTCATAGCGGTATCGGGTCCGGTAGTAGATGTGCAGTTCGAGAACCACGATTCGATGCCGGCCATCTACGAGGTGATGAGCCTCGATACATGCGAGGGTAAGCCGGTCGTCCTCGAGGCTGTAGAGCACAGAGACGAAAATGTCTGCCGGTGCATATCGCTTGCGCCCACATATGGCATACAGCGTAACTCTGTGGTTGAGTCTTCGGGGGAGTACCTTACGGTGCCGCATGCGAAGAATATATTCGGACGCATAGTGAATGTTCTGGGTCAGCCCATAGACGGCAAGGGGCCCGTAGACAGTTCCAGGCTCGTTCCGATCCGCAAAAAGACGAAGTCGGAAGTCATACATTCCGATGAAAATAAGCTCGATTCAAAATATGAGATAATGGAGACCGGCATAAAGATCATAGACCTTCTCTTCCCGCTCATCAAAGGCTCGAAGACCGGCATCATAGGGGGCGCAGGCCTGGGTAAGAGTGTGCTCATATTGGAGATAATCCACAACATCATAACCAAAAGGCATGGAGCGTGCGTCTTTGCGGGCGTCGGAGAGCGTATCAGGGAAGGCAACGAGCTCTATTACGAATTTGTGAGGACCGGACTATTGGAACGCTCATGTCTCGTCTTCGGACAGATGAACGAGTCTCCGGGGGCGAGGTTCGAGGCCGCGAATACGGGAGTTACACTGGCGGAATCTCTGCAGGACGAGGGCGAGGATGTGCTATTCTTCATGGATAACGTATTCCGTTTCGCGCAGGCGGGCTGCGAGCTTTCGGCTCTATTGGGCAGAATCCCGTCGGAGACCGGGTACCAGCCGACCCTTACCACGGAGATAAGCCAATTCCATGAGCGCATCAGGTCACGTGAAGGGGCGAGTATTACGTCGGTGGAGGCCGTATACGTTCCGGCCGATGACCTGACAGATCCGGCAGTCGTAGCAATATTCACGCATCTCGATTCGATAATAACCCTCTCCCGCGCCTTTGTGCAGAAGGGGATATATCCGGCGATAAATCCGCTCGATTCGTCTTCAGGGTTTTTGGATGCCTCCATCATCGGCAAGAAGCATCTTGAGGTAGCGCAGGAGGTCTTAAGGCATTTCCAGAAGTATGACGAACTACAGCGCATAGTCTCGATCGTAGGCAAAGAAGAGCTGTCGAAACAGGAGAGGGTGGTCTTCGACCGCGCGAAGAAGCTGCAGAACTTCCTGACACAATCTTTCTTTGTGGCGGAGGCATATACCGGAATGAAGGGTTCTTATGTTACGATAGAGAACACTATCAAAGGCTGCGAGAATATCATCTCCGGCGCTCTAGATATGAAACCGGATGAGAAGTTCTATATGATAGGCGCCATTGAGGAAGCTTTAATATGAAGATAGGGGATCTCTTAGTACAGAAGTCGCTTATAACCAAAGAGCAGCTCGACGAGGCCTTGAGAGAGAGCCAGAAGTCCGGCGAGATACTCGGCAAGACGCTGGTGCGCCTCAATATGGTGACCGAAGAGAAGCTCCTGGAAGTGCTCGCCCAGCAGCTCTGCCTTCCGTACTACCCGAACCTTAAAGATATTCCCATAACTCCGGAGCTCATTAAGAAAGTTCCCGCGAAATTCGTCCTGCACTATAAGTTCATGCCTTTGTCGATAAAGGACAATAAGCTTACCATAGCGGTATCGGATCCGCTCGCCATATGGCTTGTCGAAGACCTGAAGCTTCACTTAGGGTTCGACGTCGAGAGAGTGCTTGCTCCCGAAGATCAGATAATGGAATCAATAAGGATCTACTACGGTATCGGCGCCGAGACGGTGGAAGAGATAATGACCCAGGAGCCGAAAGAGGGAGAGGTCAAGAAAGCTCCGAGAGAAGAGATAGAGGAGCTCGAAAGGACCGCGCAGGATGCCTCCGTAATAAAGCTCGTGAACCAGATACTTTCCGAGGCCGTGGGTGCCAGAGCGACAGATATACATATAGAGGTATACCGCGATAATGTCCGCGTGAGGCAGCGTATCGACGGTATATTATATGAGATGCGGATGCCTGAGCAGATAAAATATCTGCACCCCGCGATAGTCTCGCGTATAAAGATACTGTCGAACCTTAACGTCGTCGAGCGCCGTCTGCCGCAGGATGGGCGCGCCATCATAAAAGTGCGCGACAAACAGGTCGACTTGAGAATATCGATAATACCGTCCCTCTACGGAGAGAATGTAGTCATAAGGATATTACCCGTGCATCTCCTCTTCAACCTCGACGATCTGGGGTTATTCCCGGAAGAGCGCAAGGCCATAGAGGGCCTGATGGAGAAGCCGCACGGCATAATACTTCTTACCGGCCCAACCGGCAGCGGTAAGACGACCACTCTCTATACCTGCTTAAGCAAACTTAATACCGAAGACGTGAAGATCATAACTATAGAAGATCCTATCGAATATGAGCTGCCCGGGATCACCCAGATCCAGGTGAAGCCGGAGATAGGCCTGACATTCGCCGCCGCTCTTCGGAGCATATTAAGGCACGACCCCGATATAATGATGGTAGGGGAGATCAGGGACCTTGAGACGGCGGAGCTTGCTATCCGGACGGCCCTGACAGGACATCTGATATTCTCTACTTTACATACGAACGACTCCGCCAGCGGCGCCACCCGTCTCATGGATATAGGTATAGAGCCGTATCTCGTAGCATCGAGTGTCAACGCTTTTATATCGCAGAGGCTTGTCAGGGTGATATGTCCCGATTGTAAGACCGAGATGAAGAATAAGGACGCGCTGCCGTCGTTTCTTAAGAACACAAAAGTTTATTACGGCAAAGGCTGCGAAAGCTGCAAGTTCATAGGATATAAGGGCAGGACCGCTATATACGAGATAATGCTGGTGACCGAAGAGCTGCAGGAGCTTATGCTGAAGCACGCGTCATCCGCGCAGATCGCGAAGCAGGCAAAGGAGCTAGGTTTTAAGACGCTTCGCGATTCAGGCATAGCGAAGGTGAAGATGGGCGTGACGACACCCGAAGAGGTGCTGCGTGTCACGGAGCTCGAAGATTGACAGAACTGAAAGATTAGTAGGGCAGGTTTAAACCTGCCCTACCGATGTGAATAACTTATGCCAAACTATTACTATAAAGCGAAGCACGGCCTCGAAGAGACCCTTGAAGGTTCGATAGAGGCGGCAAATCAGGACGAGGCTCTGCAGAAACTGATAGCGAAAGGGCTCTTTCCGATCACTATAAAAGAGTCCTCTCTGAGCGCGAAGAAAGCAGCAAAAAAATTCCGTATGAAGATAGGCCCGGACAAGATAAAGTCAGGCGAGCTATTAACATTCATAAGGAAACTCGCCACTCTTACCAGGGCTAAGGTGGAGCTGCTATCGAGCCTCAAGATACTTTACGAACAGACTGAGAACGAACGCTTTAAGGCGATCGTATTGGATCTTTACAATGCTACGAAGGAAGGGAAGCCTTTTTCGGAGAGCCTGGCCCGCTATCCCGACGTCTTCTCGTTCATACTGGTGAATATAGTGAGGGCTGGAGAGGCGAGCGGACATCTCGATGCGAGCCTCGACCAGATAGCCGAGTTCATGCAGCGCGAGGAGGGCCTGAAGAACAAGATCCTGGTAGCGCTGGCGTATCCCGGCCTTCTACTTATGGTGGGGGTCGTGAGCATATTCGTATTGATAAATTTCGTCATTCCAAAGCTTAAGCCTATATTCGATTCACTCGGAGCTAAAGAGCTGCCGCTCATAACTAAAATAATATTGAATATAAGCGTCATTTCGCAAAAGAGCTGGTGGATATTTGCTATAGCGTTCGCAATTTTGGCGGTGATCATATATCAGCAGAAGGGTCTGCCGTATTTTAAAACAATGGCCGGAAAATTAAAGTCAAGCCTGCCCATAGTAAAGAACCTTTCCGTGAACCAGGAACTGGCACATTTCTCGAGGAGCCTTGCGCTCCTTTTGACTAGCGGTGTGCCGGCATTGAGGAGCCTGGAGATCGTGACGCCCAGCATAGAGAATAAGGCTCTTAAGGAAGGGCTTAAGAAGGTCTGCCAGCAGGTTGCCGCTGGAAAGACCATCTCGAAGAGTATGGAAGAGTCGACGGGACTGCCCACCTTCTTCACAAAGATGGTCGCCGTCGGTGAGGAGTCCGGCAGACTGTCCGAGGTCCTGACGGAACTGTCGAGGTCTTATACTCAGCAGATAGAATCCGATATAGTTTTAGTCTCCTCGCTTATAGAGCCCGTTCTGATACTTACTCTAGGACTCGTGCTGGGCACGATTGTTCTATCGATACTTCTGCCAACATTCCAGGTAACACAGATGGTGCGTTGATCATGGCCTCCCCTGTAGGACTGGAGATCGGCGACAGGTACCTGAAGATGGCGGCATCGAAGCCATCGAAAGAATCTCCGGGATCATTTCAACTCTTAGCCAAACCGATCCAGGGTCTTAAGGACGAGGATATATCGAAAGCAATAAAGGAGATCATCGAGAAGGCTGCCATTAAGACGGGCACAATAGTGATCTCGCTTCCCAGAAACCTCGTTACTATGCGCAATCTGCATCTGCCAAGCCGCGATCCGGAAGAGATATCCCAGATGATAGACCTGCATATCAGCAGGATCGTCCCCTATAAAAAGGATGAGATAGCGTTCGACCATCTCTCTTTGCGTACGGACTCTCTCGGATATACGGCCGAAGTTCTCGCTATAGTGCATAAGGACGTCCTAAAGCGCTATCAGAGAATAGTGGAGAACGCAGGCCTTGATATCGACGGCATATTCTTGAGCACTTACGGCATATGGCAATGGACGGTCGATAAGTTCAAGAGCGAGATAAACAACCAGGACCTCTATCTTCTTCTCGATATCGATTCCACATACACGGACTTCATCATATTTAATAAAGATAATATACTCTTCAGTCGCACCCTGGCATTCGAATTAAAAGATGTTGTACCCAACTCTGAGACTAACAAACTGATGGGTGAAATAAAGCAGTCGCTCCTCATATTCCATAAGAATGAATCAATAAATAAGAAACCGTCGGCTATCTTTGTTTCGGGCTCATATGACGATAATATTATGAACGCCATCAAGAGGGAGTTCACCATTCCGGTGAATATGGTACCCGATCCGGCTACGCAGGCCTCCAGGATCAAAGATACGGTCCTTCCTAAAGATACCTCGATGACTGCGGTCACGGAGTTCATCGCTGATGATAAAGGTCAGAGGCTTTCATTCGCCTTGCCGGAGATGCTGATAAGAAGATCACTGAAGGAGAAGACGAGAGAACTCACAATACTCGGGACGACATTGATATATCTCTTTGCCGCGATAATGGCGTTCTTCTGGGGCAGGCAGTATAATCAGCAGTCCTATCTCAAGCGTATCGTGAACCGCAATACTCTGATAGAGCGCGACGTCGGGAGCCTGCTCGGCCAATATAAAAGGATGGCTTTTGTAAAAGATTTTCTATATAAGAGATCAGTGCCCATGCTCTTAATGAATGAGCTCGGAAAGATGACGCCGCCCGAAATAGTACTGAACTATATATCTATAGAGAATAATGAAGCCGTGATCATAAGGGGACAGGGCCTTAAGTTATCGGATGTATTTAAGTTCGTAACAACATTAGAGAATTCGAAATATTTCCAGGACGTATCAACCAAATCCACGCGCACAAAGAAAGTCAAGGAGAGGGATATCACGGATTTTGAGATAAATTTCGCGATCTCGCTGGGGAAAAATGATAAAAATAAATAAGAGAGAGAAGATCCTGGCGTATGCCATCGGCGGGCTGATAGCCATATTTTTGATAGAGCATTTTCTCTTCTCCGGCATACGCGGAAAATCGAAGGGCGTATCGCAACAGATAAGGATAGAGGAGTCACGCCTGCAGGCCGGTCTCGATATTCAGAAGCGCAAAGATAAGATAACCGCAGAGTATAAGGAGCTGAAGCCATACCTGGAAAAATCGGAAGGTATCTCCGACAGGGAGATATTCGCAAAGTTCCTTAAGGAAGCGGAGAGGGTGGCTCAGGAGGCGGGGGTCTCCATAGTGAGCTTAAGTCCCCAGAATGAGACGCTTGATGAGCCTGAAGACGTAAAATATAATGCCGATCTGCGCGCTGAGGGTAGCCTCGCCCAGGTGCTTGGCCTTATGGATAAGATACAGAAGAGCACCCTTCTCATAAAGCTTGATAAGATGAGCTTGTCTTCCAAGGACGAGCAGGCAGGAACAATGAAGATAGAGGCCGTATTAAGCCTTGTCGTACCCAAACCTTAAGACCGATTTGTATAAAAGATCCGCGTTTTCCATGATCGAGCTGATGGTGGCAGTTTCCGTGCTATCGATAGGAGTTATTTTGATAGCTCGATCATTCCTTTCCGCCTCAGGTGCCTTATCAAGCTGTGAAAGCAGGATAGTGGCATTAAACTTTCTTGAAAGTAAGATGGCCGAAGTCGAAGAGAAGGCGCTGAACGGCGACGATGATCTAGCCGGCCCCGGCGAATCGGTGTCGATAAACGGAAGGAAGGCCGATTTTAGTTCCAGCTCACAGGAGATTAAGATAGGCAAAGACGAGGATAAGCTGTTTATCAATGAGGTAATGCTGAAAGTAAGCTGGCGTGAAGCCAATAGGCCTTATGACGAAGAACTGGGGACGTATGTTGAGATCGGGAAGAATGAAAAGTAAACGCTCTAAAAAGGCCTTCACGCTGGTGGAAGTGATCCTCGCCATAACTATATTTTCATTCATAGCCGTCGGCATATCCACTAGCTTCTTCTCCGGGATAAAACTTTGGGGCCGCGCCATAAGCACAGATTCCTGGCGTAATGACATATTGCTCGGCTTTGAATCGATAGCCGCTGCTTTAAGACAGACGGTCGACATACCTGATATAGGATATTCCGGGGACGAAAAATCCATATCGTTTCTTACCATCTCCGGAAATAATATTATAAGGGAATCGTACTCTTTTGACGCACAGAAGAAAGCCCTCACAAAAAGCAAGACTAAATTGAAGGATATATCGGAGAACGACAAAGGCGGACAAGCGGCCGGCATACCCTTTCTCTCTTTAGATGAATTTTCGATACGGTACCTTTACAGGGACCATTTGAAAAATACCTCCCAGTGGAGGGACGAATGGAAGAAGGAAGACGGCATATTTGCCGCCGTACAGTTTACAGCCAAAACACACAATGAAGAATTCAACAAGACGGTATTCATACCTATCGCCGAATAGAGGGAGCATCCTCATAGTCACTATGTGGGTGCTGATATGTTTCTCTATTCTTAGCATCGGATTATACAGGGTCGTCTCTTCGCGCATAAAGGTCACCCAGGTGATGACTAACAGGATCACAGGGCAGTACCTGGCCAAGGCGGCGTGCGCCTATTTTAAGGCGATAAAAAAAAGTGACGCGACGCCATCTGACACATTGGCCGAACTTAACACGGCCCAGGAGCGGGAAATGGGCAACGGAAAATTTAAATATATCCTTAGGGACGAGAAGAGCAAAATAAATATGAATAGAGCATCCATAGAGATGATCTCCCGCCTCCCGGACTTCAGCAAAGATACGGCAACTGATATAGTTGTATCAAAGTTAAAACCGTTTAAGGCCATAGAGCAGCTGTTGCTTATTGACGGCGTGAATGAGGCTATGCTCGATAAATGCAGGGGCCTCATAACCGTATATGGCGACGGGAGCGTAAATATCAATACAGCATCTGCTGAGGCTTTTAAAGTGCTCGGGCTTGATGAAGGCCTTGTGGATATCATAATCGCCTTTCGAAGAGGATCCGATGGCAAAGAAGGCACTGCCGATGACGTGGCTTTTGATAATAAGTCCGGGATCATAGAGTACCTGCGCTCCAAGACCTCTTTATATGAGGAGCAGGAGGCGAAATTGCTTCAGTTGACGAGCCAGGATATGCTTTCCACGAGCTCGGACACTTTTACGCTGGATATAGAAACAACAGTTCTCGAAAAGCCCGCGATGCGGTATAATATTGTAATGGAGAAGGATAAGATCAAGCGCTGGACCGAGATATAGAAAAAAAGAGAAAGGGCTAATGCCATGATCAAAAGAATAATTCACAGAAAAGGTTTCACTCTCATAGAGCTGATGCTTGTGGTTATCATCATAGGCATACTCGTCGCCATGATAGTGCCCAGGATGGCTGGCAGGTCTGAGCAGGCGCGCGTAGCCGTCTCCCAGGCCGACGTAGACCTGAATATAGCCACGGCGCTTAAACTTTATGAGCTCGACAACGGATCATTTCCCACGACCGATGAGGGGCTAAACGCATTATTGTCTGCTCCATCTACGGCAAAGCGCTGGAAAGGCCCGTATCTCGATAAGGCTCCGGTAGATCCATGGAGTAACCCGTATAAATACAGATCGCCCGGCACTCACCGTACTGATTATGATCTCTACTCTCTCGGCAAGGACGGCACCGAAAGCTCCGATGACGTCACCAACTGGCAACAACAGCAGTAATAAATAGGAGATCATATATCCATGCATGACACAAAAGTAAATCTATCCGAAAAAGATATTCCGCAGAGCTGGTATAATGTCGCGGCGGATCTGCCATTTGAGCTGCCGCCGCCCATAAATCCTGGGACCGGAAAGCCCCTGGCAAAGGACGACCTGCGCGCCATATTTCCTTTGGCCCTGATAGAGCAGGAGATGAGCCGTAAGCGATGGATAGATATACCGAACGAAGTAAGGGACATATTGAAGATATGGCGGCCGACGCCACTAAAGAGGGCGCTACGTCTGGAGAAAGCGTTAAAGACCAAGTCGAGAATATACTATAAAGACGAGTCCGTTTCTCCGACGGGAAGCCACAAGACTAACACCGCCATAGCCCAAGCCTACTATAATAAGAAAGAGGGCATAAAACGGATCACCACCGAGACCGGAGCCGGGCAGTGGGGATGCGCATTAAGCTATGCATGCAATGTATTCAATTTAGGATGCCGAGTCTATATGGTCAAGGTGAGCTTTCACCAGAAGCCTTTAAGAAAATCACTTATGCATATATGGGGCTCAGAAGTCATAGCGTCACCTTCCGAATTTACAGAAAGCGGCAGGCAGATGTTGAAGCAGGATCCGCATTGCCAGGGCTCACTCGGCATGGCGATATCGGAGGCTGTCGAAGAGGCCGCGAAGAACAAAGAGGCCAATTACGCTTTGGGCAGCGTGCTCAACCATGTTCTCCTGCACCAGACAGTTATAGGGCTGGAGACGAAGAAGCAGCTGAAGATAATGGGCGAGAAGAGGCCCGATTATCTGATCGCCTGCGTTGGCGGAGGAAGTAATTTCGGGGGCTTCGCGTTCCCGTTCGTTAAAGACAGGATAAAGGATAGCAGGATAAAGATAGTGGCGGTCGAGCCATCCGCATGCCCAAGCCTAACGAAGGGCGTATATGCCTACGATCACGGTGATACCGCTTCGCTTACGCCTCTATTAAAGATGTTTACGCTTGGCCACACATTCATGCCGCCCGGTATCCATGCCGGCGGTCTACGTTATCACGGCTGTTCTCCGCTTGTAAGCGCCATAGCGGCGAAGGGCTTGATCGAATCTAAATCCTACCATCAGCTCGAGGTATTTAAAGCCGCTGTGCTATTCGCGAAGACAGAAGGCATGGTGCCGGCACCTGAGACCGCGCATGCCATTAAATGCGCTATCGATATGGCCACAAAGGACAAGAAGGAGAAGTGCGTCGTCTTCAATTTTAGCGGTCACGGCTTTCTCGATCTATCGGCATATGACAGGTTCTATAGCGGAGAGCTC
Source organism: uncultured Planctomycetia bacterium (assembly GCA_964450115.1). Lineage (GTDB taxonomy): Bacteria > Omnitrophota > Gorgyraeia > 2-01-FULL-45-10 > 2-01-FULL-45-10 > 2-01-FULL-45-10. The sequence goes on from CAYVCD010000001.1 coordinate 54,621, forward strand.
AAGAACTATGCCTATCCAGCTCACCAGATAAAGAAGGCCTTAAAGAGCCTTCCCAAAGTCTTCTCACCTAAGTAAAAGTGGTTAATCCCAGTCACCATTAGCATGGAATTTTGCAAAAATGTTAAGGAATAAAATAGATAGCTATTGAGTGTTGACATCAGGCTGTTTTAATGTATAATCTATATACATTTAAGAAAACAGAAAGATAGGAGAAACTCAAGTGAATTCAGACGTGAGCACTTGTGTTGCGACAAACACATCTATTATTAAGAATAAGCCATTTAGGGTAATGGTCATCGCCATTACTTTGATGGCTTTTTTTGTCAATATATTTGCCTACGAACTGGCTTCCGCAGCGCCTGTCATAACAGCTCAGGCATTTAAGAGCCTAAGTCCCGATACATTCTCCTTGCCCAAAGACCTTGGCGATATAAAGGATTCCTGGGCCCCCTCAAAACAGAGTCTAAAGAATACCATTATCCACATCCAGGATGCCCATTGTAATTACGCCGCTCAAGCCAAGATAGCCCAGATCGTTGGGTATCTGAATTCAAGCTATGGCATCGATACGATCAATCTTGAAGGCGGAGCGGGGGATTACGACCTTTCCGCGTTTTCGGCTATTCAAGAGAAGGATAAGCGCGACAAGGCTGCCGACCATTTCGTTAAAGAAGGCCTAGTCAACGGCTCGGAGCTATTTGCGATAAATAACCCGGATAAAGTAAAGCTGTGGGGCATAGAGGACACTAAACTTTATGTTGAGAACCTATCAGTCTACAGGAACTCCCTCAAGAATAAGGACCGGATCGATAAGGTTCTTAAGTCTATCAGTTATATGTTGACCAACCTCAAAATGCATATCTACTCAAAAGAGCTTCTTGAGTTTGATACAAAATACGTCCAATACAAGGCGGGCTCTCTCGACTTCAAAGAGTATCTGATATATATAATAGGTAAGGCAAAAGAGAAAGCGGTGGGCTTGGACCAGTTCAAAGATATATCGCTCTTGAAACAGACCTTCGTTGAGGAGAAGAATATTGACTTCAAGAAGGCGAACGTTCAAAGAGATCAGCTTATAGACAAACTGCAGAAAGAGCTCTCTAAAGATGAGGTAAGCGAGCTGGTCTCTAGGGCTCTTGAATTCAGGTCCGATAAGCTATCGGAAGGAGATTTTTATAAGTATCTTGCTAAAAAGTCAAAGACGGTAGAAATAGACCTGGGTGCCTTCCCGGAGCTAAAAAAATATATCGCATACACCGCAACATATGCCGCCATAGATAAAGTAAGGATAATGGAAGAGGTAGAGAATCTTGAGAATAGATTAAAGGAAATCTTGTGTGGCAGCGAGAAGGAGAGGGACCTGATACTTCTATCCAAGAACCTTATCCTCACAAAGAACATATTCAATATCTCAATTACGCCGGACGATCATAAGTACTATAAAAAGAATGTGGATGAATTCAGTACCGATAAATATGTTACTTTTATAAAGAGAGAAGCTTTGCTATATAAGATCACCACAAAGCTTGACGAAAATATAAGCTCTCTCGATGATGACCGCGAGGAGATGGCCAGTTTCTATGAATGTTCGTTCAAACGCGATGCCGCATTTATCAAGAACATAAAATGCAACAAGGCGGCTATAGTTGTAACCGGAGGGTTCCATACTGAAAATCTAAAGGCCCTATTTAAAAAGAATAATATTGCCTATGTTTCCATTATGCCTAATTTCAAAAACCGCAACGGTTACGAATCGCCGTACTACAAGCTGTTATCAGGCGAAAATAGCCTTGATGTAAAAGACGCGCTGCCATCGGTCATAAATAAAACATTAGCAATTGCATCACCGCAAAATAGAGCTATTACTGATGAGATTGCCGCAGCAGGCCTATCAGCCGGTATATCCGAAAGAATACCCGAAGAAAAAATCGCGCCTAAGAATATGATGAAGATCGCTTTCTGGAAGACTTTATTGGCTGTGGCGCTTGGCTGGAGCGCAGCGTATCTGGCCGGCCAGGTGGTCGTTATGGATCTCCAAATTAAGGCGGTGATTTCAGGGGTAGCAACCGGATTTTTAACCTGGGTCTTTCATTCGCACCATAGGTCAAACCGCAATGACCGAAAAGTTATAGGGCTCTCGGTAGGCGCGGCTGTTGTTGCGGAAACCCTGACAGCCGGGTTGATTTACGTCTCATTGTTATCTCTGTATATATTACGGATTGCGCACGTTGCGATCAACAAGGCGATATATAATTATGTCCAGGAGATACAGCGTGGAAGGAACGTCTCCTGCGGCACGATATGCGAGGCGGGACACCAGGAGCTGCTTGATGTCCAATTAAGATTGTATTATCAGGGATTGATCAATGGCGTGGCCGGAAAAGATTCTGTCAGCGAAGATATATTAAGCGAGAAGGCGGCGCTGAACGCGCTGAAACTTTCCGACAAACTGATAGACTACGGAACTTCAAAAGAACAATTGGAGGAGATCGTAGAGTATATACACAAAAAAAGCGGCATACCCGATGACGTATCTATTTTATTCGCGATCCCTCCCGATGGAAACAATCTCTGGTATATCGATAACCCGGACAGGCCCGGAGAAAGGCTCTACGCCGGTGGCCACTTCAATCAAAAAGCAACACGTATTCATATTTCCTTGCCATTAATATTATCTCAAGAATACCCGCAAGAGGCTGCCTATGCCATAGCCATGCACGAATATCAGCACATACAGGTAATAAGAGACGAGCTCCGGGAAGAAATTAGCCACGATCCGGCGGAAGATGAAGGAATGAGGATCGTAACTGCCGCCGCCATAAAGGAGCTGGGGTATGGTGGATTAATAACTATGGGCCTTGATGAATTGTTCATAAATAATATGATTCGCTCGGGCTCGTTTAATAGAGAGATGGCTTACATATCGATGCAAGGCGCCCTGACGTCATTATTTTCAGACTATGATAAAGCGGGAGAATTTGTGGATATAATGAAAGAATTTGAGAGGCTGGGGATATTTGATCCTTCAAATGAAGTCGACCTTGAGAATATGGCCGCAGCCGCTATAGGCTTATTAAAAACCGGCATAATGGCGGTCTACATCCGCGGAGGCAAAACGTATTATCTGGTTCGGGTAAAAACGGATGAGTATGCGGCGAATTTCGATCTCGACAGGCAAGTAGGAAGGTGGGGCGGAAAACCTGTGTTTTTGAATGAGAGTGCAGGTGGCGAGGGAGATGGCCTGAGAGAACTCACCGGAGTCGATGAGGATGAGGGCGATGACAGGGCAGTCCCCGTAGAAATAACCGGCAGCGGGCAGATCAGGACAATACGTAACCCTGCGAATGGAGATATTATACCTATTGATGAAAGGCGGGTAATGCTTTTATCGGATGATGGAGAAATGGATTACAGAATAGAGATAAATGAAAGAGACCGTATATTTGCGCTTAACAACCCAAAAAACAGGTACGTGATCGCCAAGGTTGCCGGAAGGCCTGGGGATCCTCTGTATCTACATTCCGTAACGGAAAACGGTATTACGGAAGAGGTATCTTATCAGCCTTATAACGGTAGGTTCTTATTTTGGGTATGTGAAATTTCACCGGGGACCTACAAGGTCCTTCCATACAAGCAGGTCTCAGAAGATGTAACCGCGCCTAAGCCCATATTGGCGTGGGTAACTTATAAAGACGGCGTGGTGGGCGATGTGACGAGGATAGACCGCCAGCCGCCGGACGGAGGCAGGGATTATACGCAGTGGGTCGCTGAATTCAGGGATGCAACAGAACCGATAACAGCGCAGTCTCTTGTGCTGCGCACCGAGGGCAGCGGCACGCGCGATCTCGATATCGCCAATATCAGAAGAGCCATGCAAGAAGTCGGCGAGAAGAGGACCGATATTCTGGATGTTCTAAAAGAATTTAACCGGTTGATTGATATGAAAAAGAATGGGGAGCTATTAGGGGCGCTTTTGAAGTTCCTGACCGCGGTGAGGGCGCCACAGGAGCCGAGGGTATTCTTCATACCGCGCGATGAAAGTAATAAGGCTATATATGACGGCACAAAGAGCGATATAAAATATGCACTCGAGAAAGAAGGATTTAAGAATATAGGGATCGTCTTTTACGATGGCACACAAAAAGACCTCGACAATGCTTATGGCAGACAGCTTGCTAATTATAAGTCCGTGTTAAATATGCCCGGAGCGCTCGCGCTGGCGTATGTCGATTCCGGTATGGTTGATGAAGCCACATTTAATAAGCACAACGAAGATAACGCGTCCTACAAATGGATGCGTGAAAATATTCCCCAAGGTGTTTCAGCTAATGAACTATTCATGCATGTAGCATTCGGTCTGCCGGTCCTTGACTTCGCGAAAAATTCTACAGACGCAGACCATAAACAGAAGCTTCTCGATATAATAGAGAGGATGGTAGACAGCGACTCCGTAAATATTGATCTGCTGAAATCGGATCCGAATAGCATATTCACTTTCGCATTTATATTGGTACTACAGAAGCTCGATATAGATAAAGATATGCGCGAAAGAGAGCTTTCGCTCAAAGAGATATTGACTGCCGCATAAGATTTGACCGGATCGTCGGAACGCCCTTTAAGGGTCTCACGTCCCCTTAAATAAGAGCCGGCGGTCCGGTTTTTTAATAAAATTATCCATATTTAGGCTCAATTGTTAGCATATAAAAAAGCAAGCTTCCCTATGAGCTAATCCTATGGTATACTATATAGTGAAGAGAAAGGTGTTTTTTTTCGGGCCACTTTGTAAGAAATTTTAAAAAGTGGTGTAATTCAACCAGATAGAAGGATGTGTTAGATGTTTGACGCTAGATCTAATACGCCAAGATCCGGTTTTGTAAGGCCTACAAAGGTAAAAGAAGGCTTCTTTACCTTGAGGCCTTTTTTTATTGTTTCGCTGGCTCTACTCTTTTCATTCAATGCATTAGGAGGTGACTTGTTAGTTGGTGAACTTTGGGCTGCCAGGGAGTCTTCGGGGCTTACTAGCGTCGGCCTTGACAGCACGGGCAGCCCATCACCTCTTAAAATCTTGAGCGCGGCCAACTTCACCCTGCCTCAGGAGCTTGGATACATTCAGGAATCTACCGAAGTCCCGAACTCCGGCAGGACCGTAATACATATCCAGGATGCCCATTGTAATTATGCCGCTCAGAAGTCAATTGCGGAAATATTGAACTATCTTACTACCGAATATGGCATCAATACCGTTAACTGCGAAGGCGCTGCCGAAGGTTATGACCTATCTCCGTTTACCGATATACCCGAAAAAGAGGTGAGAGAGAAGACTGCCGACTTTTTCGTGAAGGAAGGAGTCGTGAGCGCGGCTGAATATTACGCTGTGAATAATCCCAAGAAGGTGAGCCTGTGGGGAGTGGAAGATCCGAATCTCTATCTGAAGAATCTGAAAGTATACAGGGACTCACTGGCACACAAAGATGAGGTAGATCTGTACATCAAGTCTGTAAGATATATCCTCGACAACCTTAAGCGGCACATATATTCGGATGAATTGCAGGAGTTCGACAGGCAGTACACCGGATACAAAGAAGGCAAAATACCTTTTAAAGAGTATATGCTCTATCTTACCGCCGCGGCACGCAAGAGGATGATCGATATAAAATCTTTTCCCAACATATACCTCTTAAGCCAGACGCTCTCCGAAGAGGATAAGATAAATTTTAAGCACGCCAACAACGAGAAGGATGAGGTCGTCGATAAACTTAAGAAGTCCCTGTCGAGGAACGAAATGGAAGAGCTTATGACGATGGTCGCCAAGCTAAAGACTGAACGGATCTCTCAGGCCGATTTTTACGCCTATCTTGCAAAGAAGGCAAGATCGGTAAAGCTGGAGCTGAAAGATTATCCGGAACTTCATAATTACATCATATACATCTCAATATACGGAGCCATAGACAGGACAAAGATCACAAAAGAGATGGATGAACTAGAGAACAAGATAAGCGAATCTCTGTACGAGAACGATACGCAGAGAGAGCTCGGTATATTATCCAAGAATCTCACGCTCACTAAGAATATATTCAACATATCTCTGACCAGGGATGATTTTACGTACTATATGGAACATAGGTCCACATTCGCAGTGGCGAATTATGTCAAATTTATCGACGCCAACGCGCCTCTTTACAAAATAAGCGCTATTCTTAGTAAGAATATCGACAGGTTAGACCAATATCGGGATAATATGGACCAATTCTACGAGACTTCGCTCGAAAGGGATAAAGCGTTCATAAAGAATATTAAATTCACGGATCACGACAGGCCGAACTCTATAATAATCACTGGAGGTTTCCATACGGAGAACCTGCGCGAGCTTTTCAAGAATGAGAATGTATCCTATATCTCGATAATGCCCAAGTTCAAGAATGAGAAAGATTATGTAAGCCCGTATATGAAGCGCCTAGCCGGCCAAAGGACGGCGATCGAGAACGTGATCGATACGGCCATACCGGCTATCCTGAACCTGCAGGTCGCCGAGATATTGGCAGCGAGGCTTGCCGATTCGTTTTACGGTAAAATAACGGTAGAGTTCTTTAAACGCATATTGGTGCCGATGGTTGCCGCTCTCATAAGAGGCCAGAGTTTCATACTGCGAGTGGGTAGGGGCATTCGGGTCAAAGGCTCTGACAGGGACGATCAGGAAAAATTCGTCATCTTCCCCAGGGGGCCGGGTCCGGATATCTTAGGAGACCCTGTAGTCAAGGCATCGCTAGAACCGAACCAGCAAGCGAACGCGGTCCTCACGAGGACAGCCTCAGGTGAGCTTGAATTTGGACCGGTCACCGGACAGCCTCAGGAAAAGGTTACCGAAACTATGCCTGAAGAAGAAGCAGTCGTGGAAGCACCGGCTGTGCCGGTAGGCGTGACACCTGCGTTGACGGACGAAGAGAGATTTGCGCAGGATGTTATACGGCCTCTTTCAGGCGACGTAAGAAAAGGAGTTTTGAACATCTATCTTATTAAGACCACGCCTCAGACAATAGCGGGCATGGCAGCCTCGGCCAGTGGAGCCAGGAACGTATTTGAGAAGAAGCTCGGACTAGACACGGTCATACTGTACTATACGGATGCTAAGGGGCAGAGGGCTCAGTTAAAGCGGCTGACTCAACTATTTTCGCAGAGGGAAAACAAGGAAAGATATCCCATGGCATTTGCAAATTGTATGGATACACAGGAGCTCAAGGCGGTGCGGGCCTTTATCAGCAGGAATCGTTCACTTAAAGATATGATAGCCATAGGCAGGGACTTCGGCAAAGGAAGGAATCGAATCCCCGAACAGGTCAAGGTCATGTTCGTTGGCAGCACTATAATGAACGATAGAAGGTTGAGTAAGACTTTTAATATGAGCGCCGCATCTCTATTCGAGAGCAGGAAGAATATGTTACAGGCTTTCGAAAAGTACGGCATTATCAGCATCAGCGATATAAACAAGGTCCTGTCAGCTAAAGGGAAGATGATAGAGATTTCCACCATAGATAGTCTCACAGTAGAACATGCTGACTTACTGGCAGATATAATGGATAATATCTGGAAGGGTGCCTTGTTATTGAATTGCTCGAAAGTAGACTGGAAGACATTCGATGAGTGGAAGAAGTCCCAGGAACAACTCCTGCGATCCGTCTAATCCGTAATAACCAAATCCCGTATTTTTTTCTTGACAAATGATACCATTATGGTATCATTATCGCACGAGGCTTAAGATGAAACTGATATCGAGAAACACCGATTATGCAGTAAGAGCGGTCTGTTACATAGCGCGACAGGATAAAAGGATGGTATCCGTCGCAGAACTGGTGAAGGCTTTAGGGATCCCCAGGCCATTCTTGAGGAAGATACTGCAGGTCTTGAATAAAAAAAGGATCCTCATCTCCAATAAAGGCTCCGGAGGCGGATTTAAGCTGGCTCGCAAGGAAGAGAAGATATTTTTATCGGAACTTATGGAGGCGTTCCAGGGGCCTTTTAAATTAAATGAATGCACGTTCAAAAAAGAGTTATGCCCTAATAGAAAATTCTGCTGGCTTAAGAACAAGATAGATATCATAGAAGATAAAGTGCTGTCAGAGTTAAGTACTGTTTCAATAGATTCCATACTGAAAGGAAAATAGCCTATGGCTAAGAGAAAGATAATAAAGATAGATGAAGATAAGTGCAACGGCTGCAAGCTGTGTATTCCGAATTGTCCTGAAGGAGCTCTGCAGGTAATAGACGGTAAGGCGCGGCTGATCAGTGATCTATTCTGTGATGGCCTTGGCGCATGTATAGGCCATTGCCCTCAAGGCGCTATCAATATAGAGGAAAGAGAAGCCGAAAAGTACGATGAGAAGAAGGTTATGGTTAATATAGTGAAGCATGGCAAGAATACCATAATCGCGCATATAAAACACTTAAGGGAGCACAACGAGTTTGGTTATCTCAAAGAGGCCATGGACTATCTTGTTACCAAAGGTATAAAGATAAGGCCAGGTGATCTCACAGATACAGTTGCTTCGGGCCCATGCGGTTGTCCGGGTTCAAAGGTCAGCCAACAAAAAAATGCCGGTCTTGCTCCCGAAAAGCGCCTGCCCGACTGCACGCTAACTCCATCGAGGCAGGCGGGCCTGACCCCTTCGAAGACCCCTTCACGGCTTACAACATGGCCGGTGCAGTTAAAGCTGGTGCCGGCCTTCGCGCCGTTCCTAAATGGCGCGGATCTCCTGATAGCGGCGGACTGTGTGCCATTCGCGTATGCCGACTTCCACGAGGACCTCTTAAAAGGAAAGATACTGCTCGTAGGGTGTCCGAAGCTGGATGACATCGCGTATCATAAGGAGAAGATAACTCAAATCATAATGAATAATGATATTAAGTCCATAACACACGCTCATATGGAGGTGCCGTGTTGTTTTGGTTTTCTATCTATAATAAAGGACGCGATCGCGCAATCAGGGAAGAAGATCCCTTTCAGCGATGTTACTATCAGCATAACCGGAGAAAGAATAAAGGAGGTTTAAATATGTTCTGTTATCAATGCGAACAGGCGGCAGGTGGTACGGGATGCACGAAAGTCGGGGTTTGCGGTAAGAATGAGGATATACAGAGTCTTCAGGATACGCTTTTATACGGATTAAAAGGGATAGCCGCCTATGCATATCATGCCAGAGAGCTTGGCGCCCGCAATGAAGATGTCGACGCGTTTATGCACGAAGCGCTATTCAAAACAGTGACGAATGTGAGCTTTGACCTTAATCAGCATATTGCGATGGTGCTGAAGTGCGGCCAGATGAACCTTAAAGTAATGGAGCTTCTCGATAAAGCGCATACTGATAAATTTGGCAAGCCAACTCCTGTCGAGGTCGATACCGGTACGAGAGCAGGCCCCGGCATACTTGTTACGGGCCACGATCTTCTTATGCTCCATAGGCTTCTTGAACAGACAGAGGGGTTCGGCGTAAATATATATACCCACGGTGAGATGCTCCCTGCGCATGGTTATCCGGGGTTAAGAAAATTCAAGCACCTTGCCGGTAACTATGGCGGCGCGTGGCAGGACCAGAAGAAGGAGTTTGCGGCCTTTTCGGGCCCAATATTGGTGAACACGAACTGCGTAATAATACCCCCGCCAAATTCATATCTTGATCGGCTATTTACCGTCGGCCTGCCCGGAGTGCCGGGCGCCAAGCATATAGAAGGCCATGATTTTGCAGAAGTGATAAAGATGGCAAAGAAGCTTCCCGCCCTTCCGGCGGCTTCGGGCAAGAAGATATTGACGGGATTTCACTATACCGCCATACTCGGGCTTGCCGAAAAAATAGTGGGTCTGGTAAAATCCGGTAAGATCAAGAGGTTCTTCCTGATCGGAGGATGCGACGGAGCGAAGCCAGGGAGGAATTATTACACCGAATTTGCCGAGAGCGTCCCCAAGGACTGCGTGATACTCACCGTAGCCTGCGGCAAATACCGTTTCAATAAGCTCGATTTCGGTAATATCGATGGAGTACCGAGGCTCATAGATCTGGGACAGTGTAATGACGCTTATTCAGGAGTCCAGGTGGCCCTGGCGCTCGCCAAGGTCTTCAATTGCGGCGTAAACGATCTGCCGCTTTCGTTCGTCCTTTCGTGGTTTGAGCAGAAAGCGGTGGCGATCCTCTTAACCCTGTTATCTCTGGGGATCAAAGGCATCAGGATAGGCCCTACACCTCCGGCCTTCATAACGCCGAATGTATTTAAGGTATTGCAGGAGAATTTTGACCTTAAATTGATCAAGACTCCGGAAGAGGACTTGAAGGAGATACTGAAGAAGTAATATTCTTTATTAAAAATTAGTTATATGTTAGAATAGAAAACCCAAAAGAAGGAGATCTTAAAATGAAGGAGAAGATAGAGGCTGCGTTAAAGAAGATACGTCCGATGCTTCAGGCGGATGGCGGAGATATAGAGCTTGTAGATGTCTCCAAAGACGGCGTCGTAAAAGTCAAACTTACCGGAGCGTGCGGATGCTGCCCGATGAGCCAGATAACATTAAAGAATGCCGTAGAGCAGAAGCTGAAGAAGGAAGTACCCGGGATAAAATCAGTTATATCTGCGTAACAAAGGCTTAAGAGGAGGATTTGGTATGGATAAATATAAGTGCCTGATATGCGGTTATATTTATGATCCCGCTTTGGGCGATCCGGATAGAGGGGTTAATCCCGGGACAGCTTTTGAAGCTTTACCGAAGGATTGGGTATGTCCCGAGTGCGGCGCTCCGAAGAGCGAGTTTGAAAAAATATAAATAGGAGGTGCGTGGTGAAGGCAAGAGTAGATGCGGATGCATGCATAGGATGCGGACTTTGTGAAGGCACTTGTCCGGAAGTCTTCAAGATGGATGGCGATAAAGCGGTTATCATAGGCTCCGTAGTTCCCAAGGGTGCGGAAGATACCTGCAAAAAAGCGACCGAAGAATGCCCGGTCACGGCGATAATATTAAGCTAAATATCGGCTGCAACATAAGAAGAGATAATGGACCCGAACGTACTGCATAATATAAGCTACGGCATGTTTATAGTGTCGTCGAATAAAGATAAGGCCTTGAACGGCCAGATAGCCAATACGGTATTTCAGATAACGAGTGCTCCCGTTACGATAGCCATCAGTATAAATAATAAGAATATGACGCATGAATTCATAAAGGCGAGCGGCGTATTCGGCATATCGATATTGAGCGAGGAAGCGACTCTTCCATTTATAGGGAAGTTCGGTTTTAAATCGGGAAGGAACGAAGATAAGTTCAAGGACGTAGGTTTCAAGATCCTGCCATCAGGGTGCCCCATAGTGACCGATTATTCTATAGCGTATATAGAGGCAAAGGTCATAAACTGTTTCGACTGCCTGACGCATACGCTCTTTTTGGGCGAGATGACCGATTCTGCCATGTTAAAAGAGGGCAGGCCCATGACTTATGATCATTACCACCAGGTGAAGCGCGGGTTCACACCGCCATCGGCGCCCACATTCATAAAAGGAGAGAAGAGGTAGATATATGAAGCCGGTTGAGATCAAAAAAGGTATCTACTGGGTCGGCGCGGTCGATTGGAACGCGAGATCTTTTCATGGGCACACATATACCACGCAGAGAGGCACTACCTATAATGCATACCTTATAGTAGACGAAAAGATAGCATTAGTCGATACGGTATATGGTCCATTTGCCAACGAGATGATAGAGAAGATCAGCGACATAATCCCTCTCGAAAAGATAGACTATGTAATAGCGAACCATGTAGAGACGGATCATTCGGGCGCCCTGCCCGAGCTGATGAAGCTTTGCCCTAAAGCAAAGGTAGTCGGGACTGCCAAGTGCAAAGAGGGCTTATACAAGCACTACTATGGCAACTGGGATTTTCAGATAGTCAAGACGGGCGACTCGATAAAATTGGGCAAGAGGACCCTTTCGTTCGTAGAGGCGCCGATGATCCACTGGCCCGACAGCATGTTCACATATTGCCCTGAAGAGAAGCTGCTCCTTCCGAACGACGCGTTCGGACAACATTATGCCACGAGCGAGAGATTCGATGATGAAGTCGACCAATCCGTTCTCATGGATGAGGCGACTAAATATTACGCCAACATTTTATGGCCGCTCGGTTCTATGATATTGAGAAAGCTGGAAGAGGTGATGAAGATGGGGATCCCCATCGATATGATCGCCCCCAGCCACGGCATAATATGGCGCAAAGATCCGATGAAGATAGTGAACGCTTATCTCTCGTGGGCTAAGAATGAGCACGCGAAGAAGGTCGTCATCATATATGAAACTATGTGGGGAGCTACCGCCAGGATGGCAAGGGCTATTGCCCAGGGTATAGCAGATTCCGGGGTGAGCGTAAAGCTGTTCGATATAAATCAATCGGACAAGACCGAGGTCATAAGTCAGATGCTTTCCGCCAGGGGCTACCTTATAGGTTCATCGACCCATGATAACTGCATGCTCCCGAGCATAGCCGGATTTCTGGAGCTCCTGAAAGGGTTTAAGCCGAAGGGTAGAAGTGCAGCGGCCTTCGGATCCTACGGCTGGGCGGGCGGGGCGGTAAATTCCATAGAGGAGATCCTTAAAGTTGCAGGCCTTGGCATAGCGCTGGCGCCGATCTCATTCAAATACGTTCCCGATGCTAATGAGATGAAGAAATGTTATGATTACGGGAAAGAGTTCGTATCTAAACTGTAACAAAACAAAGGAGGAGTAAAATGGGCAAAGAAGGTACAAAGGTAGCAGCGGTAGACGTGAAGGAGTTGATAAAGGACCTTAATAGAGCTTATGCCGATGAATGGCTCGCTCACTATTCTTACCTCTATATGGCAAGGACATGTACGGGCATGATGTATGAGGACATGGCCGAATTTTTAGAAGAGACCGCCAAGGATGAAGCGGAGCATGCCGGAGAGCTGGCCGACAGGATACAGGAGCTCGGCGGACTGCCGCTGGCGAACTTCTCGGATCTCGAGAAACAGTGTAATGCCCCTTATCCGAAGCCGCCTAAGAGCACATCGGACTACAAGGGCATGATAAAGGTCGTCATGGATGCCGAGGCCGGAGCTATCGATGTATACAATAAGATAGCAGAGAAGACAAAAGGCAAGGACCATGTGACGTATCAGCTTGTATGCCACATACTCGGAGAAGAGGTCGGACACGAAGAGAAGTTCGAGGATCTGCTCGGATAATAGAGGAGGTTTTTATGGCTGAATTAAAGGATACGCTCCAGTCGGCCGACTGGAAGAAGGAGAAGCATGTGCCCGCGATCGATTCGCCAGACAAGTGTAAAAAAGGTGAATTGGTAAATGCAACATTCACGGTGGGTAAAGAGATAGCTCATCCCAATACGACGGAGCACCATATCAGGTGGATATCGGTATTCTTTCTGCCGGACGGGGAAAAGTTCCCCGTCCAGATAGCGAGGTCGGAATTCGACGCTCACGGCGAATCTGCGGGTGGACCGAATATGAGCACCGTCTACACTCATCCGGAGGCGACGGTGAGCTTTAAGACTGATAAGCCTGGGACGATACTGGCATCCAGTTACTGCAATATACACGGATTGTGGCAGAGCTCAAAAAGACTGGAGATAGCATGACGAAAAAGATAAAGGTATATTCCACACCCACATGCCCTTTCTGCATAAGAGCGAAGCAGTTCTTGAAAGAGAGCGCGGTGAGCTTTGAGGATATCGATGTCTCAGTGAACCAGGAGGCTGCCCAGGAGATGATAAAGAAGTCAGGGCAGATGGGTGTACCGGTGATCGATATCGAGGGCGAGCTGATAGTCGGCTTCGACAAAGATAAGATAAAGAGATCGTTGGGACTGTAAACTAAAAAAACATGTACGACCTCATCATCATCGGTGCCGGTCCGGCAGGGATCACGGCGACAGTCTACGCCGCCAGAAAGAAGATGGATTTTCTCGTCATCTCAGGCGATATCGGCGGCCAGGCGGCGTGGAGCGGAGACATAGAGAACTACACCGGGTACCAGTTCATTACGGGCCCGGAGCTCGCCTCGAAGTTTGAAGAGCATATGCGTAAATACGGCGTGGCGATGAGGGAGGGCGAGAGCGTCCTGGATATTAAAAAGGTGGATGACAAGGTCGTAGTAAAGACCGATAAGGGTCAGTATGAATCCAAGACCGTTATCATCGCTTCAGGAAAAAGATCCAGAGAGCTTTCGGTCCCCGGTGAGAAAGAGTTCAAGAATAAAGGTCTGACATACTGCGCCACCTGCGACGGGCCTCTCTTTTCGGGCAAGGATGTCGCCGTAATAGGCGGCGGCAACTCCGCTCTCGACGCAGTGCTCCAACTGATGAAGATAGCCCACCGCATCTACCTTATCAATATAGTATCCCACCTGACGGGCGACCCGGTCATGATAGAGAAGGTGCATGAAAGCGATATAGTTACCGTCATGAACAACGCAAGGGTTCTCGAGATCATGGGCGACGGGATGGTAAGCGGCATTAAAGTAAGATGCGACGGTGAAGAGAAGGCTCTCCCCGTCGGGGGTATATTCGTCGAGATAGGCCTCATACCGAACTCTCATTTTGCGCCTGATATTGAAAAGAACGCTCTCGGAGAGATAAAAGTGGATTGTCATAACCGCACCAATGTTCCCGGTATATTCGCCGCGGGAGATGTCACGGATGTCCCCGAAAAGCAGATAATAATAGCCGCAGGCGAAGGTTCCAAAGCAAGCCTGGCGGCATTCAAATATTTGAATCAACGTAGATGAGTTTTTAAGCCTTAAGCTGTAAGCTATAAGATTATGCAAAATCATAGAGAGCTCCTGAAAGAATACAAAGCAAAAAAAAGCCCAATAAGAGAGAGGCTGCGAGAATTTAAAAAGGTGGGCTGTGGCAGCGACAAAGATATATTCACTGAGCTATGCTTCTGCATATTGACGCCCCAATCGAATGCCCGTCAATGTGATAAGGCCATTCGTGAGCTTAAGAAGAAAGGGTTGCTTTTTAAGGCTCCTGCTGGCGCGATAAGACCCGTCTTAAAGGGCAGGTCGAGATTTCATAATAAGAAGGCCGAATATCTGGTGAACGCGCGCCGGTCTTTTGACAGGAGCATCCTCTCATCCGGAAAGATCCTCGATGTTCGTAAAAAGATAGTGGAGAATATAAAGGGTATCGGATATAAAGAGGCCAGCCACTTTTTAAGGAATATCGGTCTTGGCAAGGATATCGCGATACT
Source organism: uncultured Planctomycetia bacterium (assembly GCA_964450115.1). Taxonomy (GTDB): domain Bacteria; phylum Omnitrophota; class Gorgyraeia; order 2-01-FULL-45-10; family 2-01-FULL-45-10; genus 2-01-FULL-45-10. The sequence goes on from CAYVCD010000001.1 coordinate 69,878, forward strand.
CGACAGGCATATACTTAGGAATTTGAAGAGATACGGCGCGATAAAGAGAGTGCCGGCATCCATCTCCGTGAAGTCTTACCTCGATATAGAGGAGAGGGCGCGCATTTTCGCCAGATCTATTGGCCTGGGGCTCGAGGAGCTGGACCTCTTATTCTGGTCACGGGAGACCGGTGAGATATTCAAGTGATGTTTGAATAGAATATTCTTGACAGGAAATCCGATAAGGGATTATAATTCGGAATTGGTAATTACAAACGAAAAAAAGGAGGAGTAGATGAAGAGAAGCACGATGTTGGTTTTTGCAGTTGCTTTAACGGTAATGTCGCTTGCCGTGGTCGGCTGTAAAGGTAAAGTCGACAAGGAAGCCGAGATGGCCAGGCTTGAGACGACCGAAGCGATGACCCCAGTAGAGGATGTTGTAGTTACGCAGTCGCCGGTGACAGAATCTTCGTCAACACAAGCCATAAGCCAGGAGACTATCCCTCCGACAGCGGCGGTCCCCCCGGTGGTCGATACTATGACGGCGTCGGGACTTGATAAGCTATCCAAGAACAAAGATATACAGACAGCTCTTAAGGCCGCCAACTTTTATACCGGCACTATCGACGGCAAGATAGGCCCGAAAACGAAGAGAGCAATAGTGGAGTTCCAGAAAGCAAAAGGCTTGAAGCCGGACGGAAGGGTCGGCCCGAAGACCTGGGCGGAGCTCGAAAAATACTTAACTACTCAGCAGCAGTAGAACCCTTCGACAAAAGCTCAGGGTTCTATCCCGAGCTAAGTCGAGGGATAGCAAGGGGGAGTATATCTTTATGAAATTATTGAAGTTAACATCACTCGTCGTTCTTATAGCGGTCCTTTCGCTTTCGCTCACAGGATGCGGTGTCTCCAAGAATAAGTACGAGGCGCTTCTTAACGAGAAGATGGCGCTTGAGGAGAAGGTGAATCTGCTGATCAGGTCTAGAGACGCCTTAAGAAGCGAATACGAGAGCCTCTTAAAAGATAAGATGGACCTGGCATCAAAGGTAGAGACCCTAACCAATGAGAAGAGCGCGCTTAAGGGTGAATATGACAAGATCCTTGATGAGAAGGTCACCTTGAAGGCAGCCTATGATAAGGTATCTCAGGCCCAAGAGATCAAAGCGGCGCCGGCCAAGGTTGTAAAAAAATAGATACGCATAACGTTGACATTACTATTGTGTTTATGTTAACATCTATTAGTAACGCTCAAGGAGGTGTGGAATGAAGAGATATTTTGTTTGCATATTGGTTATCCTTGCAGTAATGGTTCTGCCGGCCATGTCGGCATTTTCTCAAGGCCCCGAGGCTCCCGGCAAAGACGACACAGCTCCGGCTCCCGCAGCGCAAGTAGTAGCGGTTCAAGCCCCTCCGGCTGCCCCTGCCGAACCGGCTGCTAAAACAAGCGAACTTTCCATTTATGGTGAAGTTCAGGCAGTAAACGCACCCGCTTCCTCTATTTCGGTACAGTATTACGACTACGACAACGACGAAGAGAAGACGCTGGAAGTATCGCTCGATAAAGATTCTCGGCTGGAAAACGTAAAAGCGATCGGCGAAGTGAAGAAGGGCGATTGGGTGGATGTTACTTACACCGTGACCGGCGGCAAGAATATGGCTAAGATGGTTAGCGTTGAGGTCGAAGAGCCAGCCGCGGAAGAGAATGCTCCGGTAGAAACTGCTGAATAGCAGCAACATAAGGAGTCCGCTTGCGTACAAAAGAGATGAGGCGATTTAATTTTCCTCAAGGCTACGGCGATCAAAAGATCGTCATATTGGTGCGCGATCCGTGGTGGATATTTGCCTACTGGGAGATACGCCCGGAAAGAGAAAAAGAGATAATAGGCAAGATAAAGTCGGACGGCGATTTGCCGGTCAAGACGATCCTGCGTGTATACGACGTAACTGATATAAATTTCAACGGAAAGAACGCCCACTCCTATTTCGACATAGAATTAAAAGGCCTCGCCAGCACCTGGTATATCAACGTAGGCTCTCCGGATAAATCCTGGATAGTAGATATAGGCATAGTCACTAAAAAAGGTTCCTTCTATCTCCTCGCCAGATCCAATACTATAAAGACCCCCAGATACGGTATGTCCGATAAGCTGGATACCGAATGGATGATGCCTGAAGACGACTACTGGAAGATGTTCGGTCTCTCCGGAGGGTTCGGTGTGGGCAAGGGTTCTTTGGAAGTGAGAGAGATGGTGAAGAAGAGGCTCGAGGAGCAGATCACCTCCGCTCAAATATCGAGCGGCGCCTCGTTTTACAGAAAGTTGCAGGAGAGGTCGTTCTGGTTGGTCGTCAATACGGAGCTGATAGTATACGGGGCGACCGAGCCCGACGCTAAACTTACCGTGCAGGGCAAGGAGATAAAGTTACAGCCGGACGGAACGTTCACATTAAGGTTCGCTTTGCCGGACGGAAAGCAGGTCATACCGGTCGAAGCTACCTCCTCGGATGGTATTGACCGCCGTAAGATCACGCCTATAGTTACGAGAAAGACGGAATAGCCTATTATGCCCAAAGGATATCTCTCGATAGTTCTTCATGCGCATCTTCCTTATATCCGCCACCCCGAACACGAAGACTTCCTGGAGGAAGACTGGCTTTTTGAGGCGATCACAGAGACGTATATACCTCTGATAAAAGCGTTCGACGCCCTCGTCAGGGATAATATAGAATTCAGGCTCACCATCTCGATCTCTCCCACGCTGATGTCCATGTTCATGGATCGGCATCTCCAGGATAAATACATAAAGCATATAGATAAACTCATAGAGCTATCATTAAAAGAGATAGAGCGCACTAAATGGGACCCTGCTTTTAATAAACTTGCGCATATGTACCACAACACTTTCGTTGAGTCTAAGCGCATATTTGTAGATGAATATAAGAAGGACCTAAATCGGGCGTTCAAGCGTTTTCAGGACTTGGGCAGGCTCGAAGTCATCACATGCTGCGCGACGCACGGGTACCTGCCGCTCATGGAGGTCGAAAGGAAGGCTTCTGTCAGAGCCCAGGTGAAAGTGGCCGCAGACCTTTATCAGAAAGTATATGGAAGACGGACTTTAGGGATATGGCTGCCCGAATGCGGATATAATCCGGGTGATGAGGAGATACTTAAAGAAGAGGGTATCAAATACTTCTTTGTGGATACTCACGGCATCCTCTTTGGCACTCCGCGGCCGAGGTTCGGGGTATTTAATCCATACATGTGTAAGAACGGCGTCGCGGTATACGGCCGTGATATGGAGACCTCCAAGGCGGTATGGAGCGCGGTAGAAGGTTATCCCGGAGATTACGCTTACAGGGAGTTCTACAGAGATATAGGTTTCGATCTGGAGTATGAATATATAAAGCCCTACATAAATCCCGACGGCGTCAGGATAAATACGGGCATAAAATATTACAAGATAACCGGCACGGGAGGCAATAAAGAGCCTTACGATCCGGATGCGGCGAAGGAGAAGGCTGCCTACCACGCCGGGAACTTCATGTTCAACAGGGAGAAACAGATAGAGTTCCTGCAGGGCCAGATGGGCGACAGGCTTCCGATACTCGTCTCTCCTTACGATGCCGAGCTTTACGGGCATTGGTGGTACGAGGGGCCGCAATGGCTCGAGTTCCTTGTGCGCAAGATAAGATATGATCAGAACGCGATCGCCCTCGCCACGCCGGGCGACTATCTTAAGATGTACAAAAAGTTCCAGGTGCTCGCCCCGGCATATTCGAGCTGGGGATGGAAAGGTTATTCCGAGGTATGGCTCGAAGGGTCAAATGACTGGACCTACAGGCATGTCCACAAGATGACCGAGAGGATGGTGGAAGTTGCCAGGTCGATCAAAAATGCCAAGGGCCTTATGCGGCGCGCCCTGAACCAGATGGCAAGAGAGCTTCTTCTGGCGCAATCGAGCGACTGGGCCTTCATAATGAAGACCGGCTCCCACGTGCCTTATGCTGTGGAGCGGCTGAGAGACCATGCCGAGCACTTTACCGAACTATACGAAGAGGTCAAAGAGAACTCCTTCGATGAAGTCTACATCAAGGAATGCGAAGATAAATATAATATCTTTCCGGATATAGATTACTCCATATACAGCTCTTAAATAATGAACCGCTTTAAAAGACTATCCGTAGCTTTTCTCTGGCACATGCACCAGCCGTGCTATAAAGACACCATCACCGGGAAGTACCTTCTGCCGTGGGTGCGGTTTCACGCCGTTAAAGATTATTTTCCCATGGCCGCCCTTCTTCAAGGATTCGATAATGTCCGGGCGACCTTCAATCTAGTCCCGTCAATGCTTGAACAGATAAATGACTACGCTCTCAATGACGCGACCGATATATTTCTCGACCTCGCGGCAAAGAAGGCTTCCTCGCTCACTCTCGACGACAGACTGGAGATACTGGAGAACTTTTTCAGGGTCAACTTCAAACATTTTCTGGAGCCCAATGAGCGGTATCTGGAGCTCCTCATAAAGAAGGGCCTGCACAATACTTCAGATAAGTCGTTAAGAAAAGTGGCGAGCACTTTTTCGGACCAGGATATGCTGGATCTTCAGGTGCTCTTTAATCTCGTATGGTTCCATTCGATCAGTATCGACGAGGATATAAATTTAAAAGATCTGATACGTAAAGGATCTTCCTATACCGAAGAAGATAAAGAGTATGTGCTCCTGAAGCAGAAGGAAGTGATCTCCCAGGTCATACCTCTCTACAGAAAACTTCAGGACGCCGGGCAGATAGAGATATCGGCGACCCCTTTTTATCACCCCATTACACCATTGATCTGCGACACGTCCATAGCCAGGATCTCAACGCCCGGGATGGACCTTCCGAAGAGAAGGTTCTCCCATCCGGAAGATGCCCAGTGGCATATCGCCGAGGCCGTAAAATATCATCGTGAGCAGTTCGGCCTCGCTCCCCGCGGCATGTGGCCCTCCGAAGGCAGCGTATCCGATGAAGCCCTGGGTATCATGGCATCGAACGGCATAAAGTGGGCCGCCACGGACGAAGATATACTCTTCAACAGTTTAAAACTGCCCAGCGACAGACGCAAAGCGGCTCCGCGGCTCGACAGACGCATAATATACGAGCCGTATAAATTCAAAAGCGGCTCGAACTCCTTATCGCTCATATTCAGGGACAAGAACCTCTCCGATATCATAAGCTTTAATTACAATTCGTGGGAGCAGAGGGCGGCAGCCGACGATCTCATGGGGCACTTTAGATCGATAGCCGCGAATCTTAAACGCGGGACGGATAAACCCGCCTGCCGCGATGGGTATAGCACGCAGTCGGGCAGGCCGTTGGTCACGATAGCGATGGACGGAGAGAACGCGTGGGAATTCTTTGCGGATAACGGCAGGACCTTCTTTGAGACCCTGTATGAACATCTTAATGATGACGACGAGCTGGAGGCGGTCACTATCACCGACTATCTGGGCGAAAGAGGCCCAAAACGCAGGACCCTTAAGACCGTATTTCCCGCATCATGGATAGATCATAACTTTAAGATATGGATAGGCGAGGAGCAGGACAATGTGTCGTGGGATTATCTGTCCGCGGTAAGGAAGGACCTCGTAAAGTACACTAAAGAACTGCAGAAGAAGGGTGAGGGCGATACCGAAAGCTTGCGCAAAGCCTGGAGAGAGTTTTACATAGCCGAAGGCAGCGACTGGAACTGGTGGTACAACGGAAAGGCGCATGTCGGAGGAGATAACCCTTTCGATAAATTGTACAGGACGCACCTTAAGAACGTCTACAAATACCTGAAAAAGGACGTTCCGGACTTTTTGAAGATTTCTATTGCGTAATATAGTGAAAGAAAGTATAATAAAATCCACACGGAAAGGGGGGTATTATTATGGCAAAGATATCAACCATAAAGCTTGGCAGATCTTCAAATCCGTCCATGTCGACCGAAGATTTGAATAAGCTGGTAGCGAAGAAGGCGTATGAGCTTTACGAAAAGAGAGGCCGTAAGGCCGGTCATTCTCTGAACGACTGGTTAGAGGCTGAGAGGATCGTAAAGGGCAAGTTCTGCGGTAAATAAGAAGTTCAATAACCTCAAAAATTAAAAGGCAGGGTGTATTTCACCCTGCCTTTCTTGTTCTTTGGCCGTTCATATGGTATAATAATATACTAATAATCATGGATAAGTTCCTGCTTTCATTCATACCCATATTCGTAGCGATGGACGCCATAGGGATACTCCCTATGTTCATCGGGTTCACCGAACATCTCAAAAAAAGAGAGAGACAGCGCACGATCATCCAGTCGATCATCACCGCCTTCATAATAGGCATAGTATTCCTTTTCCTGGGCAGATGGATATTTAAGATACTTGGAGTGCAGGTGTCGGACTTTAAGATCGCCGGCGGCGCCGTGCTTCTGGCAATATCGTTGAGGGATCTATTGCAGCATGAGAAGGCGCGCAGGCTTTCGACCGAGACTATGGGAGCCGTTCCTATCGGCACTCCTCTGGTAGTGGGTCCAGCCGTTCTTACCACCATAATAATACTGATCGATTCCTACGGCCCGTACATGACGGTCCTCTCCTTCGTAATAAACCTTATGATCACATGGGTCATATTTCATTATGCTACAGATATATCCAATTTCCTCGGCAAGGCGGGCTCCAAGGCATTTTCGAAGATAGCGAGCCTTCTTCTGGCCGCCATAGCCGTGATGATGATGCGTAAAGGGGTCATCGATACCATCGCGTTGTTCTGCGCGAAGAGTTAAAGAATAGAAAGAGAAGGATTTAAAATGGCTTGGTTGTTCATAAAAGGCGGCCCGGTGATGTATGCCATACTGTTAGCATCGGTCCTGGGGCTTGCCGTGATAATAGAGAAGTTGTGGGGCCTCTATAGTATGAGGCTCAATGTGCAGAAGTTCTCCAAAGAGATATTCGCGCTTCTTGCGGCGGACGATTTTGAGAAAGCGTTAAAACTTTGCCAGAAGAGATCGAAGCATCCGATAGCCATTTTGTTCAAGATGGGCATAGAGAAGAGAGCCCTGCCGGTGAATGAGCTCGACAGACTTCTGGAGAGGGTAGGCAACGGCGAAATGAATAGGCTCGAGAAGCACATAGGGGGCCTGATATCGGTGATAGGCATAGAACCTCTTCTCGGATTTTTAGGCACCATAACGGGGCTTATCCGCGCGTTCATGGCCTGGGAGACTGCCGGTTCAAATATAACGGTATCGGCGCTCGCCTCAGGTATATATGAGGCTATGATAACTACTGCGGCAGGACTTTCGGTAGCCGTGCCGTACTATCTGGTCTGTAACTTTATAATCAGCAGAAATAAATACATATCATACGAGCTCAGCAACTATTCGATGCAGCTGGTCGAGGTGCTGCATTCTAAAAAAGGCAGAGCGTGATAAAGATACGTCAGCAGAATAATTATCTCGTCGCTTTAGAGTCCGTAGCCATGACGGATATAGTGATGAATATGTTCATATTCTTCTTTATCTCTTTCTCCATACTATATACATTCAATCCTACGAGAGTATCCAAGGTGGATGTTAAGCTGCCAAAGGCGTCGAGCGCGGTATCCCTGGAGGGGTCTGAAAAGACCATCCTTGCCATAACGAAAGACGGAGAGTACCTGATCAACGACGAGAGGAAAGACGCTAAGAGCCTGAAGGATTATCTGGCCGTCAGGGCCAAAGATGATCCTTCTATGAACCTATTGTTAAAAGTGGACAGCCGCACTAAATTCTCAAATGTGGTGAATGTCCTTGATATGATAAACGAGCTGCATATAGAAAGAGTCAGCGTAGCTGCGATAAAGAAATAATAATTGGAGGTCTAACGGGATGAATATAATGATCGTCGGGTGCGGCAGAGTGGGCTCACAGCTGGCGGTCCTTCTCTCTCAGGAAGGGCACAACGTAACCATAATCGATAAGAACGTCGATTCGTTCAAGAGGCTGGGCGGGACCTTCAACGGAGTGACGGCCGTAGGCAACGCTTTTGATGAAAAATTGCTGCGCGAGCTTAAAGTGGACAAACAGGACGCTTTCGTTTCGGTGACGAGCGGCGATAATACGAACCTGATGGCGAGCCAGATAGCCAGAAAGATGTTCAAGGTGCCCAGGGTGATAGCGCGCGTTTACGATCCCCAGAGGGCCG
>CAYVCD010000002.1:0-53652 GCA_964450115.1 uncultured Planctomycetia bacterium
CCGCAAGCTTCGCCGTCTCTGCTGATGTGAAAAATTACAAAGGTTATATGGACGGAATACTCGTAGTCGATAAGCCTCAAGGGTGCACCAGCCACGATATCGTGGACTTTATCAGAAAGAAATTCGGGCTGAAGAAGGTGGGCCATGCGGGTACGCTCGATCCGATGGCTACCGGCGTGCTTGTCATACTTATAGGTAAGTTCACCAAATTATCCAACTCCTTCCTCGGCGCAGACAAAGAATACGACGCCACATTGACGCTTGGCGGTACCTCGGATACAGGCGACGCGTGGGGCAAGATCACCCCCGGGGTTTCAACGCCGGGGGTTGAAAATGGTATTATAGAGGATGTTTTTAAGAGATTCATAGGACCTATCGAACAGGTGCCACCGGCGTATTCCGCTGTAAAATTCAAAGGCAGGAAACTTTATGAATTCGCCAGAAAAGGGATTGAAGTCAAGGTTGAGCCGAGAAAGATAGTCATAAAAGAACTAAAAATATATAAGATAGAAGGACAGGAAGTATCTTTCGTCACTACCTGTTCAAAAGGCACCTATATCAGGCAGCTCTGTATAGATATAGGTAAGGAGCTCGAGTGCGGCGCTTATCTATCGAGGCTTCGCAGGACCAGATCCGGTGATTTTACAATCAAAGAGGCCACTGCTCTGGAAGAATTGAAGGGTATGGATACAGAGACATTAAAAAAGAGGCTAAGATCAGCATGAAGAAGTCTGTAGTGACGATCGGAGTATTCGACGGCGTCCATATCGGGCATCAGGCCGTCATAAAGAAAGTCGTAATGAGATCACGAGCGATAGGCGCGAGAGCGATAGCCATTACCTTTGACCCTCATCCTATGAAGTTATTATCGGCCAGCCACTTTGTTCCCAGCCTCATCTCTCTGAAGCACAGGATAAGGCTCATAAAAGAGCTTGGCATAGATAGCGTGACTGTATTGAAGTTCGACAGAAAGATGGCGGATATAACTGCGGAAAAATTTGTAAAGAATATATTAATAAAAAGATTTAATACAAAAGAAGTATTTGTCGGTGAAGATTTTCGTTTCGGCGCCGGAGCCGAAGCCGACGCGAATATCCTGAAAGAGATAGGCCGAGCCTACGCTATTAAAGTCAACATAGTAAAAGATGTAAAGAAGGACGGGGCGGTGGTAAGCTCCAGCATTATCAGGCAATTCGTCGTAAGAGGCGAGATCGATATGGCGTCAGGGCTTTTGGGCAGGTCGTACTCGATACTGGGCACGGTAGTGGGCGGCGCAAAGCTAGCGCGTGTCCTTGGCTACCCTACGGCAAATTTAAATCCCCATCATGAAGCAGTTCCTCCTAGCGGCGTCTACGCAGTTAAGATCATATTCAACAAAAAAACTTTCAAGGGCGTTATGAATATTGGTGTTAAGCCGACATTCTACGATCATGGCCATGACAAGGAACCTGCTATAGAGGTGCATATATTCAGCTTTCATTCTAGAATATACGGCAAAGATCTTGAAGTGCTTTTTGTAAAGAAGCTTAGAGATGAGAAGAAGTTTAAAACTCAAGATGAACTGATATCACAGATCAAGAAAGATGTTAAGTCTTCAAAAAGCTAGCTGTAATCGCTTGACAGGACCTTTCGGTATGGTAAACTAGTATCACGTCTTTAGTTTTACAGCGTAAATAATTCCGGCGTAAATTTTGATAATGCTTGGCGGCTTAAAGCCCAAGCATTTTTTTATTTGTAAAAATGTTTAATAACTTCAACTAAACAGGAGAAGATAGATAATGAAAAAGGTAAATCGCATAATTTCCGCAATAGTCCTAGCGGCTTTTCTTTGCAACACATTCCTTGTCGACGCATCTTTTGCTCAGGACATCCTTGGTAACAGAAACTCATCTACTCTCGGCATATCCTTAAAATCCGATGACATGCTTGGTATTGAACGTCAGGATATGCACACCATATCTATGTGGTTCAGGGGGTGTTTGGTTTTAATCGCAAAGAAAGGATTATCAGTTAACCTCGAGAATTTAAAGAACCCAAAAGTATTGTCAGATGAAGTCCTCGATGGGATGAAAGACTTTAGATTCCTAAGGCATAGCGATATTTCGCAGGATCCGATTACCGGTGTTATACAAATAAAGGTACGCAGGCGTGCCGGACTATCGATGAAGACATACTGGGTGGAGTATCTGCCGAGTGGAGATCGACTCAGGGTTTATCCGGATGGCGCACAAGTTCCGCCGTTCGCTCCACACAGGCCACCGGCACCAAATGCGCGCGAATTTGACATTCTAGGCAAGGCCGGAGTAGTAGTCGGAAGGCAGACCAATCGCAGAGTTGCGGAAAATACTGCTGCGGGTCTGGACGAAAGTCAGACAGCGAAAGCGCAAGGCAGGCCCGATGAAAAGGAAGCCCACAGCAGAACCAGCCGCCTCGAAGGAAGACAGACGAATCCGGGTGCCACGGCAAGATTTATGACCGGCAAAGACCAGCCCGCGGCGGGGCGCGAAGCGGCAATGACATCTCAAGCTATTATGGATCAATTTCCCGATGTTCTTGGGACGCTGAAAGATCCGCTCGATAAGTTGTTTGACACGGGTGCCATAGAACGCGATATTAAGGTATCTCCTTTGCTTAAGAAGGAGATTAACGAAAAAATCAAAAAGATCATCAGGAAGCATCGCACCACCGGCTTCATTGTATTATTGGTGTATATGCTTCATAGAATAGAAGAAGCTGATGCCGTAATTAGAAGCAACCATTCCGGTGGCATAGTAGACCATGAGTCATCATTAGTAGATCGCTGCTGGTTTATTTTTAAACCTTATCAGATAGGTATAATTAATTATGCCATGTATATGACTCCGGCTCGTACAGTCGTTTCTGCGTTGATGGAGGTCCTGTATCATATAGAAAGAAAGAGCCCGAAACTTAAAGATGCAACACTTCAGGCGCGGGCTTCCATATTGCCGGGAACAGACTTGGGTAGAGCTTTGCTTGGAGAGCCTCGAGGCCGCACCAAGCCCGGCAAGAGCCCGGAGAACCTGATTAAATTAATAGCATTAAAATATGGCGCTGGCAAAACTCTATCAGCTCCTATGCTGTTGGAATGGTATGAGGAAAATTATGATAAGTTAGGGTTCGAAAATCCCGCGAAGCACGAATCGGCGCTTACGACTGTTGAGCGCGATCTGTATAAGTTGGACAATTCCCTGCTAGGACAAAGGCTAGTCGAGCCGTTGCTGGATTCAGAAAAAACATACGATCCTAATAATCCGCAAAGTCAATGGAAGAGGGGTAGCAAAGGAGAATTTTTATTTAGATTAACCATATCCGGTATCCAAGGAGTGGCTGAAGCAGCTATGCAGCTTTTTGCAAGCATAGCACCGGCGTCGGCAACTAAGCATGAACTTTCCGTCATGAGCAGTATAACAGAATTGGCGATCAGACCCGACGTTATAAGGATTTTAATGGATAAGTGGGGGCTGATTATCGTAGGAGGCCTGTCAAGCATTAGCCGTGAAGATTTGAGTTGGACGCCTGGTATTGAGGAGAGCGATGTAAAGAGTATAGAAGGAATTTTAGGCGCCATTGACCTTAATTTAAGAAAGGTTGATAAAGCGGTACCAGAGATCCGGATAGCGCAGGCCTTGCATGAAGCTCTCGATACCAGCATAAGAGAAGATATCGATTTTAACCATGCGTATGATCCTGGATGCATAGAGCGTTATATGATGCCTTTGGATATGCCAGCAGCTGCTCAATCCAGAATGTTACATGAAGTTAAAAAATGGCTGAACCAAAAGAAAAATTCACCAGCAGATGCTATAGGGGCTTTTGATTATAAGCTTGTTGATATTCCGCCGTACGAGCCCGGTGTGATTTTATGGAATGTATATAATAAAGTCATGGAAAAACCAGAAATCAGTAAACTTGTCGCGAAGGGCAGGACAAGAAACTCGGCTTTTAGAGTTATTGCAGCTATGATGGCAGAGCTTGAAGCAAGGTATGGGCTGGATAAAAGGCATGTTACAAATACCTACGCTACAGGCGAAAGCCTGACCGGCGGCAAGGAAGAGGTAGCACCCGCGCCTGCGGCAACAGTAAAAAGAACTAAGGCTATCAACGAGATATGGAAGGGGCTCTCTGGGCAAACAGATATAAGGAAGCCGATAAATTTATTCACCGAATCAATGATTGAAGATGACTGGGTAAGGGTAGCGGTTGGATCTTTAGCCGAAGAGATGATCGCGGGAATTGAAGGGTTAAAAATTTACTCGAAGGCCGGGAAGGTCCCTGATGTTTGGGGGTCTACCGATATCTATACGATATATTTAAAACTCACCTTCAAAGCAAGACTTAATTCGATTAGGGATAGAAATTTATCCGCCCGGAAACTGAAAGCAGTAAAAGAATGGTTAATTCAGGAAAGCCGGAAGCTGGCAGCTCTGGACACTTCTTTGAATAACACGCTCCTTCCTTTATTGTCTCCTGTCGAAACGATGCCGGAAACACCCGCGCCTGCGATAACGTCAGCGCCGACGAAAGCGGATCCTATGCTCAAAGAGATGCAAGCTGCGCTTGCGGAAGGAAAAGATCTAGAAGTCAGAGGAATGTTTACCAGCGCAGGAGATGCATATTTGACTGGATTGACCATATTCCCGGGAATCAGTGCAAGCAGGCAGGTCATAGGGGTAGCGATAGAGTTAAATGAAAGACATGCCAATCTATTAGTTAAATTAGGAGACGCCTCTAATTACCAGCATTACAGAAACCAGGCGCAGGATCTTCGCAAAATATTAGCTCAGCATAAAGACGGCGGGGAGGATGCGCACTTTTTCGCGGAACGAGTACCTCGTATGACTGCGACAGAGTTGGCGCATTATGTTATGAATAGCAGCATAGGATATGTCCAGGCGTGTATTGCGATCAGGGTACTAAGTAATCCTGGACACGAAGCGCTGCTGAAAGGATTTTTGGAAAAATTGTATTCGGAGCTTGGCATAAAAAATGCTATTGATACGCATTTGACAAGGATAAAAGTCGATGCGTATATTATAGAACTTAATAGCCAGAAAAAATCTGTTCCCGTGGCAAAGAGTATCATCGCAAATCTATCTGCACCTGCGGCAACGCCAGAGCTTACTAATTCGCAAGTCGCATCGCTTACTAAAGATCCGCGGCTTCCATTGTTAGTGCTGAAGCTGTTTGATGCTTATCTGCCCGGCCATCCTAGATTCCATGTTGCTGCACATATCCGCTTCGACGTTACTACATATGAAGAAATTCGCAGTATAGTCGCAGAATGTTATCCGGCATTAGGGTCAAAATCATTGGTTAATATGCCATATTGTGAAGCTGAGGCAGAGCTGGAATCAGCCGCAAAACAAGGGCTATTAATTTCTCCGGATAGAAATATTAAAGCGGATAGCCCTCTCTACAATCTCTATAGTATAACACCAAAAGGTCAAGAAGAGGCAGATGCAATTTTCTCACTCTATAAGCATCTTTCCACTTCCGGAGTGGAAAGCGGTACAGCCAAACCAGTCGCGCCTGCGGCAACGCCAGCGCCGGCAGCGGAGCCTGATCAGGCAGCCGCGGGCGCTGTTATTACCGTAGGTGGGGAGACCTTAAAACTACGAGAAACGCCTGAGAGAGAGTTCTTTCCGCGAGGTGTGCGCAATGAGTTGAATCTCCTTCGAGAGACGATCTTCGGTGTCACGGAGGAAAAGGGCGCCTCTTTTGAGGATATAAAAGCGGCGCTTGCCACTCAATATTTCAAGTTTTTAGATACGGCTACGTTCACCGATATATCTTCGCTCACCGAAAACAGCCTGAATGCACATTATGAAGGAGGTTATGACGGCGGCACAGAGCTTGTGGGCCGCATAAAATATATGGTCGTCCTGCGCTATACGACCGGTATCGTTAGGCGCGTTCCCCATACGGCAATCGTCGTGCTTGCGTCAGGTAAGACAACCATCGATATGGCCGCAATAACCAATTTTGTGTTGTATAAAGTCATAGACGAAGATTCGATGCCTGCCGCGCAAAGACTGATTATACCGCAGGTCCCTGCCGCCGAACCAGCCGCGGGCGCGGAGGAAATCTTATCCGCTCAGCGTATTTCCAGCATGACTGCCGATGGATTGGCTGTTTATGTGATGAAGGCGGAGAAGGGCTCGACGTACGTGACTGATATTTTAAGATTATTCACGCCGACATCATCAACACTTACAGGATTCATCACTTCGTTGTCAAAGAAGCTCGTTTTAGCGAAGCCTGCGGATATTGGATTGACCATAAGATCTTTGGCGAGCGCGCTCAGGAAGCTTGCAGAAGTACCTGGATCTGTATCCGCGCAACTAGACCCGTCCATTAGCCCTGGAGAGTGGACAATCGAAACGAAGCAGATGTTGTTCAAGCGTTATACAAGTTTATTCGAAGGTCAGTCGGGCATTAAAGATGAGTTACGCAATATCATTGATCTGATCTCACGCCCGGGAGGCCTGAGGCCGTCAGTAAATAAGTTGAATATGGATATACACAATGGCGTTTACGGTGCCGCCTCCCATATATTGCCATCGATCTATTATATGGGAGCGGGAGATCAGGAATACTATCCTTTGCTTGTAAAAGATGACGCCGGCAACATTATCCCAGTGGTGATCAAGAATAGATTAGTAAGGGCCGGCGGAGAACAAATAAGGCGGGAGCTCAGTCCCTATATAATATCTAAAATGCCGGACGATGATATTCGCTTCATGATCAAGAATTTGTCGGCAGGCGAGCCCGCATTCGTCACGGATTCATGGCTCGATTATCTCGACTTAAGGTACCTTGCGGCATATTGCGGCACGACAGAGGCCAGGCCTGCGGCAACGCCGGCGCCGGCACAAAATGACACTCTTCAAGCGCATCTGCGAGATATTGCCGCGAGGATAGTGCCGGCTAACGGCGGTATCTTGGCTGCGGATGAGAGTACGGGCACGGCGGGTAAAAGGTTAGAATCGGTAGGCCTTCCTAATACTCCGGAGAATCGTCAGACGATGCGCCAGCTTATACTCATGGTGCCTGGGCTGAAAAATGCGGGCGTCAGCGCGGTTATTCTTTACAGCGAAACTTTTGATAATTTGGGTAAAAATGACGAAAACCTGGTGCAGGAGCATCTGGTGAAGAGAGGTATTCTACCCGGGATAAAAACAGATGCGGGCCTTATCGATGATCCGGATAGCCCAGGCGAAAAACTTCCCGATCCAAAAGGCCTTCAAAAGTTACCTGAACTTTTGGCAAAGTATAAGGCAAAAGGCGCCGTCTTTACCAAGTGGCGCGTGACCCTATCCATCGATACTGTAAAAGGCCTGCCTACCGACGCTAATATCCGCAAGAATGCCGTAGTTTTGGCAAATTCCGCCAAACAGACGCAAGAAGCGGATTTAGTTCCTATTATTGAACCGGAGGTCTTACTGGACGGCTCTCACGATATTGCCGCCAGCTATAAAGCAACCACTCGTACTCTTGAGATAGTTTTTGAGGAACTGGCCAAGGCGGGCGTATGGCTGGATGGAGTCGTCTTGAAAACGAGTATGATCCTCTCTGGCAATAAAGCCGCCAATCGCGCTGATAGCGAAATGGTGGGGTATCAAACGCTCAAGGGGCTTCTTAAAACGGTCCCCCAAGAAGTACCTGCGATAGTATTTTTATCAGGCGGGCAAGAGGATGATGAGGCTAATAATAATCTGAATGCTGTTACTGTGACAAGCCAGACTAAATTCGAAACCGTCCGGGATGAGGCTGCGGCCGAATTGAAAGCCGAAGGAAAAACAGATGCCGCAGCAAAACTAAGCCAACTGAAGCAAGTCCCATGGCAGTTATCGTACTCTTTTGGCCGCGGGCTGCAAAGGTCTGGCTTGAGGGCATGGGCAGGCAAAAGCAAAAACTTCGAAAAGGCTCAAGAAGCTTTGCTAGAGGCAGCGCGCACAACACAAAAGGCGCGACTAGGCTTATTGCGGGCATGGCCGAGGCCAAGCGAAGTTTCGGAGGATAAGCGCGTAGTAGTGCTTATAAGCGGAGGCGAATCTGCGGGAGTCAACAATTATTTCGCGCAATTGGCGGTCGGACTTGCAGAACAAGGCTATTCGCTGGAAGTCGTGCGGTTCGGCCTCGACGGCCTGGTGCAACCCAGGGAAGAGTTCGCAAAAAATCTAGTTTGGATTGACGAGAAGAGATCATACAGCATAATCAATATGCCGGGCGCAGTGGAGGGGACAGCGAGAGTCAGTTTAAGCGATGAGAAACATCCGGAATATATGCAAAACGCGGTCGCTAATCTTAAGGGTTATTGTAAAACGGTCATCATGGTGGGCGGCAGCGACCATATGGCCGAGGCGACAAAGATATCCAATGAACTGCGCGCTCAGGGCATCAATGATATGGTGGTCATAGCGCTTCCGAAGAGCGTAGATTATGATGCGCCCAATGTCTATATGATAGGGGCCGATACCGCGGGTTCTTACGCCAATAAATTTGTTATTCGCGCCGCACCTATGCCGTGGGAGAAGAAGGTGGTTGTGAGCGAAATTATGGGTAGGGATAGCGGTTATCTGACAGTTAGCGCGGCAAACATGAATACGGCTGACAGGTCAGGATACACCGAGGCCGAATTGAGAAAGATGAAGGCAATAGCGCCTACTTTGATAGCCCTTATACCGGAATGGTCAGTGGATGAAAGAGGCGCATCCATCGTATCTCTTGCAGATGTCGTCAATGCGGTGAAACGGCGCATGAATAAATATGGCGCTGCCACTGTCGTTGTTTCCGAGGGATTCAGAATATCGCCGGATGACGAGTTACTCCGGAGAATACTGGAAAACCCGTTCTTTAAGGACAAATTTACGAATGTGAAAAAAGATAAACAAGGAAATCTGCTCTTTAACGAGATAGGTATAGGCAATTTCGTTACCGAGGCTCTTTCAATAGCGCTCGGCGAGGAGTTAAAGCTCGAACGGGAGAAGAACCTTTTGTACGAACTCCCGGGATACAGCTTCCGCTGTGTTCAGCCGGGTGAGATCGATATGGCAGTTGCGGACAGCGCAACGGCAAAAGCTGCGGATATGATAATCAATAGAAGAGATGAAGTTATTCAAAGGGGCGGCGTATGTATAGCAATAAAGCGCGGCATAAAATCCGCATCCGATATTAAAGCGGAGGTGCGCGACCTTCCGCAATCAAAAGGGACGGTAAGTCTTAAAGATTTTGTTATATTCACAAAAGACGAGCTGGCAGCTAAGAACGTGCTCGGCCTTGCCGACGAAAGCGCGCCACTTCCGGACATGGGGTCAGCCGCTTCACTGCCAGCGTTCCGTGAGAAAGACTTATCTCTGCTGGTAGAGGCGATTAATTCCCAGAGCGAATCAGCGCGTGATATGAGGAGATTGAATATATGCACCATAGCCGGTCAGGATGCCGACATGCTGATATCGCGGGTCGCATCGCACAAACCGTTGTCCTTAGCCGAGAGCTATGTGCATGAAAGAACGTCCGGCGCTGTCATGTATGTTACAGCGGGCCAATCCGGTGCTTTGTCATTGGGAAGATTGATCGACGAGATAAACCAGCGCTATACGGCAAATCAGCATGGGATAAGATTCGCGAATGTGGTGATCTCTGCGAATGTCCTGTTTAAAGAAAACGATGAAACACTTGTAAGACTGCAAAAAGATAATCCGTCATTTGCAGCTCTTGTGGCGGCAGCCAAAAAAGATGCTGACGGTTTCCTGAATTTCGGCCGTCATATAGCGGATGTTGTAACGATGGCGCTATCTATCGATAAAAAGATATCAGGCATAAGAAAGAATGTGCTCGGCGAATCGCTGAATTCTCTGCCGCAGGTCGCGCCTGCGCCAGCGCCTGAAGTGGCGATAGAAAGCAGCGTATCGGTACTACAGGGTATTATGAAGCTGGTCCAGGCGGAGTGGCTCGATGGTTGGCTGAATTTCGAAGGGCTTGCCAAGGCTGTGCAGCTGGCTGAGTGTCAGGGGAAGATCATAACAGATGACGATAATTCTACGATGATATTCTCCGAGATATCGACATTCGGAAAACGCAATGAGGACGGCACCTATGAAGAGGGCTTAGGCATTATACTGCCAAGCCTCGTGAAGTCGGATATCAGGGTAGCCGTAGTGGCTACAACAAGCCGGCAGAAGGTGCTGATAGACGAGCTTAACGCAGGCCTGACCGAGGGCCAACAGATCATACATGCCGAAAGCGTTCCGGAGGTAATGGCAAAGATAAAGACGGCGCGCTACTATTACTTCAAGGTAGCGTCCGAAGCCGATGCCGGAACCGGCGTTACATCGATAACGATCATAGTAAAGAAGATACTCGACGCGATAGGGAAGGTAGCGGATATCATCAATCCTACAGTGATCGAACAGATGCACGAAGCTGCGCGTCAATTCGCGGCTGCGGCGTAAAGAGAACGAGCTTACTTTAACCAGTAGGGCACCTTTAAAGGTGCCCTACTCGGTATATATCCCTCGAATAATTCGCTTTACAATCAAATACATCTATGATATGATGCCTCAAACAATAGGAAAGGTATAAAATGAGTTTAACAAAAGTGAAGAAGACGGAGTTGATAGGCGGCTATAAGGTGCATGAAAAAGACACCGGTTCGCCAGCTGTGCAGGTAGCGCTTTTAACGGAACGGATAAATTCTCTTTCAGGCCATTTCAAATCGCATAAGAAAGACCACCATTCAAGGCAGGGGTTACTGCGCATGGTCAGTGTCCGTAGAAGACTTCTGGAGTATCTAAAGAAGAAGAGCCCGGATGAATATCAGGGCATCATAAAGAAACTGGACTTAAGGAAATAGTCCCTTGTTTCTTTATGCATATCAGCGACACCCCTTACAAATAAACCCCATAACCATAAAGGATAAATGATGCAAAAATTTGAAAGAAATTTAGACCGCGAGAAGATAATCATCGAAACAGGCAGGATGGCCAAGCAGGCGGACGGCGCGGTCACCGTCCAGCTCGGTGGCACAGTAGTCCTCGTTACAGCTGTCTGTTCAAAGCGTTTAAGACCCGATCTTGATTTCTTCCCCATGACATGCGAATACCAGGAGAAGACCTATGCCGCAGGGAAGATCCCGGGAGGTTTCTTCAAACGCGAAGGCCGTCCAACAGAGAAGGAGATATTGACCGCCCGCCTGATAGACAGGCCCATAAGGCCGTTATTCGGCAAGGGTTTCATGAATGAGCTTCAGTTGGTGGCCATAGTCATTTCCAGCGACAGCGAGAACGATTCCGACATACTGGCCATGATAGGCGCATCCACAGCCCTCACGATATCGGATATTCCGTTCAACGGGCCGATAGCCGCGGTAAGAGTGGGTAGGATCGGCGGAGAGTTCGTATTGAACCCGACATTTAAAGAATTAGAGTCAAGCGACCTGGATCTCGTGGTAGCCGGTAACAGGACGAGCGTTCTTATGGTAGAGTCCGGAAGCAAAGAGTTGCCGGAAGATACGCTTTTGGATGCCATAAAGTTCGGCCATAAAGAGATGCAGGTCATCATAGACCTACAGGAAGAGATGGCGAAGGCCTGCGGAAAGCCGAAGAGAGAGATCGCTCTGCGTGACGTGGACGCGGATCTTTTGAAGAGCGTCAAAAGCGGTTCGGTCGCTAAATTAGACGAGGTAAACAGATTAAGCACCAAAGAACAGCGCGAAGAGGCGATGGACCTGCTCCTGAAAGATCTTGTAGAGAAGCTCGTTACGGAGGAGTCCGAGGTTTCCGAAAAAGATGTCAAATACGCGCTTGAGGAAGTTGAAAAAGAAGAGGTCAGGAAGTTCATCGTAGAGAAGAGAAAGCGCGTTGATGGTAGAAAATTTGATGAGATAAGAAAGATCACATGCGAAGTCGGGCTATTGCCCAGGACTCATGGGTCGGGCTTATTCACAAGAGGCCAGACGCAGAGCCTGTCGGTCACCACTTTAGGTACAAGCGCTGACGAGCAGATCATAGACGCCCTGGAGGGTGAGTCGCAGAAGGGCTTTATGCTGCACTATAACTTCCCGCCGTTCTCGGTCGGAGAGGTGAAGCCGATGAGAGGCCCCGGAAGGCGCGAGATAGGACACGGCGCTTTAGCGGAAAGAGCCTTAAGGCCGGTCATGCCGAGCAAAGATGCTTTCCCTTATACGGTAAGGGTTGTTTCTGATATATTGGAGTCGAACGGTTCGTCAAGCATGGCGACCGTGTGCGCAAGCACTCTTTCGCTTATGGATGCCGGCGTGCCGGTCTCCGATCCTGTCAGCGGTATAGCGATGGGCCTAATTAAGGAAGATAAAGAGGTCATCATATTGACAGATATAGGCGGAGTCGAGGACCATTACGGAGACATGGACTTCAAAGCGGCAGGCACGAAGAATGGAGTCACCGCCCTACAGATGGACTTGAAGATACAGGGGATAAGTTACGAAGTGCTTAAAGAGGCTCTTGAGTCCGCCAAGAAAGCCCGCCTCGTCATATTGGAAAAGATGATGCAGGTCATAGGCCAGCCGAAGAACGATGTTTCGACATTTGCGCCCAAGATAGTGGTCCTGAAAATTAATGTGGAGAAGATCGGCGCGGTCATCGGACCCGGCGGCAAGATAATAAAGAAGATAATACAGGATACGGGCGCCACGGTAGATATAGACGACGACGGCACTGTACAGGTTGCGGGTACCGATCCCAAGGCCATAGAGATGGCGGTAGCCATAATAAAAGGCATAACCGAAGAGCCTGAGGTAGGCAAGGTATACAGGGCAAAAGTAAAAAAGATCATGAACTTCGGAGTTTTTGTAGAGATACTCCCGGGGAAAGAGGGCCTTGTGCACGTTTCGGAGCTTTCCAATACATTCGTAAAGAACGTGGAAGAGGTAGCCAAGCTCGGCGATGAATTCGATGTGAAGCTTACGGAGATAGACGCGCAGGGCAGGCTAAATCTTTCGAAGAAACAGGCGGACCCGAACTACAAGCCCGGCGATGATAAAGGGAAGCCCCAGGACGATTCGCGCCGCCGCAGATAAAAATTATTCACAATAAGTATCACAGGCTTAAGTGAAGAGCGTAAAAATACTCCTCAAGAAGAAGGAAGGCTGTCAGGACCTGCCCGTTCCGAGGTATGCGACTTCCGGATCAAGCGGGGTGGATCTTTACGCGGACGTTAACGAAGACGTAATATTATTGCCAGGCGATATTAAGCTTATATCGGCTGGCATTTATATTAGTATCCCGGAAGGCTATGAGGCCGAAGTACGCCCCAGGAGCGGGTTGGCCTTAAAACACGGTATAAGCCTTGTCAATACTCCCGGCACGATCGACTCCGATTATCGCGGGCTGGTGAACCTGATAATGATAAATCACGGCAAGGAACCGTTCACTATACGCAGGGCAGACAGGGTCGCGCAGATGATCATAAAGGAGGTCGTGAGGGCAGATATAGAAGTGACAGAGAACCTCGACGACACAGTCCGTTCCCATGGTGGATTCGGACATACCGGAAAATAGTAGATGACTATAATCCAGGCGGTTACTTCAGGGATAGTCCAGGGCATTACAGAATTCTTCCCCATATCGAGTTCCGGACATCTTGTACTTCTACATACCGTATTTGGTTTTAAAGAAGAGATGTTGGCCTTCGATCTATTCCTGCATTTTGGAACGATAGTTTCAGTAGTGGTATTTTTCCGCAAAGATATATCCCAGATGCTTCAGAAGGACAGCCGGCTGCTTAAATTCATCGTAATAGCCTCTATACCTACTTTCATAATAGGATTGCTGCTCAAGGATGCTGCGGAAACTTTCTTCGCGATGCCTTTGGTCGTGGGATCCTCACTTATCATAACGGGCCTATTTCTTTTATTCACGAGCATCTCTGCCATATATTGGAAGATCGTCAGGCGGCCGAGGCCGCTGGGTATGAAAAATTCCATAGCCATAGGTATAGCGCAGGGTATCGCGGTCCTGCCCGGCATATCACGAAGCGGAGCTACGATAGGGACAGCGCTGATAATGGGGATGGATGAGGTCGAAGCGCTTAAATTTTCTTTCCTGCTTTCTATCCCCGCGGTTTTAGGGGCAAATGTATTGAAGGTGCGCCAGATTTGTGGTAATCTTATATCTGGCGATACCGTAGCTTTCCTGGCAGGAGCCATAGCTGCCGCGATCACGGGCTTTCTTGTGATAAAGGTGCTGTACGGTATCATGAAGAAGAATCTGTTATTCCTTTTCGGCATATATTGTATGTTGATAGGCGCTGCGGTCGTGATATTATCTAAATAGGTATAGGGGCCGATGGATAAGAGTAAATGGAACGAGATACAGGCGATACTATTATTTGCCATAGCCATACTTATATTCATAAGTTTCATAACTTTCGATTTTTCTGATCTGCAATTATTCACTTCAAAGGTAAACCATCCTGTAAAGAACTTCGCAGGGCTTTTCGGCGCGTATCTTGGGGCCATCATGTTCTTCGTGATGGGGATGAGCGCCTATTGTCTACCCATACTTATATTGATATGGGCGATCGCGCGGTTTTCCGGCATCACTCCGCAGAAGCTCTATTTTAAGGTCTTCGGCACATTCTTCCTCATATTGGCGTCGAGCGCCATGTTCTCTATAATAGGGCAGGGCGATAACAGCTTTCGTTTTTCACTCGGTGGTATCGTAGGGCTGGTCTTTTCAGACTTTCTTATAAGGTATTTAGGGTCAATGGGCGCCATCATTGTAATAATAGTCCTATTCCTGCTTTCAGTCCTTTTGGCGACAGAATTTTTGCTCATACCATTCCTGACGGCCCTTGCGCAAAAGAGCAGGGATTTTGTCTCCGGCTTGAGAGATAAAGGCAGCGTTATTCGCAAGAAGGAGTCTACCGCCCCTGTATTGAATAGGCCGGCGCCAGCTGTAATGCCGGTGAGAGAGAAAGAGCCCCCCAGAGCTATGCCCGGCGTGAACGTACCGGCCAACGTTGTGCTGCGTAATACCCCGCCATCCACCTCGAGACCCGTTCAGGCTTCGACTAATGTTAAGAAAGAAGAGCCTTCGGTCGAGGAAAGAAAAGTTACCCTTGCCGTTCAGAGAGATTTTACGCTTCCCAGCCTCGACCTTCTCGATTCGCCGCCGCCGTTGGAGCAGAGAAAGATAGACGATGACTTTGAGGCGAACACTAAGATACTGGAAGAGACGCTCGCGGATTTTGATATAGAGGCCAAGGTCGTGGCATTCAATAAAGGTCCGGTCATAACCAGATACGAGCTTGAACCGGTTGCGGGAGTAAAGATACACAGGATAACATCTTTAAGCGACAATATAGCTCTCGCCATGAAGGCCCAGAGCGTCAGGATAGTTGCCCCCATACCGGGCAAGGGTACGATAGGTGTCGAGGTACCTAACTCTTCGAGCGCCATAGTCTATCTGAAGGAGGTCCTTGACTCTAAAGAATATAAGTCATCAAAGTCAAAACTTAAACTTGCTCTCGGCAAAGATATCGCGGGAGCTCCCGTGATAGCGGATCTCGCCACCATGCCGCATCTCTTGATAGCCGGAGCGACTGGTTCGGGCAAGACAGTATGCATAAACAGCCTGATAATGTCGATGCTATTCAATGCGACGCCCGAAGACGTGAAGTTCATAATGATAGATCCCAAGAGAGTCGAGCTGGCCGTATTCAATGACATGCCACATCTTTTGGCTCCGGTAGTTACCGACCATAAGAAGGTAGCTAGCACTCTCGACTGGGTCGTGAATGAAATGGATTCGCGTTATGAGCTCCTTGCGAAGTCCGGAGTTAGGAACATAGACCTCTACAACGAAAAGTTCGGTAATAAACAGAATACGGAAGACGGAACGCCGCCCAAAAAACTACCATATATAGTACTCATCATAGATGAGCTCGCGGACCTTATGATGATAGCTCAGAACGAGGTCGAGAGCGCGATAACGAGACTTGCGCAGTTATCGAGAGCCGTGGGTATACACATATTGCTGGCTACACAACGCCCGTCCGTAGATGTCATAACGGGTGTAATAAAGGCTAACTTCCCGGCGAGAATATCGTTTAAAGTTGCTTCCAAAGTGGACTCAAGAACGGTGCTCGATATTAATGGTGCGGATAAGCTGCTTGGCAGGGGAGATATGTTATTTATAGAGCCCGGAGCGTCGAGGCCTGTAAGGGCTCAGTGCAGTCTCATATCCGATAAAGAGATAGAGAAGATAACAGATTTTATAAAAGCTCAAAGAGCTCCCGAATACATAGAAGAGATACTCGAGGTGCACAAGAAGACCGCCTTCAAGAAGTTCGATAAGGATGAGCTCTACGAGGAAGCGGTGAGGACGGTCCTGGAGACAGGGCAGGCTTCTGTATCCATGCTGCAGAGAAGGCTGGGATTAGGGTATGCGCGCGCGGCCAGGATCATCGATACAATGGAAGCCGAGGGGATAGTGGGGCAGTTCCAGGGGTCGAAACCAAGAGATATTCTTGTCAGCCTGCAGGATTACCGGGCCAAAAGTGGAAAATAATAAGAGAGAGTCAAGGTCATCGGCTGTTTCCGTAGGCAAAAGATTGAGAGAGGCCAGAGAGAAGAGGTCTCTTACAATAGAGCAGGTACAGAAACAGACCAAGATACATTCTAGTGTCCTGATCGGGCTGGAAGAAGGCAGACCAAGCGATACACTGACCGATACATATATAAGAAGCTTCTTGAAGAAGTATGCGCAGTTCCTGGATATAAATTCGGTAGAGCTGTTAAAGGAATATTTTCCCACACATTCGGAAGCCCCCCCTAAGCCCAGCGCTCCTATACAGGAGAGCGTTCTGCCGAAAGAGGTCCAAAGTCCGCCGAAATTCCTGTATATAACAGGATTGGTAGTAGCGGCGATCATATCTCTAATGCTCCTTCTGTTCATTATCGGTAAAGTCTCGACCGCCTTTAATAAGGCGAGGCTTAACCATAAAAAAAGTTCTGCTGTTGCAGCAAAGAAGAAGTCCTCCGCAGTAAGCGCAAAAACTGTTAAAAATAAGAAACCAGCTGTAAAGGCCAAATCCGAAACAAAAGAGATCGTTCCTAAAAATTCCCGCTTAGTGCTTGAGATAAAGGTGAAAGAGGCGGTCCTCGTGACTCTGAAAAAAGACGGCATACTCTTCTTTGACAGGGTCCTGCCCGCGGGTCTTGTCGAGAAGACGGAAGCCAATACATCTATAGAGCTCAATATCGCTAAGGCCGGAAGCCTTGATCTGAGCCTCAACGGAAGACCTATAGTCCTGCAGACCAGTGGCGTCATAAAAGGCCTCGAGATAACAAGAAAAGGCATAAGAATAAAATAGAAACTATTAAATGACAAAGATCGGGATCGTAAGCCTTGGGTGTCCGCGCAATCTGGTAGATTCCGAGGTAATGCTCGGCTCTCTAAAAGAAGAGGGTTATGAGATAGCGGATGAAGTAGGCCTCGGGGTAGATCTCTTCATAATCAATACCTGCTCTTTTGTACAATCCGCGCGTGAAGAGTCGATCGACACCATAATAGAGGCCGCCCAACTCAAAAAAGACGGCAAGATCAAGCATCTCATGGTCTGCGGATGCCTGCCGCAATTGTACAGCAGTAAACTCTTAAAGAACCTTCCTGAAGTAGACTCGATTGTTGGAACGAGCGATCTGCCAAAGATAAAGAGCATCGTTAAGTCTCTGCTCAAAGATATACCGATGTCGTCCGTATCAAAAAAGCTGAACTATCTCTATAACGAAAATTCCCCGCGACTATCGCTTACGCCGCCGCATTTTACTTATTTAAAGATCTCCGAGGGGTGCGATAATCTCTGCAGCTACTGCATAATACCGCGTTTGCGCGGAAGATTCAGAAGCAGGCCTATAGAGTCTGTGATAGATGAGGCAATAAAGCTGTCTCTATCCGGCAAAATAAAGGAGATCAATATCATAGGCCAGGATACTACGCTTTTCGGCAAGGATATATACGGCAGACAAAGACTTCCGGAGTTATTGAAAAAATTAGCCTCCCTAAAGAGCAGTGTTGAATGGATCAGGCTTCTTTACACGCATCCCGCGCATTACAGCGACAAGCTTATCAATACTTTGCGCGATGAGAAGAAGATATGCAGATACCTTGACCTGCCGATCCAGCATATCAGCGATAAGATATTAAAGAAGATGAACAGACATACTACGAAAATTGAGATAAAAGGCCTGATAGAAAAATTGAGAAAGAATATTCCCGGCCTCACCTTAAGGACTTCTGTTATCATCGGATTCCCGGGGGAGACGGATAAGGAGTTCGGAGAACTTCTGGAGTTCCTTGAAGATACGAGGTTTGAAAAGCTCGGGGCGTTCATATATTCCGCTGAAGAGGGTTCTATGGCCTGTAAGTTCGAAGGGCAGGTACCGGAAAGAATAAAGAACCAGCGGTTCGATGAGGTGATGAAATTACAGCAGAAGATATCGGCGGATATCAACAGGTCATATATGGATAAGACGGTAAGAGTTCTTATAGACGAGAAGCTAGAGGGTGAGAAGGATGAGTTCGCGGGCCGCACGGAGGGCGACGCGCCGGAAGTAGACGGATGCGTTTATGTCTCCGGGCGCAGTGTCAAAGCGGGCGAATTCTGCAAAGTCAAGATCACCGATAGCCTGGAGTACGATCTCGTCGGGGAGGCCGGATGAACCTACCGAATAAACTGACGGTGCTGCGCATAATCCTCGTAGCCATCTTCATGTTCTTTCTCTTCTCAAAGGGCGTATTGATGAAATCCCTGGCGCTCGCCACTTTCGTCATCGCGTCATTCACGGATATACTGGATGGTTATATCGCGAAGAAGTATAATATGGTGACCGATTTTGGCAGGCTGATGGACCCCATAGCGGACAAGATACTGGTCCTGTCGGCATTTTTAGCATTCGTCGAAATGGAGTTGATACCCGCTTGGATGGTTGTTATAATAATATTCAGGGACGTGGCGGTCACGGGCCTAAGGATGTCGGCGCTCACCAAAGGCAAGGTTATATCCGCTGATGAAGGCGGAAAACATAAGATGGTGTCCCAGGTCTTCGCGATACTGGCCATACTATTCTTCTTGATATTCAGAGAGGCGGGGATGAAGGTATTTGATTTTTGGAACGCTTCCACCGAACGTATTTACAGGGACGCCATATTCGTTTTGATGTCTATCACAACTCTCTTGACATTGATAAGCGGATTGTCGTATCTTATAAGGAATAAGGGAGTGTACTTCAATGCGAAGGGTCATTAAGTTCACTACAAGCTTCTTTTATCTGGGACACTCGCCGTTCATGCCCGGCACGCTTGGCAGTCTAGCAGGACTTCTCATATATTTCGTCGTTAAAGATAAACTGCCGATATATATTTTTTCTGTGCTTTTTTTATTTGCTCTGGGAATACTCTTTGCATCCGAAGCGGAGAGGATCTACAAGAGAAAAGACGCCCAGATGATAGTAATAGACGAGGCGTGCGGCATGATGCTGTCATTGTTCCTGGTGCCGTACAGTTTTTGGATAATGGTGCTTGCCTTCGCGTTATTCAGGACATTCGATATCTTAAAGCCGCCGCCTGCCAAAGCGATAGAGAAATTCTCCGGGTCATTCGGCATAATGTTCGACGACATTATTGCCGCTATCTACACAAATTTTATTCTTCAGATCATCTGCTTTATATTTCCGCGCATAGCAAGTTAAGACATAAAAAAGATAGAATATAAACTTGCCTTGGCCATACCACATGGTATAATCTACATAATATATTATTCTAGGATCCCCACTGTATTAACTCGGGGGAGTTGAGGGTCTTTAGAAAATTGATGGCGATATTTATAATATCGAAGGTTCGCACCATCTAAAAAGACCAGATAGCCTAGAACATGAAGCTTGGCAATCTGGTTTTTTTATTTAACAATTGTTAAGAGAACAAATTATATGAAACTTAGGTTCAATAAAACATATAGGATCATAGCCGCAATGCTTCTTGTGGCTTTCCTCGCCCAAGACATCTCTTGGGCTTATCCAAGTCAAGCTTCTAATAGCAATCTTGCTGTGCCGGGCTTGCAAAATGCGAGTGTATTAAGCAGACTGAAGAAGGTTCTTGCAAACAAACTTTTCAAGAAGAAGGGCAAGAGCTTCAATAATTCCGCAATAGATACTACTATCAAAAAGGATCCAATTCCGCAAAACCATCTTTCTGCAAATATAGTCCTTCCGCCAGACATATCGGCTGCGCTAAAAGATATCGATGAAAAGAATGCAAAGCATATAATCGATATGATCCGCCGTATATATAGTCATGAAAAAATAGGCATCATGCGCCAGAACCACTGGCTGGAATATATCACAGGGCTTTTAAGAGACCCAAGAACGCAATACAAGATCGTTGCGTCAAAGGCAGCGGCTTTAATATTTGAAGATTCTTATCATCTGGATAAGATGGATGAGGGGTCTTTGAGAAAGGCCGAAGAGGCATTGCTCGCAGCGCTTAACGATACCAATTTGCAGGTTCGTCTGGCCGTGATATCTGCTATGCATAAACTAGTTGAGTCCAGGTATGATGTAAGGGTCTATACGTTGAAGCAGATGGCCGGGCGCTTTGATGAGCTGATCAGAAAATATCATAAGGTAGATGCTACTCTTGAAGATGCTGCGCTGCGTGCGATGATGGCTTTATCAAGCGAAAGAGATATTGAGTTGAGCAGTGCATACGCGGTCAGGGCGTTCGATGAGAGCCTTAAAGCGCAGGCGAAGACGCTTGGAAAGAATATCCGGACCTTCCTGAAGGAAGAGAGGCGTTCCGACTTCAGGATGAGGGGCTTAAGCCGCGTTCTGGATAGGTGCGTCGCGGATTCAGGGATGGGGCTTACTGCTTATATAAGAAGCGTCTATTTCATGAAATTCATAGAGAGTCTTTTCAGCGACGAAAAAACTGATATCGCAAAAATAAAAGAATATGTGCTAAAGCTGCCGCGCGGCTCCAGTAATATTGATGGGCGGATAATTGTCTATGATCCTATCTTAAAATTGGCGGATAAAGAATTATCGGAGATGTATTTTACTTCCGGGCAGGATGTCAGGTCATTATTGTCGTGGCGGAAGGATTCAGAGCCCGTCCAAGCCTTCGATTTCTACGGAGAAGTATTTATGACGCAAAGCCGAGTGAGATTTCTTGAGATGGCAGATAAAGGACTCGTCTATTACGATGCAAACCAGAAGCGGTTTGTCACAAACCCCGCCACATTCATAGATGTGGCCTCGGGAGAAACCTCCATGCCGGATTCCGACCGGATAACGGATGGCGATGCCCTATCTATGTATATAGCTGAGTTAGAGGCTATGGAATGCTATATAATGTCAGACGCAAAAAGCCATGAAAAAAACTTCTTGAGGCCACTTTTCGAGCTTCTATTCAATAGGCTCGAGAAGGACTTTGAAGGTTCGGAAGATTTTATAACATATTGCAGAGAATTGATAAGAAGATGGCCCGAGGGTTCATATGAGATAAGAAAGGCCATGAACGATGAAGAGGCTATTCTGCTGGAAAAGTTCGGGAAGATAAAAAACTCTTACGCGACAAGGAATGCTTCCATACAGCTTTACGGAATTCTGCTCTTCTATCTGACCCTGAAGCCGCAGCCCTACCTGGGGCATCTCTATGATGAGTATATGAAGAACAGTCCGCCGCATAATCTGTCTCTATATAGAACGGGCATATCCTATCATACCAGAGGGGATAATGTGATCTATTTCTTCCCGAAGAATCTTTTATTTAATGGAACGAATGCCGATGCGCTTGGAAAGCAAAGGAGGGGCGAGGCGCCTTTTGAGGACGCCAGGAAATCCGAAAACGCCGCAAAGATACTGGAGGCGGTGAAGATATGGCGCCGCGAATGTCCTAACCTCGAAAACAGGATAAAGCGCTTTGAGAATAATAGCACCGTTTCCGAGCTTATAATGAAGACATCGCTCATATTTTCGGATCCTGTGCACAACGTCATCAGAGTAGTCCATGCCGGACGGGGGAGGCGTCTCTTGTTTCTACCGAAAAATTATCTCGACAGCCTGAGAGTTGACAGCGAATACGATATGAAGGAGCTTGCCGTATGGCTTAATTTTGCCCAGCGTTATCTGGATATACATGATCACATGTCCGGCAGGAAGGTGGCGGCGCATCAGGTTCAAAAGGTCCTTTCCGAGCTGGTCAGAAGGTCTTTTGAAAAAGAGGATACGCATCTTGTCGAGCCGGAGATACTTAAATACAGAATGTCGCAGTTGATGAAGCAGGACGAGCTTATAAAATATAAGGATGTCTTAATTTCGCTTGCCCTTGAAGAGGCCGAAGTGCAGGTAATGGAAAAAATATCGCGTCCGACCAAGGACGAGCTCATGATTCTTGAAAACGCATATGGCCGCATCGCGCATGGCTATGAAGTGCTTGGCATGAAATCGAGATCTGAAAGAGCATACAATGGTATGGCGGACATAATAACCAAGATCCAGTCCACGGACCCATGGGCGCTGCCTTATGAATTGCAGGTAGATCTCATACTTACTGCATTGAGGTTCGGGCGATGGGAAGATTTTATCAATGAGCTAAAGATACTTCTAACCGGCAAGGGGTATCCGAGGGACATAAGATGGACCGAACTCTCTTACATTATGAAAGAGATAATTACACCGGCGTCGATGGGCCCCAGAAGCCTGGAGAGCACTATCATGCGCGCATTGGCGGCTCAGATAGCGGCGGCTGATCCCAGATCGGCCGAAGTTATTAAAGAAACGGCTGACCAGGCCAACGGGATGTTAAGTAAATATTTCAAAAATCCATTCGGCAACCTGGGTATGGACGACATAACCGGGTGTCCGAGCCCAGAGGCTCTAGAAAGGCTAAAGAAAGGCGAAGACAATCCGAACAGTTTGATTGATGTAGAAAATAGACTGGTAAGAAAAGTTGCGGGCTTTGAGAGCTGCACCGATATAGGAAGGATGGATCCCTACTCCATCAGCATGACCACGAGGACCGCCAATACCCTGGAAGGAATGGGGTATATACTTAATGAGTTCAGAAAGCCCGTAGGCGATGCAGGCATCTCTGATGCCGAAGTTGCGCTAATAAATAAAAGCGCGGTTGTAGTGAACATGATGGATAAGAATGGGCATGAACAAAGCTGTCTTTTAAAGATCCTAAGTAGAGAAGATCCTGTTGAGAAAGCGGTGGAAAATTTCTTAAGAAACGACCTGAGCGTATACGAGGGTTTAGCGAAAAATAACGGTTGCAAAAATATAATATTGGTTCTTGGTAAAAAACATCCATCCTATCCGACAAATATAATAGTGCCTTCAGAGCGGGGAGAAGACATTCTTATAGTAAGCTATGGATCCGGTGAACAGCCCGAGCATATAAACGCAGCTTCGGCTGGAGATGCTGTCAAGAAGTCAGGGATATCGGATCCTGATGCGCTAGAGGCTTTCTTAAAGATACAGAAAGAGGCTAGTCTGCAAAGCGTATATAAAGCCGCGGAATACTTTATAGGGATAGGCACACCGGGAGCCGAAAGGTTATTGAAGATGGCCGTAACTAAGAAGGGCCATTTCCAAGAAGAATTTTTAGGCGAATTTATTGAAGCCAGGGCAGTAGAAGACAATATAAGATATTCGAGAGTGATAGAGTTGGGCATGGAAAGGTTCGGAGCGGAAGTGGATTTTGTATTGGAGGTCGATAGGTCAAAATACCAGTCTAATACAAAAGGCGGCTTTGAGCTGGAAGATGGAGTTTATCTTGGCGAGTCTAAAACGTCAGATAAGTCCAACTCTCTTGAAAGGGTAATTGAGGGCGCGGTCTCGGATAAAGTGGAAAGATACCTGCGCGTCGCGCTGAATAAGCGGAAATCCGAATCCGGAAATCCGAACGCTCCTTTAATAAAGGGCATAATATTTGCCATTGGCGGCGAAACAGTTCGGTCGGAGGGCGTTGTAGATTTTACTATTACCCGCCTAGAAGAAGGCGATAACCTGCGTTCCGATGGCATCGGAACATTCCTGGCGCTCATTCCCGATACGATAGTAGCCAGAGGGAGGGACAGATTAACATTCAAAGAGAGGTCTTTTATTTCCGATCTGCTTTCAGATTTAAAAGCGCGCGGAATGTTGGATAGCGCGCGCATCTCCTCTCTTGTCCCGATCTTGAAAGCCGCGCTGATGGAATACGGCCTTAGCCGCACACAGTTTATGATATCCGATGCTATAAAAGAAGCCGGTGCAGATCCGTATATAGGACAAACGCAGAATAAGGAGATATGGAACAGCGTATTTCGCGCTCTTGGCGCCAGGACAGGCATATCGCTTAATATGGATTTCCAGAGCCAGAAATTTCTCATTGACCGCGAAGCTTCGGTAAACGGCAGGACCGATCTTGAAATAAGCTACTGGCAATCCGGTTTGAGCGAATTCAAGAATACGAGGGGCAGAGCAAGATGTGAGTTCGAGATAGCCGGCCTGCCGGGCAGGTGGGTTCCGTTAATAGATGAGCATGATCAAGTAGTCATAGCGCATATATCCGACAGCGGTAGCCAAAAAGCCCTCAATGATTATTTTGTTTTCCGCCCTGATGTGACTTCAAAAGATTTATTGATAGACAAAGAGTTGGAGAGATTAGCCCTCGGGTCAGAGAGGCTGTTGTATTATGCGCGCAGCGGAGCAGATCCTGTGCCTGTGCGCATTCCGGTAACGGTGTCTTATGACGAAAAGCTTACTTCGAATGTTTTGATAGGGTATATAAAGGCTGCTATAGGCGGAAGCAGACTTTTATATTATTTTGGGCAGCAGATCATGAAGAGCCCGGCGCGTTGGGAGGCTTGGGGACTCGAGCCGGAATTAGGTAGTGCCGGCGCCATAAAGGCTGTGGCCAGGCCGTTTGGTATCTTAGGCGACAAAGACGAAGGCTCGTTGGTATTTGACAGGCATGAAAAAATGGCCAGGGTTTCGGATATCGTCGTTCTTGACAATAAGGGCAAATTCGGGATCGTGGCGGAGTTTGGTTTTCATGATATGTTCCAATTGTACCATAAATATGCAAATAGCTTCATCTTCATGGCGCAGCATGGCAGTAAGATATCCGGTCAAAGCTCGCGTTTGCCGCAGAGCGTATTGTTGTACGCTGATGACATAGCTATAGGCGGTAAGAAAGCGGCCCGTGAGAGTCAGGGTATCTCCGCAAGGAAATTAATTCTTGAAAGACTCGAGCAAATACTTGATCGCGCATCAAGCTCTTACCAAAAAGAGCCAAATATGCTCATGCCTAGAACGGTCTATTTTATGCTGGGCGGCGCTCTTACCGCAGATAGGCCCGCTTATTTTAAACTTCCAGTAATAGCACAATTCCGATGGCACAAAAAAGAAGGCAAGTATATCCCGGTGAAGAGCGGCCTGAAGATACTGGAGGGTGAGGATAATCTGGAAGGCTTGTTCCAGGCAGCCTACTCTTATATCAAGCGTGCGGAAGGCTTAATTCCAGGGCCTCTTGCCAAGCCCGAAGCTACAGTTGCTCCTTCATTAGAAATACCGGGATCAGCGGATATATTATCAGCGGCATTGGTGCTGGGGTTGCGCATTGCGGATTCTGTACCAGGCACCGCCAATGCTATCGATGACGTCGTTAATAGCAAGGCATTGGTGCTATTTGCAGATGATATTTTGGAGCGTGGTACAGCTGCCGACCTTGCCTATACATTAAGAGAGTCTTCGACTCTGAATAATTCCACGATCGTCCTGTACGGAAAGAGGCCGGGCAGAGCGGAATTGCTGGAGAAGATCATAAGCTCATCAGCTCAAGATAAGGGCATAAAGGTCGTGAAGATAGCTCCGGAGGACCTGCAATCTTTAAATGGCGGGAAAGATATAAATGTCGAATTCGCCGATGAGACAAAAGAGCTGGAGCTTCTCTTGAGGCACGTAAACTCTCGCTACCAAATAAATAACGGCATGCTCATGGGAGTCATTAAAGGCAGGACCGATGCTTTGTATGAATCCGGTATAAAGAACCTGGCCAAAGAAAAACATGTTCCTATAGTCTCCTTCGAGCATATAGAGTCCAACGATGTGGATAAGGAGATATACTCATTCAGAGAAGCCTTGTCGTTATTGATCTCTATAACGAACGATACAACTCCCCTTAAAGACAGAGAGTGGTTTAAGCTGTTAAGGCCGATAGAAAAAGAAGATATCGATAGGATATATCAGGATTACAGGCGTGCTCTAGAGGTGGCTATAAATGCGTAATAAATATTTAAGTTTAAAGCCCGGGCTAAATGGGTTGAGGGAAGCTTCCCCCCGAGTAGCGACTCTTATCCCAACCCGGGCTTTTCTAATGAAGATAATGGCAACGATCTTGATCGCGGCGTTCATCGCGCAGGATATCGCGTGGGCGAATCCCGAGATAGGCCAGGGTGTGCCTTCAAAGAGCTCGCTGCAGATACCGCTGATGTTGGGTCCGATGCGCGCCGGTGATGTCGGCATGCTTATGGAAGCGAAGGTCCAGCAGATAATACGCTCGATACCGTTAGAGGAGCTTAAAGAGCGCAAATATAAATTGCCGATCGAAGAGAGGGGCATAAGATTTCAAATAACCTTCAGCGTAGATTCGAGCGAAAGGCTTGTGGCGAACTGCACGGCACCTGGAAAAAATCCGGTCAAACGAAAGTTTGTCATTAAAGACGACCTCACGTTCGCCACTGAGAACGAAGAGACGCCGAAAGAAGCATCATCGCTTCCGAAGTTCAGCGAAGCGCTTGCGAAGATGGATGCGCACATGAGGGAGAGCGCTTTTGAAAGGGCTAGGAGCGATAACTATGAATATCATTTTGATGAAAATTCGCCTCAATTCCTGCTTCATGCCATCTTCATATATTTCGGAGACACTCCAGTCAATGACTTAAGCGCTATAGATATATACCTGACCGTTATGGCCGGACAGAGTGACCAAAAGGTGAACCTTGCTCAGTCTTTTAATTTATTAAGGGGCATTATCCGCACCATACATAAGGATGGCGAACTCTTACCTCCGCGTGAAACATTCAATAAAATGAGCCCTGAATCAATCAATGCCGTAATTGAAAAGATGCTCGCATTAAGAGAGAGCCATCTTAAGATCATCGATGAGTCGGAATCCAAATTTAAGGAGCTCATCCCTGACGTAGAATTTGCGTACGATTATCTGGACTATTTCAGAGGTCGTGTTGTCGAATTTTATGATGAGCTCGCGGCAAGATACGCGGCGCTACTTGCGGCGAAGCACGCCAAAAAGGGGAAATCGGGCAAAAGCGAATATCTAGGCATGCTCGGAGCGGGGTTATTGCAAAAGCTATATGATAAGGTCGCCGATCACTTAATAACGCGATATGTAATTTATCTTCTCAGATGGCAGTTAAGCTCACCCTTGATAGCTCCTCTCGTAATATATTTTGGCGGGGGTTTTGCAGCTGTTGTATTGACCAATATAATAGGCGGTATTGTATTCTTCTGGCTCGATAAACTTATATTGAAGGAGCCGGGCAAATTATTCTCCGGCTGGAAAGATTTTGCCGGGGAATATCTTTTATATCTGGCAAGGTGGCAGCTGACTACTCCACTGATATGGATATTTACATATTATATGGGCACGGGCCTGTCATCAGCCATATATGCCAATATAATAGGTGGACTGATATTCTTCTGGGTCGATAGACGGATCTTGCGTCCTTCAGAGAGTTCGAAAAAGAGAGAAGACAGTCTACGAAGATCCGGCTCAGGATCTGTTCACGAACGCCATCTCTCCGATGTGCCGACCCCCGGAGCAGAGCCGATATCCGATAGCCCCGCGGAATTGCTCAGGTACAAGCTCGACCAGGAAGCGCTGTGGAAGAGCGTGAATGATCCGCTTGCCGAAAGGAAGCGCGGCCCGCCT
Organism: uncultured Planctomycetia bacterium; assembly: GCA_964450115.1. Taxonomy (GTDB): domain Bacteria; phylum Omnitrophota; class Gorgyraeia; order 2-01-FULL-45-10; family 2-01-FULL-45-10; genus 2-01-FULL-45-10. The sequence goes on from CAYVCD010000002.1 coordinate 27,999, forward strand.
GATAGGCGCGTCAATCTTGGCGGACCTGCAAAAAAATCTTCACATCCTACGATCACGCCGGTAATGCGCAAACGCGGTCAATTGATACGTAAGGTCAAGACAAGGCTGCATCTTTTAGGCCTAAGGCCTCTTGCTGTAAATGTTGTAGACGAGATCGCACGGATGGCGTCTAAGGACCCTTCCATAGAGAAGCTTAGTTTTTATATGGTAATTAATGCCGCAAAAGCCAACCATATCAAATTGCAGTCCAGAACAATAGATAAGGACAAAAGGATTGCCGAGATAATAAGGCTGGCCAGAGTATTTTACAGAGATAACGGGAGAAAGCCCACAGCCAGAGAGACTGTCGCCCTTATTAACAAAGAGGATCCTTACGCTGGCTGTACTTATTACAATTTTATGAAGTGGGTGGAAAAGAATGCTATAGCATACGATAAACTCGGGGTGTTTAAGCAGCATGCCGGATTGGGTGGTTTCGTGGACGAGGCCATTAAAAAGGCAAAAGAGATAGCCGGACAGACCGGTAGTAAAAAAATAAGACTGGCCGATCTGAGAGAAAAGCTTAAATTAAAACCGCCGGCGTTTGCAAACCGCGTAAGAAGTTTGAAAGAAAGTAGCGGTGTGGATTTATACGACGAGCTCAGTAAGGCCGGGTTCGAAATCATGCGAGGAGCATCCGCCAGCACGCCTCCGGCAAAGGATGCAGGCAGGCCATCCACGCGTTCCGCTAAGCGTCCCGACAAAAATAAACCCCTGTATATTCCGATAGCGGTAGTCAAGACCCTGATCAGGCGTGCGCTTAGAAACGACGTCGTTCCCGATCAGTACCGCGCTACGATGTCAGCCGGCCCGAAAGGGCTTGACCGTCAGCGGGTAGAAAATTCTATAAAAGAATACGAAGCTCTTATGGATTTTAAGAGCGCAGATCACAGCCGGATAGATGCGGCAATAGATACCTTAAATGCGCTTAGCAGGATGGATTCTAAATATTATACATTGAGTTTATTGAGAAGAGCGGCCAGCGTTCTGGATTATGAAGATAAATATAGATTAAAGGCTATGAAGAACGCCGCGAGGCGACTATTCGGATCCATCCCTGATAACCTCGTATTTATTTCCTCATCACCAGCAATTAACAGCAAGAAAAACGGCTCAGAGCCGGAAAGTGAAAAAATAATATCGGATCAGGTCGGGAGACTGATCAATACCGCGGGCCAGTTCCCCAGGCTGACTGCGATCGGTGAGGTGAAATTGAGCGTCCTGTACGGGTTGGGTGACAAAAGTGCGGGAGATACGCTGGCGACATCCAATTTACGTCTGGTGATCTCAATAGCTAAGAAACATAGAGGGCCGCGCCTTCAGTTCCAGGATCTTATACAGGAAGGGAATATAGGCTTATTAACGGCTGTCAGCAGGTTCAAGCCTCAGAAAGGATACAAATTTTCCACATATGCGACATACTGGATCAGGCAGGCGATACAGAGATATGTTGAAGATAATAAGAATCATATAAGAATACCATCCTTTAGATATGACAGGGTGAATAAATTCCGCAAAATTTGTGAAAAAAAGCAGATAGATCCTTTTGATAAGAAAATGGATCCGTCACAAATAGCTAAGGCGATCGGGTGGAAGGTGACCGAAGTAAAAAGAATGTTAGAAATATTATCGCTTATGTCAACAGCGTCTTTAGACTCTGCTCCCGATGGTAAAAATAAGCATGACATAGAATTTTCCTACGCAGCCAATACCGTTCAAAATGATCAAGGTCCTGGTATTCTTGAGCGGCAGGATGTGATCGATGCCATTGTAAAGAATACTATAGAGCTGATAAGACAGAGGTCCAGGGAGAATAAAGAAAGAGATGCATCGGTATTTATATTGAGGATTCTCCCGGTCTTATTGGGTACCGGCAAGAGCGTGCCGACCCTGAAAGAGATGAGCATGCGTTTTAAAATTTCGAAAGAGAGGGTTCGCCAGATTGTTAATAAATGCCAAACTGCTCTTGAGGATGCGTTGGCCTACATGGGCTTAAAAGTAGAAGATCTCGGTATGACCAAGAGACGTTCTGTAGCGAGCGACAAGGGTGAGCCGAAAGAATATCACGGGCCGAGTGCCGGAAGAACGTCACCGATACGTTTACGCAGTCGCAATCTTCCCAGTGCTCCGGCTCGAGTGAAGCCGCGATTCAAAGGGTCGCCCTATGCCGTATTTCTTAATCTTAAAAAAGGTTCAGCATCGGTAGAGGAACTGCTCGGGATGATAAGCGGCGGAATAAAGAGCGCCCAGACGATAGAAGATGACTTGAGAATATTACGCAGGGCCGGCGTAGTGGCTTCGTTAAGAGTAAAGTCGAGAGGCCCTGTCTTTAGAATATACGGGAAAATCGGTAAAACAAAGTTGGCAAGCATAGAATCGTTGCTGGAAGGATCTTACAGTCCGGGTAATATTACAAAAAATAGCCGCGGGACAGGCAGACAATTTGTAATAAGAAAATTACGCGAAATAGTCCTTTTTGATCCCGCAAGAACCGCCAGACAGTCGCCTGAGGAAATAGGCCGGGAAGCAAGAACGCTCCTGCTCAAGGAAAGCCTTGAGAGCCTCGAGGCCACTATCATGGCGTCTATGGTAGATGGCAAGGAAAGAACGGACCTTGTAAAGCTGATACGCGCTCGTATAAAAGGGGTCATTTCAGGACCATCTCCGGCCCGGGCCGAATGGGATGAAACAAGATGGACCGGTTCGGACACGCTCCCCAAGCGCCATTCGCTCGCCATACCCGGCGCGGAAGATGATATTATTAATACTTTTACGATAGGAAAGGGGCCGAGAAGATTAGCTGAGGGCGGAGCTATCCACTGTAATTATCTCTTCGCATACGATCCTGCGTCAAAGATAGGCGCTGCGGCGCATATCAGTTTAATAGATATGGACCCATTAAATGATAAAGATGTGGAGAGCGTTTCTAAAGGTATCAGAACTTTGGTAGAGACATTACAGCATGCGGGAGCTAACGCGGCAGAACTGCGATTCACCATAGTGAGAAAAAAGGACGTCGCTCCTATCGAAGAGCTGTCTTTGCGGACCGAGGCTATGCTGGTCAATGCTTTTGGTAAGCTTGGGTTAATAAATTTTAATAGATCCCTAGTCGATAATGACTCGATGGTATTTTTGGATCTCGCAACCGGGGGCATATCACAAGAGGATAGGTCAGTAACCAATACCAAAATATCTGCTGATATTCTCAAGGCTATCGAATCGGATATCGCCGGTTTCGGATTGCGCACCTGTCTTGCCAAATCAGCGTTGCTTATATATATTTTGCGATCTTTAGGTGAAGAGGCAACGCTCATCGGCATGTTTCGCAAGGATGAAGACATGCCTTTTCAGTATTTGGTGCGTACCGTTAGATGGGGGGACAGGGATATATCTCCTTTTGGTGGGGAGGCCGATGATTACGAGCGTACGGTCCCGGTACCTGAAACAGATTACGAAAGAGGCTTGTCATCTTTAAGAGAAGGAGGGTATCTTGCAAGAGCCGACCTGGAAATTTTAAACGCTTATAAAAAGGTGGTCCCAAATGCATTTGACATAGATGATGGCACGCTGATCTATGCTTTTGATTATGACGGAACTCTAGCGGATGCCACCGGACGCATGCAGGATGAAATTTCCGCGAGCTTGATCGCGCGCCTTAAGGCGGGTAAGAAGGTGGTTATGATAACAGGCAGGAACACCGCTTCACTGCATCATTATTTCTCATCCTATATACCTTTAGAGACACTTAAGCGGTACCATAAAAATATTATATTTATGGCGGAATTGGGAACCGAAGTCGGGCGCTTCAACGAAGATGGAGAGCTATATGTAGACCGGAAGAACAGTATGCCTCTCGATAGCGCGAAAAAACGCCAAATAGACGCGGTCTGTTATGAGGTGCTCCAGAAGCGCGGGCTGCACAATATAGGTGGAATAAATACAAGGATACTCCCTCATACCAATCCGGGAGAATATCCCAAAGGCAAATCTATTGAAATAGGTTTGGAAAAATACGGGACTGTCACCATCCGGTTCTGGGAAGAGTCTTTAATGCATCATATGCCCGGGGTCGTCGAGGACCTGAGGCAGGGGTTAGTAGATATCGGATTTTATGTTGCGGCATCAAATGCAGCTATAGATATATCACCGATCGACAAGGCCGACGCTGTGAAGAAGCTATTATCGATTATTAAAGACGAAGATGGCGAAGATATACCGCTTTCGAGTGTAGCAGTGTGTGGTGATAGCCAAAACGATTACGCTATGCTGGGTATGAGTGTTGTCAAAGCAATATATGTAGGAAATAAAGAAAAGAAGGACCTGCCTGCCGCCGTTGCGGCAAACGTGCATATTCCTGCGAAGCGCGGTCCGGACGGGGTATTGGAGATATTAAGGAGTGGGTCGTTCTCTGCGCCCACGCAGGGTGGCGAACCCGCCGCCATGTCGAAGCCGGAGCCGGAAGCGCAGATCGCGCGCGGCGTCAATACGACAAAATTGTCCGAAGAACTTGTTGCCGAACGGAAGTTGATCTACGATATCCATAGCCGATGGCCGGCGGCGGTCACGGTATTCGGGAGCGCGAGGATCCCGGAGAGCGATCCGTCATTCGTTAAGGCAAAGGAGCTGGGAGTCGCATTATACCGGGCAGGCCTTTCGATAAGGACAGGCGCCGGTCCGTCTATGATGGAAGCGCCTTTCATGGGCTATCTCGAAGAACGGGAAAGATCCGGCGCGGCCAAGGAGCTATGGAACACGACCCAGGGCATACGCATAGAAGGCCTGCAGATCGAGCAGCATACGACCAAGTTTGTTGAGGATAACTACAGCTTTGATCATTTTGTCACAAGAAAGATGGGCCTTTATAATAACTGCCGCGGCATAGTGGTGTTTCCCGGGGGATTCGGAACGGTGGACGAACTTATTGAAGTATGGTTCAGGAAGATACCGATGGTATTGATCGGCAAGAGTTACTGGCAGCCTATCATAGACGCCATTTACCGAAGCTGGGCGGCAAAAGGATGGATGGAGTTGATCGAAGAGAAGCCGCTGATCACGGATTCGATCGAAGAGGCAGTGGCTCATATCCGTTCGTCCAAAAAAGATCTTATGATAGAGTCAAGGGAAGATATGGAAGCGGCGAATGAGGATATAAGGTCCTCTCTTGTGACCCTCGAAACCTGGCAGCCGGCTGTTACCGTTATGGGTCAATCGGAGCTCTTAGATAATGTAGAAGCGGACGTGTTGACCGAGATGACGAAAGAACTGCTCGCAAAAGGGATACCTGTGCGCTCGGCGACCGCGAACCATTACCTGAAAGTGACTCTGGAGAATGCCGCAGGGGACAAAAAAGATATGCTCCAGGCAGTACTGGCCGTTCCAAAGGAGAGCGCGCTAGTCCCGGGGCCGAATCGCATAGTTACCCATAATCTATCTAATCATCACGTTCTGGTAACCGAGAATTCGCGCGCTTTCGTCATTCTGCCCGGCCGCGCGAAGACACTCAGCCGTCTCTTTGACCTGGTAACGGTGATGCAGACAAAAAAAGTCAAGACCAGGCCCATCATATTAGTAGGCAGTAAATTTTGGCAGCCGATAAAAGACGCGATCAAGGATGCGGCTCTCGAATATCCCTCAGGGCAGCTCATAAATCCGGAAGACGCTGATTTGCTTCAAATAGTCGACACCGCCGAAGAAGCTCTTCGGATCATCAACATTGTAGATGCAGGTAGCATAGTTAGGGATGCGACCCGAATCGCGCGCCCTGGCGACATGCCGCCCGGCCCGAGAAATCCACGCGACAGATTCTTTAAACAGCCGCCGGATGAAGTATCGGAAGCGGCTACCAATAAGACGTATAAACCCGTGTCGCCTATCGGTGAAGACGATATTGTTACAGCGTTTAAGAAGGGATGGGAATACATCTGGATGCGCAGCACCAGAAAGGCAAAAGGCCGGTTCCTGCGGGAGGCCGCCAAAGCGCTGAAAAGAGAGCCGGGAGTATTAATAGTTAATGATTTAACATATGGGCTAAAGCGGATATGGGGGCACTCTGCGAGCGGGCTTATAATATGGACAATGAAAAAATTCCGTATTAAGAATCCGACGGCTGCAATGAAGGCATTAAAGCGATATGTCGGTATAAAGGCAGTGCCGTGGACTAGATACGGGCAGCCTATCGGTGAAGACGATATTGTTACGGCGTTTAAGAAGAGATGGAAACACATCTGGGTGCGCAGCACCAGAAAGGCAAAAGGCCGGTTCCTGCGGGAGGCCGCCAAAGCGCTGAAAAAAGAGCCTGGAGCATTGACTGAACCCGATTTAAGGAATGGATTAAAGCGTGCATGGGGACGCTCTGCGAATGGGCTCACCAATTGGGCGAGAGAAGAATTTGATGTTCGGAGTTCAAAAGCGATTATGGAAGAATTGATGCGGTATGCCGGTATAGAACCAACGTCTCAGTCTAGACGTGTGATTGTAGAAGATATCACAGAAAAGACAATTTTACAGCATCTTAAGAAAAGGACCCGGAATATATGGTTAAGAAGCAACAGAGATGCCAAGAGAATGGCAGTCCTTTTACTTGCCAGAGAGCGGAACAAAGAGCCCAGAAAATTAAATGCGAAAGATTTTATTACTCCGATCCCATTATTTGGAAATCGTAGTATAGGCGGAATTATACATTGGGCGCGCCACCACTTAGGTGTACAGGCGGGTGCTATGAGCAGTTATTTGCAAGCTATCCTTGACCTTAAAGAGTACCTTGGGATAGAAGATACTATTGTGCCGAAGAAGAGATGGGAAGCCAAGGTGGAGGCAGACTGGGGTGAGGTATGCGTCATACTGGATAAGTATGAGCATCTGAAAACCACGGAAGCAAATGTCCGCACGATCCTTAAAGGATGCCGTTTTAATAATAAGGAAACCGATCTGGCTATGGGACGGGAAGTTCAAAGAGGGAATCCAGCCGCTAGGGAAGCCATGATGATAGTTTATGAGACCGCCCTCGACTATCCGGCGGCAGGATTCAATAGAAGATATCCCGATATCAGTGTCGATGAATTCAAGTCCGCCGGCAGGATCGCTCTTGCCGGATGCGTTGAGCGCTATGATCCGGAAAGGGGTTTCGTATTCATAACGTTCATAGGCTACAGGAGCGACAGTAAGCGCGTCTTCGGACGCATCTCGGGTGCGATGGTCGATCTTGTCAGGAAAGTCCATGGCACCAGGCGAAAGGGGAAGGTGCGCGAAGTCCAGGGCGGAGCCCTTAAAGACTCTAAAGGTAAGGATGTGCCCTATATGGGCGAGGTCGCGGAAGGTGATGTCGCCAGAAGAAAACGTACCGAAAAAATGGCGGAACTATCCCAGGGGATCGCCGACCAAATAGGGGCAATACTTTCTAAGTCGCTTAAAAGTAGAAATAAGGAAAGAAATATAGAAATATTTATAGCAAATATTTCCGGTAAGCCACAATGGGAAATAGCGCGGCAATTTAATTTGACTGATTCCCGCGTTAGTCAGATCGTGAGCCAGTGCCGCCAGATCCTGCGAAACTCCAAAGATATATTAGCTTCGAATGTTGTAGCATCCGGCGAGAGGATCGCGCGCCCTGGCGATATGCCGCCCGGCCCGAGAAATCCACGCGACAGATTCTTTAAACAGTCGCCGGATGAATACGGAGTGCCTTCAGCTAGAATGACCCCAGATAAGGATACCTGGCAGAATACGGATCCGCATCGCGAATACAGCCCGGCATTCAGCGAGAGCATCGTCTTGGCATTCGATAATTTGAAGCGGGACGGGGCGATACAAGAGACGCCTCTTATCTACATGCCGGCTCTAAGCAGGATGGCCGGGAAGAAGGTTTATCTGAAGGATGAATCACATCAACACGGCGGCTCGTTCAAGATACGAGGCGTGGCGTGGAGGATAAACGAGGCGATAGCGGAGCATATTAAAGGAATGGTCGAAGACCCGTCACTATGCGAAAAGCCGTTTTATATCGTTACGCAGACCGACGGAAATCACGGTGTCGCCACTATTGAGGCCACCAGGCTTTTGATAGAAAAATATAAAATGATCTATCCGGGTATCGCATCCGGCATTAATAAGATAGAGCCGATAGTATTCGGTATTAAGAATATGCCGGAAGTAAAAAAAGAGCTCATGGCGAAAGCCCTCTCGGCTTACCGCAAGAGCGTTGGGCTTGCCGACCGGGGCATGGAGGACCTTGAATTTGCGAATTATGCCAAAGCCAAAGAAGCAAGGGAAGCATTTATCGCCGTAAATAAAGAGAGGTCCGCATACATAGAGCATGGAGGCGAAAGGATAATGGCGGGTCATGCAACGGCGGGTCTAGAGATAGACGGGCAGCTTAAGATGCTCGGAATAGGCGACGACCGGAAGGTGGCGGTGCTCGTACCCGTCGGCGAAGGCGGCCCGGTGGGAATAGGCGCAGGAATAAAATTAAATAGAAAGAATGCCAAAGCAGTGATAGTGCAGACGAGCGCATACCCGGCATTTGTGCGCACATTGCAAACAGGGGAGCTGGTATCCAATGAGCCCAACCCGGCTCCGACAATTGTTTTAAAAGGTAAAAATATCGTATTTGAGGACGGCATAGCGGTCGATAAGCCCGCACCGGAAGCGGTCTCTGTAGCAGGGTCCGTCATAGACGCGGCCGTAGTTGTCGACTCAAGGTCCAGCCTTGACAGGGCCGCTCCTATATTATTGCGCGATCTGCGCGAGGCTACAAAAAATAATACGGCCGTAATAGGCGGCACCACATCAGCGACAGCAGAGGCGCTTATCCAATATCATGAGAGCCTGGCCGCGCTTAAAGAGGCGGATGTCATTGTGCTCTTTGGCACTGAAGGCAATGTCGATCCCGATCTTGTCGAATACATAGAATCGCGCATGAGAGAATCAGGGCCGTCACCGTATATGGAAAAGAATCATGATGCGTTAGCAAACGTCCAGATCATTCCGGCCAAAGAGAGTAAATATAAGACTTTCATTTTTGATCTTGGTAATGTGTTGCGCCTTTTTGATAATTCACGTATGGCGGCCGGTCTTAAGCCATATACGCATTTTAGCGAAGCGCAGATTCTAGAGAGACTTAAATCGTCCGAGGCAAAGCGCTTGTCCAGTATAGGCAGGATAGGTAATGCAGATTTTATCAAGGCAATCAAAGAAGACCTTCAACTTAAAGACATAGACGATGAGACTTTCGTCAGGATCTATAATGATATTTACACTGATATCCCCCAGATGTTTGAACTCCTAAAGAAGCTTAAAACCGCCGGATACAGGATCGCGATACTTTCAGATATTACAAAAATACATTACGAATATACGCTGGCTACTTTGCCTGTAAGGCAGTATCTGGACGGATTCTTTGCATCATGCGAGCTCGGCGTTACCAAGCCGAACAGGGAAGCGTATTTGAAAGTCCTGTCCGCGCTTGATGTAAGGCCCGAAGAGACGGTATTTATAGATGATACGCCTGCCAATGCTGATGGCGCAAAAAAACTCAATATTGCGGGAGTGCGGTTTGAAAACTTTAAAGTTCTGCTAGATGAATTATTTAAATTGGGTATTGCCAGCGATATGAAGGCGATTAAGTTGCGAAAATTGGCAGTGACAGGGGACGATCCAGAAGGTGCCGCCCCGCAAGCTCAAAACGATGAGGTGTCCCCAAATGGACCGTCCCCGGATACGGATGCTTCCAGCGCTACGGATAGGATGACAAAAGAGAGCAAGGTCCCTGAGAGGCACAGGCCGTCTTTTGGTCATCTGGTCTGGCTTAGAATAAGAAATATTTTTGAAAGAATCAAAGGCAGAAAGATAAACTATGTATCCGTATTAAAGGGCCTGCGAAAGTATGGCCCTAAGCATATTTTACTAATTACCGATTTTCGTGATGAGAAGAGAAGGATCGGAGATCTGATTCTATTTTATACCACGTTTGTGAAAGTTCTGCTTGGCCTCTATCCGGATTCAGACGTTACTATTGTGACAAGTCAGCCTGAGCTCTGGAGCAAGACTAATGGTAGGTTGAAGATTATTCCGCAGGAAATGCTTATCAATATTGCGAGAAAAGATTCAGCTGGCATGCAGGCCGAATTGAAAAAGGTTAAGGAAGGGTTAGGGATAGATTTAATGATAAACCTTGATAGGCATGACATGCCTGCTTTCAGGCAGGCAGCAAAAGAGGTCTTTCCGATAAGTTTCTTTGCCAATGCTGGCAAAGGGGCTTTGTTGAATACTCCGGATTTTGAAGAAGATTTGCCTCTCTTGCCATGGACGGACACATTTTGTAAGCAACTTAATATTGCCGGACAGGGACTTGATTTTGAAAGAGAAGCATTGGGATCGCATCAGTCAGACAAAAGAGATATATTATTCGATGTTACGCCCAAGGACAGGGAATGGCTGCGTTCGATTTTAGGCTTAGGCAATAATCCCATTCTATTACTTAATATATTCTCTATGAGGGAATGGAAGGACTGGCGGAACGCCGATGAAATAGCATATTTTATAACGACGCTTGTCAAAGAAAAGAAGATGAAGGTTGTTATGCCGGCTCCCAGAAGCGCCGAACAACAGCAGCTTCTTATAAAAATATCCAAGCTGATACCGGCCGAGTTCAAAAAAGGTTTAATAATCCCGGATCGCGGTTCACTGCAAACCTTGAAACTTATGATCGATGCGTCCGACTACGTGGTGACCGTCGATACGGGAGTAAGCCATCTCGCGGCCGCTTTAGGAAAAGAGCCGATAGTCCTATATTACCGCAGTTTTCGCAACAGGACATATTTTATTACGCTTCCGTGGCTGCCGTTTGCCACAAAAAAAAGCAAGTCCTATCTGACTTCAGCGATCCCTTCGGCATATCCGGCGGGAAAGATACTGGAGAAGATAGATTCGCAAATGCTTCGAAAGCAGGCTGTGAAGGAAGCGGTCATGGTAAATGGCTGTGAAGTCATAACTAATGGCAAGAGTGAAGACCTTAAGTTAGAAATAAAAGGAGCGCTTGGCCTTAGAATAGAATATGACAGCGTTAGTGACGCGCTTGCGATAACGCGATCAGGACAAGTTCCATATTCAATTATTTTAAATGTCAAACCCGCGATCGATCAGAAAGAAAAAGGCGAAAGATTGTGGGCATATCATAGGACGAAGACAAAAAACTTTTCTTATCTTGACGAGAATAAGTCTAATGTGGAATTTTCCGATAGAGCATATGATAATCTCGTATTTGCTGAATCCGGGTCAGTATATTTGCATGCAGTTGCCGGCCTAAGCGTCATAAAGACCAAAGACGGCATTAAGATATACGGCGGGAACTATTTTAACGAGGCTGCGGACAGGATAACTGATCTACTGAAAGGTAAACAGCTCATCTATAGGAGGCCGGCGCATATATTGGAAAGGGTAAGAGAAAAGACCACCGAAAACGGCGTAAGGGATATTGTGGCCCGCTATTACGGTTTTGAAATATTGAGAGTGAGCGAAATTACAGGAGGCAGGGCGCAGGGTACGGTATTTCTCATAGAGACAAAAGATTCGCGCAAGTATGTTTTCAAATTTTTAGGCAGAGATATAAAAGCTGCCGAAAGGCTTGTCCAAATATCGGGCAGTCTTAAAGAGTTCTTCCCGGCTCCCATAAAGGTAGCTATGCGTGATGAGCGCATTGTGAATGATGTTTTAATAAATGTAAACGGTGAGTTTGCCGCATTGGAGGAATATATCGAATCGCAGCGAACAGGATCATACGATAGAGAATATTATTACAGCCTGGGCAGGAGGATGGCGGAATTCCATGAGCGCGGGAAGGCCTTGATCGATATGATCGGACCCGGTAGCGGCGGCTCTCTGCGGGGTTCCAATGCTATTTCAGCAGCCATGGTAAAGATGGAGCTTGTCATAGCCAGAAACAGCCTTTTGGTCAAAGCAGGCTTATTGAATAAGCCTGAGGAATATTTCCTTAAGATAAGTGATTCTCTGATAAATGAGTCGGAAAATATGTTGAATATAGATATAGAAAAGATCTTGCAAAATTCACCACACAGACTTTTACACAACGATCTGTCAAGGGCAAATGTTTTGAAGGATGATTCCGGCAAATTGCGCTTCATCGATCTTGAAACATCAGGCGTTGGCAATCGCGTACTTGATTTTACTCTGGCAATAATTGGCAACGCCGCATATAAGCCCCTAGAGTACGTGCCCGGAAGCCTTCAAGAGCTCATCACGGGGTATAATTCGTACTCCGACGTACCGCTGACGGAAGATGAGGTTTTGGCGATAAAATGGCATATTATTCACAGGTTCCTTCTACAATTTATGGTAGATACAATTAAGAATCCGATAGAAAGAGACGGTCATCTTGACAAATTGTACAATGCATTTAAATCATACTGCGAGGAGTGTCCAATAAGCAAAGCAGGCGGTTCAAAAGTCCGTAAAGAAGGCATGATGCTGGATGCTGATGCGTCTTTGCAAAAGTTCGGCAATGATGATCAGCTTACTGAAGTACCGCCTAAAAGGGTGCCATTTGCCGTGAATTATCCCTTGGATATTTTTGAGGAAGAGACACCGGTAGGCTTGTCGGTATTTGATAATCAGGATGTGCTAAAACAGAGACTCAATGATAATATATATTATTCTCAGGCACCACCCGACAGAAGAGAGAGGATATTTCAACGCATATTATTCCTGAAGAATGTTCTGCCATCCATCAATAAGTATTTCGCCGCAAATCACCCCGAGCTTGAGATAATAAACATATCACTTTTTGGTTCATATGGCTATGCAGACGACGATGCTTCTCCTTCCGATATCGATTTTCTTGTCACTGTGCGCGGAAACATATTTGCGTTGGAGGAGATACAGATAGACCCTCAGCGGGATGACTTTTCAAAGTATCTTCCCTCATCAGTTAAGTCATTGGGATTCTCTATAAAGGGGGACGAGAACTTGCGCACCGGCGCTATAGATAAAACCACGTCGGTCAGGCCGCAGATGCAAAGGATCGTGCTGGACCGCACCGTTACAACATTGCGCGCGCGCCATATCGTTATATCAGGGCCAAATTTCAGGGAAGGACGGGACCTGATAAAGAGGAATGGATTATCGCATGTATCTGACTTGCTGTTTAATGCGTATATACGCCTGTTCGCAATAGATACTTTAAGAGGCGGATCGGAGGCGCAACGTCTGCGTAAGGTGCTTGCAAGGCTTTATGACGCGGCCATATATATGGCATATTTATATCCTTCTGAAAACGTAGATCCGGAGAGGATATATCAATTGAGAGTAAAGTTCGTAAATGGTAAAGCCGGGCAGGAAGAAGTTATCAATGAATGGGAAGCCGTTAAGTCCATTTTTGACAAGATCCATACAGAGTCGAGTGTCGTATCGGATAATTCCGGAGTGGCAGGGCGCATAGGCACCGGACATCCTAAGCAGTTATTTGCGTTCGATTATGACGGAACACTTGCGACTCCGGGTGGGCGCCTGAGCCATAATATGCTCGAACAGCTTGCGTATATACTTCTGGCCGGGCATGGAGTTGCGATAATAACAGCAAGGAATAAGGGGTGGTTCAGCGAAAACAATATATCTGTGGCCGCGTCTGTAATGGAGACCATCTTCCGATTGCGCCCAGCTATAACAGAATCTGAGCTAAACAGATGCATGGAAAAGATGTTTATGTTTACGGCGCGCGGAACTGAAAAATATTATTATCAATTTGCAGGCGGCACCTTAAATGAAAAGCTGGACATGAATTATTCGGCGTCATTCAGCAGCGATGATATTGCAAAGATAATGGATATAATACGAGCCATACTTCGAGATAAAGGCATTGAGGAAGATCTTGCAGAAAAAGAAGTTGTTGCCGTAAACAGGGAGCTTTCGGGAGCAATAAATATTCGCATATCGTTTAAAGCCGGAAGCAAGGGCATGATCTTAAAGGATGAAGTCGCCAATGAAATTAAAGAAGCTTTTAATAAAGAAAAGAGCTTATCGTCAGCTGCGGTAGAGATTTTTAGTAGAGGCATAGGCATTAACCCCAAGGATAAGGCGGATGCTCTACGGCATTTAATGAAAAACATGGGATATAGCGGCATTGAATATTTTGGGAATGACCGTGATTCGGGTGATAAGAGCGCCTTTGAATTGGCGCAATCATGCAGAACGGGATTATTAGTATGTACCGAGGTGCCCGGGCCGGAAAGGATGCTGGAATTTATTAAATCTTATAGAGGTAGGTCGCCTCCGCTACTTCCACTAAAAATACTCAAAAACAAAAAGACTAAGGATTTTGTCTTAAGGCGTCTAGGCCAATATTGGACTTTGACGGAATTCCCGGTTGAATGGCTTGGTGAAATAATCGAACAGCTTGATAATTACTCCGATAACGAAGAGGTGGCGCTCAGGGTAGTACAGGAGAAGTTTCCAGAGCTGATAGATAAAGATTCGATGTTTAACAAAAAACTGAGGGCATTCAGGAAGATAAAGGTAAAGAATCTGGCCCAACGCGTTTCCTCATTTGTTAGTGGCCCTGTATTTATGGATTTTGGTGGCAGGGTGACTGATTTTGCGCGGGAGATTCTTCAGCAAAATACGTCTATGCAAAAAGTGGTTGTTACGGATATCCTGCCGCTTGACAAGCAGCCAGATGACCCACGAATAGAATTTGTGACACAACCGGAGTTATTCTCGACTTCGATGCCCCCTTCCTCCGTTGACACAATATTTGTATCGATGGTGCTTCATCATATGGACTATCTTACAAGACAGCGAACATTTAACCATCTGTATGACATATTGAAACCGGGAGGCCGCCTCATAATAGTAGAAGATAGTTATCCGCAGAACGATGGCGCAGCGAAGCAGGAAGACATTTTAATGAAGGAATTTTTGTCTTTCTCCGCACAGGAAAAATTCGAGCTTCTATGTTTCTTTGACTGGTTCGGAAATTGTCTTACCAGAAACCGGTCTAAAGCGATGTTAACCTATGCCTATGAACCGATGGAATATTGGGAGGGCCTGCTTTATGGGCTTGGCATGAAAAAGATCGAATCGCAGTTTATCAATATCAATTTAGACCGTATCGACCTAGTGCCTCCGAAAGCATTGTTTGTATTTGAAAAGAATACGGTAGGTCTATTGCCCAAACCGGAGTCGCCAGACATGGAGAAGGACGAGTCGCGGGGGAAGGATAGTTTATTAATGGATAAATTACCCGAACCTGATCATAATCCTGATGAAGAAGGTGCCATGCCAGAAAGCGCCAACCCAGTCGCCAGTTCGGACGATGAAAAGCCTGCAAGTGATCCGCGCTACAAAACTTTGCTCGCACCGGAGCCCGGTAGTCCGGAAGAGGCGTACCAACGCCAGGTGAATCTGCCGGGGATCGGTGCGCCGTCAAGGCATAGTTTAAGATTCCGTCAGAGTGATGATGTGAGCGAGCCGAAACCGCCGACGAAGATGGCGGGGGAAGAAAAGCTGGGAGTTTTAGTACGGGACGAATCCCATGCAAACGTGGCCGCAACCGGAAAGCACCGCGTAATAATATTGACTCCACGTCCTAATAGCGGGCGACATGAGCGAGAGATGAAATTAAATAGAATAAAGCATTCCCGTCAGCTTGACAGTGCTATAGGTGGGTTTTTTGAGGAGATATTGCCTCGGGCGCCACAGGGAACCGTAATGCGCCGTGAAATTAGCTGGCAGGAAAGGATAGGCACCGCTTTAGAAAACCCGAAGCTCGATGGAAACAAAAAAATCAAGGGTTTGAGTAGCGGGATAACCTCAATAATCGATCCGGGTACTCATAAGATCAAAGATATCAATGCGCTGCTTACACTAAACGCGAATTTTTACTTAGCAAACGGGCTTGGAGATATATTCGCATATTTCCAACATATTTCGCAGAATAGGCATGAATACGGATTTGATATCCCAAGAGAGGTAAGCCTTCCGGCTTATATCCTGTATTATTTTGGATTTGTATGGAAAAATCCGAAAGATCCGGAAGACGATGTATGGAAACGATATCTTAGGACGATAGTCAGGCCTGTAACGTACCCTTCTGCAGACCAGAGGCGGGAATTCAGAAGTAAATTGACAGCAAGCCTTAGTGAGGCAGGCAGCCTCAACCCGCTCGGAAAGATCAAAGACTTTGACGCTTTCACGCGTGTTGATAGCGTAGATTTCCTTATGAGTAACGGATCTAGCAGCGTATATCGTAGCTTCAAAACAGCGAGGCATGGCGGAAAGATCCAACCTACCATGTGGCTTAACGGGTGGGACGGCCTTGTGCTATATATTTTTGAAGAACTCGGATTTATCGGGCTTAAGGAATGGATAAAATGGTTAAAACAGGCATTTATGAGCGGAGATTTTATGGCCGCGGATGATATTATTATGAGGCTCGAGGCCATTTTTAGCAGATCGGCGGATAGTCTCGACAGAGAAGAGGCTGCCGTAGATGCGATAAGAAGAGAGATGTCGCAGATAAGGCTAGGAGAGGCTACAAGATTAGACGATTTGTTCGAGAAGTCAAACGATCCCAGGAAAGCTATCCCTGGCCACATAAAGAGATTGCAGCATTATATTTCCGCCGCGCAATTATCGCTTTCAAATAGGCGTACAACGCCCGAACAGTGCGGCCGGCTCCTGGACAAAGCTGGATACAATCGCAAAATTCTGGCGCGATTGGAAGAGAAGGTCAAGACGCTGGAAGAGATCAGAAAAGAAATTATCGCCAGGTTCGGCGGAGAAGTAAAGAGCGAAAATATTTGGAACCCGAATCATACTGCTATCCTCATAGGGCAAAGACGCACCCTTCAGAACCTGAAGAAACAACTGCCTGCAGTGGTGCGTGGCTTAAGGAAAATGGCCAAGGGGCTACCTGAGCCTGTTTATAAGAGGTCCGAAAGAGAAATTCTAGGTATTAGCTATCTGCGAAGCAGGGCATTGCTGACGAGGCTATTGTCCAGGCTTCCTCCTGGTGTGCCTGCCAGATCGGATACTCTTGCCGCTGTAACAATAGGAGACAGGGAAGAAGTCAGTCCGGGCATGGTCGCAGAAGCTATAAAGATGTGCGGCGGCATACCGGGCATAAATAACGATGTTCTGGCAAGAGGTGTCTCGACGCAGGTGGCCATTACTTTTGAACGCGCCAGATTGTTCCAGAAGCGCCTTGAGGAGTGGAATCCCGAGGATCATGAATTCGTAACAGACCCGGAGATAAGGGACCTCGAGGCGACGATAAATGAACTGGAGAGGCACTTCATGCCATATTTTACGAGGTCTATAAAAGTTCTAGAGTCGAGGCAAAAGGGCGCGTTTAATGAAAGAATAGATATTTTAAAAAAGCAAAGAAGAGAAGCATCGAAGTTTATCCCTGACTTAAAACGCTTGCTCGCCCTGCAAGCCGGAGATGCGCAGCTGCCGGCAAATTCGCTTGCCCAGCAAGCAGCCATGACAAGAAATAGTCCGTCCGTAAATAATACGGCCATCCCTAGGAGCGCTGAGCGAATAATCGCAGATATTAATACGCGTATCGAGAATATTGTCGAGGATGACGATCTCGGAAATATGGCCAAAGAGATGCTGCAGCTGCACTTATTAGCAGAAGTAAAAACAATCGTCGATATGCTTGATAATTTGAAGCCGTTTGATCAAGATGGCAGGTTGCAAGAAGGCCTGTTATCCAGGCTTGCCACTGCAGTTCGCGATCGCGGCTTCGATCCTGTCGAATTTTTAACTTCAGAGGACAAAATGACTCCCGCAGACAGGAAAATACTGGCCGCCATAGGCTACTTAAAAGAAAAGAGAGCCCGCATATCCCAAAAAGCCATAGCCCGCAGAGCGGGCCTTAATGAAAATACCATAACAAGGCGCATGAGAGCCAATCCTAAAATAGATAAAGCTGTAAAAGAATTGCTGCCAGGCTCTGTCGATAAAAGGATATTAGATGCCATAGATAGATTACTTAAAAGGGGCGGCCGTATAATCAAAAAAACTATAGCCCTTGAAGCAGGCCTCGACAGGTACACCATAACTAAACGCATGAAGATCAGTCCTAAAATAGATAGAGCTATAAAAGACGCATTGCTGGCTTCTATATATAGAATAATACGAGACGCCATAGGCCACTTAAAGATTAAAAATGTCCCCATAAACAAAGAAGCGATAGCCCTTGAAGCAAAACTCGGTGTGAGTTATATGGCTAAACTTATGAAATCCAATCCTGAAATAGATAAGGCTGTAAATGATGCGTTACCGGATTCCACAGATGATAAAATACTGGCCGCCATAGGCTACTTAAAAGAAAGAAGAGTTCAAGTATCCCAAAACGCCATAGCCCGCAGAGCTGGCCTTAACAATAAAACCATAGCAAAACGCATGAGAGCCAATCCGAAAATAGATAAAGCTGTAACAGAGGTATTACCTGATTCTACCGATGAGAAAATACTGGCTGCTATAGACCGTTTGAGAGAAAATGGGATCCCGCTTACCAGAATATCTGTATCGCAAAAGTCAGGTATTAGTAAGACTACCATATCATACCGCACCAAGGCCAACGTTGAGATAGGGCAAGCACTCTTTGAAGCGAGACATCCTGACGCAAAGTCGCAGCAAGCCGCGCCTGCCACATCAGGCGGCGCAGAGAGGCCGGCAGGTGATTCGCACTACATGATGTTGCTGCCACCGGAGCCCGGCAGTCTGGAAGAGGCGCTCGATTGGGTTCTGAAACGCGAGCCAGCGGGAATCGGCCTTCCGTCAAGACATAGTCTAAGATTCCGCCAGAGCGATGATGTGGGCGAGCCGAATGACGATGGGGTGTCCCAGAATGGAACGTCCCCGAAGGCAAGTGTTCTCCGGAAAGTAGCGAAAATGCGCACTCTGACCGAAAGATTGATCGCATTGCGGGAAGAGAAAAAATTGAGTACGGCAGAATTGGCAAACAGATCCGGCATATCGGAGCAGGCCATAAAAAAGATAGAGGCAGGCAAAGTGCGCTGGAATATTAGTATAGCATTCATCGAAAAGCTTGCGGACGGCTTGGGGGTAGAGGCAGATATTCTGGATTTAAGGGGGATATCGCCCATACCAAAGAAGATTCTTAAGAAGGCAAGGAAATTGCCGACAGTTGGAGAACGCATACGATTGTTACGAGAGTACAAAGGCTGGAGTTTACAATACCTTGCAAAAGTGTCGGGCATATCAAAGATGTATATCTTTATCGTAGAAAAAAACAAACGAGACACGAAACCGTCGCGTGACATTCTCAGAAAACTTGCCAGGGCTCTGTGTGTAAGCGTTAAGGTTCTGGAAGCAGGAAGCCAAAGACGAAAGAAACTGACCAAAAAGTTTATCGCTGAAGTTAAAACGATGCCTACCATAGGGAATAGGTTGAGGGCATTAAGAGAATATATGGGTTGGAGCATATCGGAACTTTCGCGCAGGACAGCCGCGGCCGATAAGCGAGCTATACACCCATCCTATATATGGGCTATTGAGAAGGGCAAGGCGAAGATCGGTTCGGTTCCACGTCCGAAAACACTTAATAGACTCGCCCATGCTTTTGGATTAAGCGCGACGATATTCAAAATAAATAAGCTCAAAAGCATTCCTTCGGAGACGCTGAAAAATATAAGAGCCCTTCCTACGAGAGGGGCACGGCTTAAAGCCGCAAGGCATTATATGGAATTGACCCAGGAAGCCTTGGCTAAAAAAGCGGGCTTTAATAGAACCACTGTGCAGCGTGTTGAAAAGGATGATGGAGAGAGTAAAACGCCGGCACATACTATTGAAAGCCTTGCCCGGGCCTTAAATATTGATGCGGAGGTACTCGCGGGGCCCAAGATAATGCCCGCCCATATAATAGCGAAAGTAATGGCGGAATATCCCACAAGGGGCGGCCGCATGAAAGCATTCAGGAAGTATAGAAGGTATTCTCAGGACGACACAGCTGCTAAGACGGGTATTGCGCCATTTACATATAAGAAAATAGAGAACGATCTTGTACCAATACCTCGCGGCATGACAATTGTGAGGATCGCGTTCGCCGTAGGGATATACCGCAATGTATTTAATGTATTCCCGGGCGAGGCGTCGCAGCCGTCCGTTTCGAAGAATACAAAAGCCGACTTGATGAAATATGAGTTTGCTACAGCTAATGAGGAGGATATAGCAGATGTAAGAAGACGGCTTATCACTAAATTGTTGGATTCGTCAAGCGAAAGACTTGCCAAAAGCACGATATGCGCGATGATGCAGGATGCCGGTGATGTAGAGATAACGCCGGCCGATGTGATGCAGGCCATGGAAGAAGATTCCTATCTTACTTCGCATAAGAACTTTTCTGGCAACGGTAACGGGAATGGATCAGCTGATCCGGCGGCATTGGCTATGACTAATACTTTAATAAGCGCGGAGTCTCATATAGAGAGGGCCGCAAAGGAACTCCGGGAGCGTAAGTATATTCTTGCAAAGAGGGAATATGAGCAAGCTCTTTTACTTGTCCGAACGGAAAAACAGCTCGTAGTAAAGGCCGCGCAGATGATCGAACGGGCGTCCAAAGGCATGGCTGACTGCGAAGAAGCCGTATCTCGTTTCGTAAGGATGAGATTTGTCGATGAAAAAGAAGCGATACGGAAGATGCAATTTATTCTGGACCAGATGGTTGAGGTAACAAGAGACCGTATCAGGCAGGAATCGAATGAGGCCACGGAACCGGAATATTATGAGAGAATAACGTCCGATCTCATGCGTTATAGTGGCTCCTTGATGACGGAGATGTTCAAGGACACGTCTGCTGTGGAGAGAAGGCTATTTGCCGCATCTATCGATAACATAAGAAACGAAATACAATCATATATAGTGGCTATTATCAGAGGGTTAAAAGAGGAACAGACGGGGAGTTATTTACGGCCCGCGCCGCCAGCCACCGGCCCGGCCGGGGAGCGGTCTACAGCCGATCCGCACTACAAGACATTGCCCGCACCGGAGCCCGGTAGTCCGGAAGAGGCGTACCAACGCCAGGTGAATCTGCCGGGGATCGGTACGCCGTCAAGGCATAGCTTAAGATTCCGTCAGAGCGATGAGAATATGGGCAAGCCGAAGACGCCAACCGTCGCGCAGGGCGCTGAATCCGCCGATTTTAGAAAATATTTCAACAAGGTGGTTGAAACGATCTGGCAGGCGGATCCGGCAGAGAGAGAGGCGGCAGCCGTTTATTTCCAGAAACTTGCCTCGACCTCAAATAAGGCAAGGGAAGAGATCTTTGCCGGGCTCAGGGCGAGACTGAATTTCCAGGACCCCTCTGAAAAAGCAAAAGCAGAAAATATGGCTATCTTTTATATTGTTTCCCAAATATCCCCCGGTGGGAAAAAAGGCATCAGAAATGCCATGATCAAAGCCAAGATGAAGTTTTTAACTGAAGCTCTCCCTCTGGCGGGAAGGGAGTTTTTTGAAATGCTTCCGGATGTGCTGGTATTTAAGCCTGAATCTAACGTTGATGAGCAGATGGAAAATCTGGGGAATATGGATGGCATTACCTCCGCTAGTTTGAAGCACCATTTACTTACGCCACTTGGCGAAATAAAATTCGGAGTTCTAAGGGGGTATGAAGGATTGAGCGATATGGCAATAGACAATCTTGTAAAAAATAACCAGCGGCTTAGCCTTAGCAGGGCAATGATCTTTTATTATATGGATGATTGCGTCATTCCGCTGAATGAGTTAATGGCGTGGTGTAATAAAGTCCTGGTGCATGCGGCGAAAAAATGGGACCCTTGCCGCGGAATACGGTTTTCCACTTATGCGTACGAAGCCATTAACAGGACAACATCAAGGCTCCGTAGAAAAGAAAAAGATAGGAGAGAGAAGGAGGTTGTTCTATCGGATGATGTTTGGGGAGTTCCTGACTATTGGCCGACAGACGTCGCTCAGGAAGTCGAGGATTTCGAAGAGATAACCTTACTGCGTCAAGCTTTGGCGGCCTTGCCGGAAACAGAAAGAACTATAATGGAGTGGTATTACGGGATCAACCTGCCTGCGGATCTTTCGGTAAAAGGCGGCGGCGGAATGACCATCGAACAGATCGGCGAGCGTTTGGGATTGACCTACGCGCAGGTAAAGAAGCGCAGGACGGTCGTTGAAAAAGGGTTAAAGGAACTCTTCGAACGCAAACCCCGGCCGCAGCAACTGGTTTGGTTAGATAAAAGATTTGTGGATAAGAATAATATTACGGCGCCAGCAGAAACAGCCGAGTCAGATTTAAAAGCACCGCTAAAGATAAGCCTGCCATATGAGCAAATGAAGTATAAATCTATCGGTGCGGATAGCCAGGTTTACCGATGGCAGCACGACGGCGAGGATAGGGTGATCAAGGTTTACGGACAGGCAACTCCCGAGCAGATCCGTACCTACCAGGACGTAACTTTGCTGGCAAAAAATATTATGGAAAAAGAGACTAGTGATACGGTAAAGATACGCGGCAAAGAATACGCCGTAATTTACGAGGTTGTCCCTATTGACAATATATTTATCGATCAGAAAGGCGTAACCGTAGGAGAGAGCCGTTTTGTGGATGGCCGGTCTCTTATGTGGCTTCGAGACACTGATGCCAGTACGGCGATAACAGAATTACTGAAGAAGAGGAATAAAGAGTTTTTCAGGCAAACGGGATGGGGCGGGGTCGTCTTGTTTCAGTCGTGCAATGTTATGATAGATATTTCGCCTCAAGAGAAGAAGGTGCGGCTGGCCATTACCGATGTATGCCCATCGATAAGCGCATTATCCAATGTCAAGGTAACGACGGCTCCGGAAGGCGGGAGCCTTTCAGTTGAGCCGGAGCAGTTCTTGCGGAATATTGTTAATACAAAAGAGCTTTCGCAAAACATGATAGAGGGAATACTCTCGGCGCTCTTCTCTAATAAAGAAGTTACATTTGCTTTCAATAAGAAGCTCAAGGGATTAGAATCGGCTCAGTTAAGGGCATTGGTAAGACAGTTGATCGCCTGGAAGGATGCGACAGGCCAGAAGAATCCCAGGATGAAGGCATTGCTGGCCAGATTCAATGTTTTCGAATACAACGATCTTAAAAAAGAGCTCGATAGCCGTGGCATAGATGTGAATGCCGGAAACGGCCTGATATTCGATTATGCTCCAAAACCACAGGACGGATCGGCAAATGCATTCGGTTCCGCGGTGAGGCCGGTCTATATAGTTGAAGAGGGCGATTCGTTCCCCGAGAACTACTATTATCCATTACTGGAGATGGTGACTATCTCTGTCGCGAAAGAATTACTGCAGTGGAATGAGAGAGAGCTACGTGAAGCTCTTGCCGCTTCAAATATCACCGCGGACACATTCGGCATAGATGCGGCTATCGATGAGAAGCTCGGCATCCTCATATTCAAAGTCCTGCCCAAGATGGAGCGGTACGATAACGGTGATAGAATTGACCGCTACACCCGCCTCCTGCAATTCCTGCATTCAGCTTAAGCGCGCCTCGTGAAGTTTTGTGTATGTGGGGCCTTTTGGAGAGAGCTTGCTTTCGAATAGAACGACAGAAACGACGGAATGGGATTTAGTGATCGGCAACTGACAGTTGCCGATCTTTTCTTTTAGGACTTCTTTATTCTTCGGTGAGCGGACTCTGCCTATGGTTAAGTGTGGCGCGAATGGCCGAGGCTCCTTCTGAAATCCGATCTTCAATAGCTCTTCAACAATATTTTCCGCAAATGCTTTAGATTCAGCTGTACCCTTATCCAGTCCGACCCAGATCACTCTGGGATAATTGATATTAGGGAAGGCCCCGATATCTTTTATAGAGATCTCAAATGGTTTGGTCGAGCCGGATATTGCATCTAGTATTGATCTTATTTTGGCGCATTTTTCTTCAGTTATATCGCCCAGGAACTTCAATGTAAGATGGATATTGCCCGTCTCGATCCACTTAACATCGGCTTCGGAATATTTTAAATGAGATTGTATCTGGGAGAGAGAGTCATTGATCTCGGGGGAGAGCTCTATTGCTATGAATGCGCGCATATCAAATCCAGTGCCGCTTGCGATGCCTGTAATTTAATATCTTTACGGGAGCCTTTAAATTTAAATTTCTTCACTATTCTATTCTTATTTGTGACGAGCGCTATATAGACCAAGCCGACCGGTTTTGATCTAGTTCCGCCGGTGGGTCCGGCAATACCGGTTACGCCTATGCCGATATCAGTATTGGCCAGAAGCCGCACGCCTTTAGCCATTTCAAGCGCAACCTCTTTCGATACCGCGCCGTGTTTCTGCAGTGATCTGGGGGAGACTCCGAGGAGGCTCTCTTTGATCTCATTGGAATAGGCGACTACGCCCATTTTGAAATACTTAGAGCTACCACCGACATTGGTGATCCGGTTTGAGATAATCCCACCGGTACATGATTCGGCCACCGCCATCGTTATCTGCCTTTTTCTTAGCATTCTTCCAACCTCAGCCTCAATCTCCATAAGTCTCATTATATATTGCATTTACGCATTTCGCCACAAATTATTTTAAAATAGTTTGCAACAATTTGACCGGTTTTTCCGTCTTATAGTATATGGGGTCGAAAAGTCATTGGGAATTCTTGAGATGCCAATTTGGCGCCTCAAGTGGGGGGAGAGATGGAAAGGATGTCACAAATTGTGACATCCTTATAAAAAAACTAGGAGGGGAGCATGGATAAATTAGTGCCAACAGAGAAGATCGAGAACAAAATTTTTCAAATTAGAGGGAAAAATATAATGTTGGATATGGATCTGGCCAGACTTTATCAAGTACCGACTAAGGTGCTCAACCAAGCGGTAAAAAGGAATGCGAAGCGTTTTCCGAGCGACTTTATGTTTAAATTGACAGAAACGGAAACGAAAGAGGTGGTCACAGATTGTGACCACCTCGGCTCTCTAAAATTCTCACCTTATTTTCCATATGCTTTTACCGAACAGGGCGTAGCTATGTTATCAAGCGTACTAAACAGCGAACGTGCCGTATTAGTGAATGTTCAGATTATGCGCGCATTTGTAAGCATTAGAAGACTGGCTACAACATATAGTGGGTTAAAACGTAAAATCGATGAAATGGAGGATAAGTATGATGCGCAATTTGGAGTAGTTTTTGAGGCTATTAAAAAGCTTTTAGAGCCCCCTCCAGAACCGCCGAAGCGCAGGATAGGGTTCCATCATGATTAAGCCGAAAATCGCTTTACAGGAAGGAGGATACGCATGTATAATATAGTGCTTCAAATAGCATAATTATAGTATATAGAGCTTTGTGAACAGTCTAAAATAAGGAGAGGCGAAATGGCAAAGTTTAAGACAAAAGATAAGGAAGAGGTAAGAGTAGAGATAAGGGAACGCAAAGATATTACGCAGGAGCAGAAGACAAAGGCGCTCGATGCTGCTTTGGAGCATATAGAAAAGCAGTTCGGCAAGGGGGCCATAATGACACTGGGACAGGATTTCAAGGTGGACGTGCCTACCATACCGACAGGTTCGATCGCGATAGATCTGGCTCTCGGGGTGGGTGGAGTGCCGCGCGGCAGGGTCATAGAGATATT
>CAYVCD010000003.1:0-44257 GCA_964450115.1 uncultured Planctomycetia bacterium
GGATCCTTATTACGAGCCTGACGAAGATACATATCAGCTTACGAAAGGAATAGACGGCTGTACGGCGAAGCCTTGCTATGTCGAGGTTGAGTTTAAGCATGGTATTCCTGTGAAGTTGAATGGCAAGTCGATGGACGGAGTAAGCCTTATCCGGAAGCTAGCGAAGACCGCCGGGGACGCCGGCGTCGGAAGAAGCGATATGATAGAGAACAGGCTCGTAGGGATAAAGTCCAGGGAGATATATGAGGCTCCGGCGGGCACTGTGCTTTATGCGGCGCACAAAGCTCTGGAGAGCCTTGTCTTGGATAGGGAGCTTATGCATTACAAGGATACCGTAGCTTTAAAATATGCCGAGCTCGTATACTACGGGTTATGGTATACACCGTTAAAGAAAGCGCTCGATAAGTTCATTGATGAGACGCAAAAATATGTCAATGGCACTGTGAAGCTGAAACTGCACAAAGGGAATTGCTCTGTGGTGGGCAGAAGATCGCCGAATTCTCTCTATAAGAAGGATCTCGCGACATACGAGAAGGGCGACAAGTTCGATCAGTCGCTGGCCAAGGGCTTTATAGAGTTGTGGGGACTGCCATATAAAGGGAGAGGTATATAATGGGTAAGAAGCTATGGGGTGGAAGATTCGCAAAGCCGACGGATCCGTCGGTGGAAGAGTTCACCAGATCCATACAGTATGACTATAAGTTGGCGAAATACGACATCTTAGGCTCGATCGTCCACGTGGAGATACTTGGCAAGGCCGGCTATCTTAAGCCAAAAGAAGTATCGAAGATCCAGTCCGCCCTTTTAAAGATAGGCGGCGGCAATTTTTCTCCGGACCTCTCTTATGAGGATGTCCACAGCCAGATACAGGATTCGCTCGAGAAGAAGATAGGTGATCTTGCGCTTAAACTTCATACGGCCCGGTCAAGAAATGACCAGGTTGTATTCGCGACAAAAGTATACTGTATAGATAAATTGACGGAAGTCGCCGCGCTGGGTGAAGGCGTGATCGCTGCGTTAAAGTCTCTGGCGAAGGCCAACAGCGACATTATAATGCCCGGTTTTACTCATATGCAGCATGCGCAGCCCGTATATCTGAAAGATCATCTCGGGGCTTATGTCATTATGCTTGAGGCAAGCATCGATAAGGTAAGAATAGCCGCAAAGGACATAAAGCTTACCATGGGCGCCGGCGCGCTGGCCGGAACGCCCATACAGGCAAAACACTATAACGTATCGATGGATAAATATGCTAAGAAACTGGGCATAAAGCCGACCGGGCTGAAGTTGGAGCCGACGAAGAACTCAATATATACGGTAAGCGATAGAAGCTTTGTGGCGGAGGCGCTGAACGTCACAGCCATCATAGCGACGCACCTGTCCAGGTTTGCCGAGGACCTTATAATATGGTCTACAAAAGAGTTCGACTTTGTAGATATAGATGAAGCTTTCTGCACGGGCAGCTCTCTGATGCCGCATAAGAAGAATGCCGACGCGCTGGAAATGATAAGAGGAAGCGCCGGCAGACTGTACGGAAATCGCATGGGGTTTTTAGTGGTCATAAAAGGCCTGCCACTATCCTATAACAGGGATATGCAGCTTGATAAGGAGCCTCTCTTCGACTCATTCAGCACGGTTATAAAAGAGCTAGAGGTATTAAAAGGGCTTGTCAAGACGCTTAAGTTCAACAAAGAGAAGATAGAGTCGCAGCTGGATGACGAATCTCTGTACGCGACCGATATCGTCTACTATCTTGTCGATAAGGGGGTTGCTTTCAAGACGGCTCACGCTATAGTGGGCAAGCTTGTAAAGTACTCGATCGATAACGGGATCGAGATAAAGAGTATGACTACTCATGAGCTTTCCAGATTTTCAGACAAGTTTAAAAGTAAGGAGATGATCAGATTGTTCGATCCGAAAGTTTCGGTCGATTCAAAGAGATCGGTGAAGAGATAATGCATGAATTTACGTTCAAGGATAACGAGCTTTACTGCGAAGATATAAAGATATCGACAATAGCCAAGAAGGTCACGACTCCTTTTTATCTCTACAGTTACAAGACGCTTATCGACCATTACAGGAAGTTAAAGGTGGCCTTCAGCGCCATAAGTCCGCTGATATGCTTCTCGGTAAAGAGTAATTCCAACATAGCCATGCTACGCGCGCTAGTAAAGAACGGCGCCGGGCTCGATATCGTCTCGGGCGGAGAGCTATACAGGGCACGGCTTGCCGGGGCCGATCCGAAAAAAATAGTCTATGCCGGTGTAGGCAAGAGACCGGATGAGATCATGGATGCGATAAAGTTCGGCATCCTCTTCTTTAATGTCGAATCCGAAGAAGAGCTGGAGACAATACAGAATATAGCAGCATCTCTCAAGAAGCGTGTAAATATCGCCATACGCATAAATCCCGACGTAGTGCCCAAGACGCACTCTCACATAGCTACCGGGAAGGGCGACTCAAAATTCGGGCTTGATTTTGAAACGGTACATAAGATATTCAACTCACAGTGGAGATATCCCGATCTTAATATAAGGGGAGTCCACATACATATAGGCTCTCAGATAGTGGACTCAGATCCTTTCGAAGAGGCAATAAAGAAGGTATTGGCTTTCTTGAAAAAGTACAATATAGAGGTGGATCATTTCAATATCGGCGGCGGCTTAGGCATAATATACTCGATAGAGAATCCGCAGACGGCAAAGAACTTCGCGAAGAGGATACTGCCGATACTGAAAAAGACGCGTCTCAAGATAATACTGGAGCCAGGACGTTTTATATCGGGGAATAGCGGCATCCTTGTTACGAAGGTCCTATATACAAAGATAACCCCGAGGAATACATTTGTTGTAGTGGACGGCGGCATGAGCGACCTTATACGTCCGAGCCTTTACACGGCGTATCACAAGATAGTGCCCGTGAAAGTAGAGCAGGACAGCTCTCAGACATGCGACAAGGTAGATATCGTAGGGCCCATATGCGAATCCGGAGATTTTCTGGGCAAGGACAGGCTCCTGCCGATGATGCATAAGGGCGATCTTCTCGCTGTTATGGGCGCCGGAGCCTATGGTTTTACCATGTCGAGCAATTATAATTCCCGGCCGCGCGCTGCGGAAGCGATGGTCATCAACAGTAAGGTGCATATTATAAGGCGGCAGGAAGGTTATGCCGATCTAGTCCGCGGAGAGTCGATACCGAAAGAGTTAAAGTGATCAAATTCACCAAGAGCGTAGCCACCGGCAATGATTTTATCATCGTCGATAATCGCAGTCTTGTCCTGAAGAGCGATCCGGCCAAAATAGCGAAGAAGCTTTGCGACAGATTTTACGGGGTGGGCGCGGACGGCCTTCTCCTTGTGGAAAAGTCGAGCTCAGCAGATCTCAAGATGCGCATATTCAATTCCGATGGCAGTGAGGCCGAGATGTGCGGCAACGGCTCGCGCTGTGCCGCACTTTACGCGTTTGCCAAAAAAATAGCGCCTGCCGACATGAAGATAGAGACTATGGCCGGTATCCTGAACGCGAATGTTAAAGGCGAGATCGTCAAAGTGAAACTTACGGACCCAAAGGATATACAATGGAACCTTTGCTTGATGATACACGAGTGCCCTTACAAAGTAAATTTTGCCAATACGGGAGTTCCGCACGTCATACATTTCGTAGATGATCTCGAGTCGGTCGAGGTAAAGAACCTCGGCCCCAAGATGAGATACCATGAAGAGTTCTCGCCCTACGGCGCAAATGTGGACTTCGTCAAGATCGCGGATAAGAAGAGTAATAAGATAGCGGTCAGGACCTATGAGAGAGGCGTCGAGAATGAGACTCTCGCCTGCGGCACGGGTGCCGTGGCAAGCGCCATAATATCGGCCGAGGCAGAGAAGCTGCTCTCTCCAATCACCGTGGAGACGAGATCGGGCGAGGTATTAAAAGTATATTTTGAATATAAAGAAGGGAACTTTAAGAACGTATATCTGGAAGGCAAAGCAAAATTAGTCTACGAAGGGGAGATCGAAAATGTTTAAAGGATCGATGGTTGCTCTTGTTACGCCGTTCAAGAACGGTAAGATCGATGAGAAGGCTCTTGGAGAGCTCGTGGAGTTCCATATTAAGAATGGCACGACCGCTCTTGTGCCATGCGGCACTACGGGTGAATCCGCGACGCTCAACTATGAAGAGCACGATAAGGTCATAGAGCTGACGATAGAGTTCGCTAAGGGCAGGATACCGGTCATCGCCGGCACAGGCTCAAATTCTACGGAAGAGGCTATTGCGCTGACGAAGCATGCTTTAAGGGCCGGAGCCAAGGCATCTCTACAGGTGAGCCCTTATTATAACCGTCCTACGCAGAAAGGCCTCTACCTGCACTTTAAGGCGATCGCCGAGGCGGTCGATATCCCCATAATCTTATACAACATAGCTTCGAGGACCGGTGTAAATATTGAGCCCGAGACATTCGTAAAGCTGGCCGAGGTGAAGAATATCATTGGAGTGAAGGAGGCCAGCGGCAGCCTGGAGCAGATGTCCAGGATCAGAAAGTTAGTGCCGAAGGATTTCCTGCTTATCTCAGGAGATGACGCGTTGACGCTTCCGGTGATGTCTATAGGCGGTGTCGGGATAATATCCGTTGTGGCGAACATAATACCGCGCGATGTGGCCGATATGTGCCGGGCGTTCGAAAAGGGAGATATGAAGAAGGCAGAAGAACTGCACTATAAGATGCTCGATCTCATCAAGGCGATGTTTGTCGAGACCAATCCGATACCCGTAAAGACCGCCATGGCCCTGATGAAGATGATAGACCCCGAGATACGATTGCCGCTATGCGAGATGATGCCGGAGAATAAGGAGAAGCTCGTGAAGGCTTTGAAGGACTACAAGCTTATATAGAGAGGAGTTTTACAATGACCAAGATTTGTGTAAGCGGCTCGGAAGGCAAGATGGGTTCTCGTATAATAGAGCTTGCCAAAGAAGACCCCGGGTTGGAAGTGGCTGCAGGATTTGACCTCGATGGTAACGCAGAGCTTGGTATCACGGCTTGCGAATGTCTGATAGATTTCACATCTCCGAAGGCCACTATGGAGCATCTGGCGTTATGTGAAAAACTGAAGAAGCCGATGGTCATAGGTACTACCGGGTTATCCGAAGAGGATAAGTCCAAGATAAAAGAAGCCTCAAGCCATATTCCTATAGTATTATCCGCGAATATGTCTACGGGCGTGAATCTACTATTCAAACTGATCGAGGATGCGTCAAAAGTTTTAGGAAAAGAATATGAGATAAGCATACTTGAGGCCCATCACTCGGAGAAGAAGGACTCTCCGAGCGGAACGGCTAAAGAGATGGAACGAATAGCGAAAAGCATAATGGGTCCCGATATCGATGTTGCGATAAGCTCCGTCAGGGAAGGCGATATAGTAGGCGAACACACGATCGCTTTTGAGAGCGATGTGGACCTTATCGAGATCACGCATAGCGCCAAGACCCGTGACATATTCGCGAAGGGCGCTCTCAAGGCCGCGAAGTTTGTTGTTGGCAAGAAGCACGGCCTGTTTACTATGAAGGAAGTCCTGGCTATTTAAGATAAAAGGAAGGGGGCGGGTTATCGACATGATTTTTAATAAACGATATACGATATTGTTGGTAATGATTCATACTCTTTTACTCTCTTCTCTTTTGTATGCTGCTGAACCAGCCAAAGAGGCCGGTGTGATGAATATGAAAAATCTACTGATAGACATCAAAAAGACGGTCGTCTTCCTGGGTGATGTAGTTGAAGACAGGAGTACTCATAACAAGAGTATCAATCTATATGGTACGGGGTTTTTGGTCAAGATCCAGGAGATCTATTATCTGGTAACGGCAAAACATATCATAAAGGATCCGGATACGGGCGCGCTCAGGGACGGCGGGATGTTCGTGTTTTTGAACGCGAAAAAGGGCAATATAAATTTCAGAAAGATCGAAGAGATAAAGAAAAATTTTAAAGTCGACTGGGTATTTCATAGTAATCCGGATGTCGACATCGCCATAATCCCATGGCCGCTCGATATGGCAAATGATGATGTGAGGGTCGTCCCCGAAGAATTATTCACAAAATCGGATAGGATTTTCGAGCTTTATGATATCTTTTTCATATCATTTCAACCCGGGATAGATATGACAACAAAGATCTCGCCGGTCTTTAAGACCGGCACGATCAGCTTGGTCAATAGCGATAAGACATTTTATATAAACGCGTCAGCTTTTCCGGGCAATAGCGGCAGCCCTGTCTTCCTTAAGCCGTCACCTTCGAGATTCGATGATCCATCCTTTTTAATAGGGGGAGGTAACCTGGACGGTACTTTTATAGGGATGGTAGGAAATTATATAGCATATCAGGAGGTGGCCGTAAGCGTACAGACCAAAAGGCCCCGCATAGTATTTGAAGAGAACACCGGACTCTCAAAAATATGGTCGGTGGAATATATACAGGAGATACTGAATTCGGATGTTTTTAGGGCGCAACAGCTGGGTCTGAAAAAATTATTTAAGATCGATAAAGCTAAATAACGTAATGGAGTAAGTCATGAACTTTGAGAAATCAGATAGGTTGAAGAAGCTGCCGCCGTATCTCTTCGTAGAGATAGATAAGGCGAAGAAGAAGGCGCGTGAAGAGGGGCGCGACATAATAGATCTGGGCGTAGGGGATCCCGACATACCGACGCCGAAGTTCATAATCAATGCGCTGGCAAAGGCGGCTAAAGATCCGACAACGCACAGATATTCGCTAGACCAGGGCATACCGGAGTTTAGATCTGCCGCCGCAAAGTGGCTCTTGAAGCGATTCGGGGTAGAATTCGATCCCGATACGGAAATATATCCATTAATAGGTTCGAAAGAGGGCATAGCGCATATACCGCTGGCGTTCATAAATCCGGGCGATGCTGTATTGGTGCCCGACCCATGTTATCCGCCTTACCGCTCAGGAACTATATTTGCCGGAGGCGAGATAATCTATATGCCTCTTCTCGAAAAGAACAAGTTCCTGCCCGATCTAAAGGCTATAAATCACCATCTTCTCCATAAGGCGAAGATGGTATTTATAAATTATCCTAATAATCCAACTTCCGCCGTTTGCGATAAGAGGTTCCTGAAAGACGTCGTGGATTTCGCGAAGAAGCACAATCTTTTAGTATGCAGCGACACAGCCTACTCGGAGATAACATTCGACGGCTACAAAGCTCCGAGCATATTTGAAGTGGATGGCGCCAGGGACGTGGCGGTGGAGTTCCATTCGCTTTCGAAGACATTCAACATGACGGGATGGAGAATAGGATTTGCCTGCGGCAATGCCTCAATAATAGAGGGACTGGCAAAGGTGAAGAGCAATATCGACTCCGGTATATTCTCGGCCATACAGAGGGCGGGGGTCGTAGCGCTGGAAAACTATGATAAGCATATTAAGTCGGTGATAAAGATATATCAGGAAAGGCGCGATATCCTGGTGGATGGCCTTAACTCATTAGGCCTGCATGTGGAAAAGCCGAAGGCGACTTTCTACATATGGGTAAAGGTGCCGCCGCGTTATACGTCCGCGACCTTCGCGAAGACATTGCTCGAAAAGTGCGACATAGTGGCTACTCCCGGCAACGGGTTCGGTGAACACGGTGAAGGATATATACGTATGGTCGTTACTGTAGATAAGAAGAAGATCAAAGAAGCGATCGAGCGTAT
Source organism: uncultured Planctomycetia bacterium (assembly GCA_964450115.1). Lineage (GTDB taxonomy): Bacteria > Omnitrophota > Gorgyraeia > 2-01-FULL-45-10 > 2-01-FULL-45-10 > 2-01-FULL-45-10. The sequence goes on from CAYVCD010000003.1 coordinate 7,713, forward strand.
CAGAAAAAGACTGGCTTAGATGGCGACCTGTTACATCGGCGTCGGCTCTAATATAGGCGACAGACGGAAATTTATAGATAGCTCGATAGAAGAGCTCAAGAAGGTGCGGGGGGTCAAGGTAACAAGAGTCTCATCGATATACGAGACTCTGCCGGTGAGCGATATCCCGCAGGGCAGGTACTTGAACGGCGTCATTGAAATAGAGACAGAGATAGGCCCGAAAGCTCTGCTGAAAGAGCTGAACAGGATAGAGGAAGGTCTGGGGCGCAAGAGGACTATAAAGAACGCTCCGAGGACGATCGATCTGGACATTCTTTATTACGGCGACGAGAGCGTTAACGAAGAAGGTATTGTGATCCCGCATCCGGGGATAGCCGACAGGGAGTTTGTTTTGAAGGGCTTAAGAGAGTTGGGAAAAGCTTAAAGTGAAGACCATAGAAAATATCTCGAGGATGTCGACGTTCGTAAAGATAATGAAGAAAGAGGGCAAGTCCATCGGCCTCGTTCCCACGATGGGTTATCTGCACGAAGGGCATTTGAGCCTCGTCAAGGCGGCTAAGAAACATACCGATGTCGTAGTCATGAGCGTATTCATAAACCCCCTCCAGTTCGGACCTAAAGAAGATTTCGAGAAATACCCAAGAGACCTGAAACATGATGAAGAGATGGCGCGCGAAGCGGGTGTAGATGTCATATTCTACCCCTCTCTTAAAGATATATATCCGGAAGGCTATGCCACTTACGTTACTGTGGAGAAGTTGACCGGTAACCTCTGCGGCGAGTCGCGTCCGGGACATTTCAGGGGCGTTGCTACTATAGTGACAAAGTTGTTCAATATAGTAAGACCGGATGTCGCATATTTCGGACAGAAGGACATGCAGCAGGCCCTTATTATAAAGAAGATGGCTTCCGACCTCAATATGGATATAGAGGTGAAGATAATCCCGATAGTCAGGGATGATGACGGCCTTGCCATGAGCTCCAGAAATATCTATCTGAGCGATGCCGAGAGAAAGGACGCCGTCGTTCTCCACCAGTCCCTTAAAAATGCCGAGATGCTGATAAAGAACGGTGAGCGGGATGCGAGGAAGGTCATAAAGGCTGTGGAGGATATGATAAAAGCCAAACAGTCTGCCAGGGTGGAATATGTAAAGCTGGTAGATACCAGGGAATTAAAGGATATAAAGACGATAACCGGTGAGATCGCATTAGCGGTCGCCGTATTTTTCTCAAGCACGCGGCTTATTGACAACATAACAATCACGGTGAAGTAGATGACCACGCATATGCAGGATAAGGACGATATAAAGTATAACGAAGCGCTAAAGAAGAAGATAGAGAAATTAAAGAAGAAACGAAACGCCGTCATAATTACTCATAATTATCAGCGCGACGAAGTACAGGATATAGCGGATATAAGCGGCGATTCTCTCGCTCTGGCTCAGGCCGCGGTAAGGACGGATGCCGATGTAATAGTATTCTGCGGCGTTCATTTCATGGCGGAGAGCGCTTCAATATTGAATCCTGGCAAGACGGTACTATTGCCTGTAGTAGAGGCCGGCTGCCCGCTGGCCGACATGGTGACCCCTGAGAAGCTGCGCGCCGCCAAAAAACACCATCCGGGTGCCGCTATAGTCTGCTACGTAAATACGAGCGCCGAAGTAAAAGCCGAAAGCGATATAGCGTGCACCTCAAGCAACGCGGTCGAGGTCGTAAGATCCCTAAAAGAGAAGAAGATAATATTCGTCCCGGATAAGAATCTGGGTAGATACGTCCAAAGTCAGGTTAAGGATAAAGAGATAATATTATGGGAGGGCTTCTGTCCGACGCACATCAGGGTGCAGGAAGAGGACGTTATCAGGACGAAGAAGCTCCACCATGCGGCTGAGTTTATAGCTCATCCCGAATGTAATCCGGAAGTCCTGGCGCTTGCCGACCATATCTGCTCTACCGGCGGGATGTTCACATATGTGAAGCAGTCAAGCACCAAAGAGTTTATAATCGGCACAGAGGCCGGGATGTTATACAAGCTACAGAAAGAGAATCCGGATAAGAAGTTCTATCTACCGACGCAGAACCTGGTATGCGCCAATATGAAATTGATCACTCTCGGATGGGTGGCGCATAGCCTTGAAAAGATGGTCTATGAAGTGAAGGTCGCGCCTGAGGTAAGAGAGAGGGCACTGAAGACTTTGGAGAAGATGCTGCGTGTCACCGGCGAAAAGAAGAGCGCGGCTATATCGGGATATTGAAACCACAATAAATGAAGAAGATAAAAGTGGGTATTGTCGGGTGCGGGACGATAGGGTCTGAGATGGCGCGTGCCTGTCAAACTACGTTGAAGAGCTCGGTAGATCTCGTGGGAATATGCGATCTCATCGAAGAGAAAGCGCTTGGCTTGCAGAAGTCTCTCAAAGAGAAGACGCCCGTTTTAAAACTTGATGATCTTATAAAAAGATCAGGCCTTATAGTAGAAGCGGCGGGAGCCAAGATCTCGGCAGATATATTAAAAAAAGCGATCACCGGCAAGAAAGACGTACTGATAATGAGTATCGGCGGTCTTCTCGGCAACGAAGGCCTATTGGATAAGGCCGAAAAAGCACGGATCAAAGTCTATCTGCCCAGCGGAGCATTGTGCGGTATCGACGGGTTAAAATCCGCTTCGGTAGGAAAGATAGATTCGGTAACGCTTACCACGCGAAAACCCCCAAAAGGACTGGCCGGAGCACCTTACATAATAAGTAACAATATAGATCTCTCCTCTATAAAAGAGGAGACCGTTATATTTGATGGCACTGCTTCTGATGCGGTCAAAGGATTCCCGCAGAATGTAAATGTAGCGGCAGTCTTAAGCGTTGCCGGGCTTGGCGCAGCTAATACGCGCGTAAGGATAGTCACATCGCCCGACTATACAAAGAATATCCATGAGGTTGAGATAAAAGGCGAGTCAGGCAATATCATTACGAGAACCGAGAATCTCCCGTCGAAAGTCAATCCGAAGACGAGCCAGCTTGCTGTATATTCGGCCATAGCCACACTAAAAGGTATTGTTAAAAGTGTACGGATCGGAACATAGATAATGAGAGACCTGACAAATACGGGCAGATATATATCTAACAGGATAGGCAAGGCCATTGCCGATTACGATCTTATAAGGGATAAGGATAATATCCTTGTGGCTGTATCCGGAGGCAAAGACAGCCTGACCATGTTGAAATTGTTGAACGAGAGGCGTAAATGGGCGCCGGTAGATTATAAGCTCTTCGCGGTGCATATAGAGACCGACTTCAGGTGCGCCGGATGTGTCCATACAAAGGAATTAAAGAAGATATTCGAATCCTATAATATTCCGTACAGATTTGAGAAGATAAAAGTCAAGGACAAGAAGAAGGCGACGTCGTGTTTTTGGTGCTCATGGAACAGGCGCAAGGCGCTCTTTGAGCTTGCCGATAAGCTTGGCTGCACAAAGATAGCTTTTGGCCACCATATGGATGATATAACGGAGACGCTTCTCCTTAATATGTTCTATCACGGGGAGTTCTCAGCCATGAACCCGCGGCAGGAACTCTTTAAGGGAAAGATCGTCATAATAAGACCGCTCTGCTATGTGGAAGAGGATGTCATAAAAAAGTTCGCCAAGGAATCTAAATTCCCGAGCCAGCTCTGCAGGTGTCCCAATGCCGAGACGTCGAAGAGGCGAATGATGAAAGATTTTATAGGGGAAGTTGAAAAAGACTGTGCCTATGCGAAGATGAACCTCTTCAGGTCCATAGGCAGGGTGAACAAGGAGTACACGCAGATAAAAGAAGTTGATTATAAATATAATGTGAAGGGAGGTGAATTTAATGGCACACAAGAAGGTTGCGAAGGTAGGGATAAAGAGGAAAAAGGGATATCTCTATTACGTCGATAAGAAGGGCAATGTCGTCGAGACGAAGATGGCGAGAGGCAAGTCTAAGGGCGGCGGCGGTAAAGTTATCGCTAAACCCGGCGTAAAGAAAGAGAAGGGCTGTCTCTATTTCATCGATAAGGCAGGCGATGTATCATGCGCCAAGATGTTGAGAGGCGGTAAGAAGAAAAAGAGGTAATAACAAAAAACGGGGACAGGTATCATTTTGGTGGTACCTGTCCCTGATTTTAATAATACATATGGTAAGAGATTCTATAACGATAAGAGGCGCGAAAGAGCACAATCTTAAGAATATCGACCTCGATATCCCTCGCGATAAACTTGTAGTGATAACGGGCCTTTCCGGCTCCGGAAAATCTTCTTTAGCATTCGATACTATATATGCCGAGGGGCAGCGCCGTTATGTCGAAAGCCTCTCAAGTTACGCCCGTCAATTCTTAGAGCAGCTCCAAAAACCCGACGTCGAGTATATAGAGGGCCTGTCGCCCGCTATAAGCATAGAACAGAGGACTGCGGGATCCAACCCGCGTTCCACGGTGGGCACTCAGACCGAGATCTACGACTATTTAAGGCTCTTATTCGCCTCTATCGGCACTCCGCATTGCCCCAAATGTAAAAAACCTATAACCCGTCAGACTTCGCAGGAGATAGTCGCCCAGGTGATGCGCCTGCCTCAGGATTCTAAGATAATTATCCTGGCCCCTGTAGTAAAAGGAAGAAAAGGAGAGCATAAAGATATTCTCCAAAAGGCGAAGAAGGATGGATTCGTAAGGGTCAGGATCGACGGCACCATCCATGAGCTCGAAAGATCCGTTACCCCGGATAAAAATAAGACGCACAATATCGAGATAGTGGTCGACAGGATCGTTTTAAAAGGCGACGAGGTCCGTAAGCGCCTGACAGATTCCGTAGAGACCGCCCTTGAGATAGGTAAAGGCCTGATAATAGTAAGCGCGGACAAAGACACTTTATACAGCGAGCTCTATGCGTGCATAGGCTGCGGTATCAGTTTAGGCGAGATAGCGCCGAGGATATTTTCGTTCAATTCGCCGTACGGAGCGTGCCCCGTATGCGACGGACTCGGAAATAAGATGGAGATAGATCCCGAACTTGTCATATCGGACAAGTCAAGGCCGGTCATAAGCGCCGTCGATGCATGGAGGCGCGGGGGCAAGGGGCTGTACCTTTATTACAGGCGCCTTTTACGTTCCGCCGCCCGAGAATACGGATTCGATGTGGAGACGCCTTTTAAGGACCTCCCTAAGGATATTAAAAAATTAGTCCTTTATGGAGAGGCTGAAAAGAAGTGGGGCAGTTTTGAAGGCGTCGTACCGAACCTGGAGAGGCGATTCCGCGAAACTGAGAGCGAATTCATAAAGACCGAGATAAATAAGTACATGTCCGTTCAGCCCTGTCCCGAATGTAACGGTATGAGGCTAAAGAAAGAGAGCCTCTCGGTCACTATAGATGGCAGAAACATAGCCGAGGTCTCCGGTCTATCGATAAAAGCTATGAGAGAATTTTTATCCGGACTTAAACTTACAAAGGCCCAAACCACCATCGCTCATCAGGTGTTGAAAGAGATCAATGCGCGCTTGCAGTTCATGATAAATGTAGGCCTTGATTATCTTACGCTTGACAGGCGCAGTTTCACTCTATCCGGCGGTGAAGCGCAGCGTATAAGATTGGCTACGCAGATAGGTTCGGGCTTAGTCGGAGTGATCTATATCCTGGATGAGCCCAGTATTGGGCTGCACCAGAAAGACAATTCGAAGCTTCTGGACACTCTTATAACGCTGAAGGGCCTTGGCAATACTCTGATCGTTGTGGAGCATGATGAGGCCACGATAAGGAAGGCCGACCACATCATAGATCTTGGGCCCGGCGCCGGGGAGCATGGCGGTAGGGTGCTTGTCAGCGGGACGCTTAAAGATGTGCTCGATTCCGCGGAGTCACTAACCGGAAAATACTTAAGAGGGGAGCTCAAGATCAAGATACCCCAGACGAGAAAGCCTTATGCAAAACAGAAGAAGCTTAAAATAATAGGCGCCCGCGAACATAACCTGAAAGACATAACCGTTGAGATACCCCTCGGGCGTTTTGTGTGCGTTACGGGAGTGTCGGGGTCGGGCAAGAGCACTTTGGTGGACGAGATATTGTTCAAAACGCTGGCCAAGAGGCTATACAGGTCCAAGGAGAAGCCTGGAGCCCATGAAAAGATAGAGGGAATAGAGTTTATAGACAAGGTGATAGTGATAGACCAGTCGCCCATAGGAAGGACTCCGCGCTCGAATCCCGCTACATACACGGGCGCATTCGCGCCCATCAGGGACATGTTCGCTAAACTCCCCGACGCTAAAGTCCGCGGCTATAAGCCGGGAAGGTTCAGTTTTAATGTCAAGGGCGGTCGGTGCGAAGCCTGCACGGGGGACGGCATAAAGAAGATAGAGATGCATTTTTTGCCCGATATATACGTGCAGTGCGAGGTATGTAAAGGAAAGAGGTTCAACGAACAGACGCTCGATGTAAAGTATAAAGGCCGCTCGATAGCCGACGCGCTCGATATGTCGGTCGAGGATGCGCTCGTTCTATTTACAAATATACCATCCGTAAGAAATAAGTTAAAGACGCTCAATGACGTAGGCTTGGGCTACGTAAAGTTGGGCCAATCCGCCACGACCCTTTCGGGCGGCGAGGCGCAGAGGATAAAGCTCGCCACCGAACTGGCGAAGACGTCCACCGGCAGGACTTTCTACATACTGGATGAGCCCACCACGGGTCTCCATTTTGCGGACATAAGCAAGCTATTGGAGGTCCTTCATGCGCTTGTCGATCAGGGGAATACCGTGCTCGTCATAGAGCACAACCTCGATGTGGTAAAGACCGCCGACTATATAATAGATCTCGGACCCGACGGCGGCGATGGCGGGGGAGAAGTCGTAGCGGCAGGCACTCCGGAGGAGATCGTTAAAAATAAAAAGTCATACACCGGGCAATATTTAAAAGAGGTCTTAAAGTGAAATTGAAGCTCAGAATAATGTCATTCCCGCGAAAGCGGGAATCTATAGTAAATTTTGTTTGTGGATTCCCGATTAAAGCATTCGGGAATGACATTGTAACAGCTGTATTTTTCTTGTTTCTCTTTTCCTCTCTCTGTTTCGCTCAAAGCGGCGAAGAGGCTGAGTTCACGTTCGCGAAGAAAGCCTTTAGCGACGGCTTCTACGCGCTTGCCCAGGAGAACCTCGAGGATTTTCTGCACGCCTACCCGGCGACGACGCACCTTTATGAAGCCCATCTTCTTATGGCGCGCTCCCTCTACTACCAGAACGAGCTTAAGAGATCATACAATGAATTCGATATAGTATTGAATGCGCCAAATGCAAGCGGATTTGAGGACAGCGCCATATACTGGATGGGCGACATATATTTTAAGGGGCAGGATTACGAGAAGGCCCTTGGGTCGTATCAGAAGATATTGGACGACTATCCGGCGTCAAAATATTCCGGCTACGCCGCATATTCAAAGGCATGGGCCTATTATAAGCTCGGGTTCCTGGAGGATGCCATAATGGCTTTCGGGGAGGTCGTCTCGAAATACAATTTCGAAAAGATAGGCATGGAGTCGATGTTCAAGATAGGTGAGTGCGAATATCTTCTGGGCAGGTACCGGGAAGCCGAAAGGTCCCTCAACGATTACATAGAAAAGTATCCTCTTTCGGAGAGAATAGCCGAAAGCTATTATCTTATGGGAGACGCAGGATCCAAGCAGGGTAAATATAGTGACTCGATAGGTTATTTCAACAGAGCCATGTCGATATCGCCAGGGGCCAAATGGTACGCGTTCGCTTTATACAGGACCGCGCAGGGTTATTTCAATGTGAATAATTATGATGAAAGCCTTAAAAGGTTCGCCGAATGCGTTAAAAATTCAAAGAATGTTTTTTTGATAAGCAATTCGCTTGTCGGTATGGCCATCAATTATCAGATGAAGGGCATGGCTCAGGACGCTCTTAAGGTTTGCGATGATATCGCAGCGAGATTCCCGAAGAGTGATGCGCATATAGAAGCATCTTATATAAAAGCAAAGATACTGAATGGAGAGAAGAGGTATAAGGAAGCTGAAGAGACCTGTCTTGCGGGGATCGATAGTTTTACTGCGGATAAGACCGGGAAATTATATTATGAACTGGGATTGGCCTATAGTAAAAGAGGTAATGACAAAGAAGCGCTGGGCTATTTGGAAACGGCGATAAAGCATCTAAAGAACGAGAAATTAGCCTCAAGCGCGTTATGCAAGGCGGGCGATATATACTTCGAAGCCGGCGATCTTGATAAAGCCATGGAGAGATTCGATGCGGTGCTAAACTTTTATGCGGACAGCCCGTCGGCCGACTACGCACAATTTAGCGTCGGCAATATATTCCTGGCCCAAAAGAAGTATGACCGCGCGATCATTTCGTTCCAGAGCGCCGTCACTCTATTTCCGGGGTCTTTCTTAAAAGAAAAGATAATGTTTAAATTGGCACTGGCATACTTTAGCAAGGAAGATTTTATACGCGCGGCTGAAGAGTTCGGAAAACTGCCGGGTGATGCAGCCAGATTTTATCTTGCCAACTCTCTGTATAATATGAATAAGTATGATGAGGCGCTGGAGATATTCAGGGAGATAGTAAAGAGCTCTGCCGATAGACCCATAGCGGAGCACGCGCAATATCAGACTGGGTGGTGTTATTACAGGATGAATAAGGACATGGAAGCCGTGGATAGTTTTGACGCTTTCCTGAAAAATTATCCCGATTCTAAATTCAGGCCTGATGCGTTAAGCCAATCCGCCGCTATACTATCAAGCGCTGCCCAAAATTTTGAAAAATGGAAGATGCCCGACGATGCGGCAAGATTGAATAAAAGAGCGGAAGAACTAAAGAGGAGGTAGCCATGTGGGATTTGATACAAAAGGGCGGGCCGGTCATGTACCTGATAATGATACTGTCGGTCATATCGCTGGCCATAATAATAGAGAGGATCTATAACCTGAACAGGGCGAGGATCGATTCGCAGAAGTTCATGGACGATATCATAAATTTCCTTAAACACAATAAAGTTATAGAGTCCATAGAGATGTGCAATAAGACGCCCGGGCCGATCGCCCATATCATCAAGGCCGGGATACTGAAGCACGATAGGTCGAAGCCCGAGATAAAGGAGGCTATAGACGAGGCTGCCCAGCTTGAGATACCGCGCATGGAGAAACATCTTCCCATACTGGCAACTATAGCGCATATCGCGCCTCTATTAGGATTGCTCGGTACGGTGAGCGGCATGATCAAAGCGTTCCAGGTAATACAGAACAAGGCGGCGACAATGACACCGGTAAATCCCGGGGATCTGGCCGCTGGGATCTGGGAGTCGCTACTTGCCACGCTGGCGGGATTATTGGTAGCTATACCCACCTACGTCGCTTATAACTATCTCGTGAATCAGGTGGATAGCCTGGCTTATGATATGGAGAGGAGCGCTACCGATCTCGTCAATCTCTTATCGTCGAGAAGGGATACATATGAAGTTTAAGAGACGGCTTAAGATAGAGAAGGGCATGATAGACCTCACGCCGATGGTAAACATCTTCTTCCTGCTCTTCATATTCTTTCTATTTACATCGAGTTTTATATTCCAGCCGGGCATAAAGGTCAGTCTTCCGAAAGCAGTGACGAGTGAAGTCATGCAACTGGATAATGTCACAGTCACCGTGACCAGGGATGACAAGATATATCTGGAGGATAAGCAGGTCACTACCGAAGAACTTGCATCACGCTTAAAGGTATTGGCAAAGGAGAAGATGGGGCTGTTGATAAAGGCCGATAGCCGCGCTCCGCTGGGCCGGATAGTAGAGATATGGGATGCATGCAGGAGAGAAGGCGTTTCGCAGATCAACATAGCGACAAATCAATAAGATGAGAAGAGACCGCGTACTTTTATCGGCAATTCTATTTTCGGCTGTATGGCATCTGTTCTGGCTTTCGGCCTTGACCGTAGTGGTGGTGCCTAAAGATACGAAGCCGCCAAAGTTCTCCAGCGTATCATTCCTGGGGCCTATATTGGGAGAGAGTATGCTGGGGGTGAGCTCCGCCGTACATGAGCGCTCCATCCCGGAAAAGAGGTATCTTTCCGAGATAGAAAATTCATCCGTGCTTATAAGGCAGATGGACTATCCTGACGTTTATTTCGAATCTGGCCCGGATGCCGCAAGCGATGCCTTTGAATCCGATGAAATGCTTACAGCTCTCGCCATATCGGCGATTGACGGTGATAAGATGGAGCCCGGCAATTCCCAATAATTGTTTGTATTTGCAGTATTATATGGTAATATTATGATAAGGATTGAGATAGCGACACTGGTATTCTTCTATATTCTCTTCTCTGTTATAGCCATACTTATTACATGGGCTATATTGGGATATAGAAGGATGAGAGGCGTCTCCGGATCCGTCAATAATGCGGAGCTCATCTGGAAGTGCTCCATATGTTTTCATGATTACATAGATAGTTTGCACGATGATATATCGGTATGCCCTCTATGCGGCAGTTACAATAAGAGGGAAAAATCGGGGAGGGTTAACAAATGATCACCGAGATAGGGATTACAGCTGGAGATATTTGGCATTACCTTGACACCCACGGCAAGGGTACCTTAAGAGACATTGCCGGATCTATCAATACCGACAGGGACAGGGTGCTTATGAGTATAGGATGGCTGGCACGAGAAGGCCATGTTATAGTCGAGAAGTCGGGATCAGATTTTCAGGTATATTTGAGGAGATAGATAAGGGGGGAGCGTATGGTCGAAAATAAAATTACTCGCGATGAAGAAGAGGTGCCGATAGTTCCTCCGCTAAAGGTTATCGATCATAAGACTATCAATAAGCGTTTTGGATGGTGGTCCGCGGTGGTCCTGTTGGAAAGCTATGGCAGGAAGCAGGTCTGCTTCTATCTCTGGCAGAAGAAACCTGAAGGCGGATGGAAGAGGAAGCAGAAGTTCGCCGTACATAATCAGCAGGACTGGGTGCTGATCCAGGAAGCGGTCAGCCCGATGATAGAGAATCTTACGTAGAGATTAGAGTCATATCCTACCAGAAAGAATGCGTTTTTCCTTACTAATTATCCCATGGCTAAAGATTATATAGTTATAATGGTCACTTGCGCATCAGAAGAAGAGGCCCGTAAGATATCCGAGCGGCTTCTTGCGAAACGGTTAGTAGCGTGCGCCAATATACTGCCGAAGATAGAGTCAAGATTCTGGTGGAGGGGAAAGATAGATAGCGCTACCGAGCTTCTATTGACCATGAAGACGGTAAGGTCGAACTTTAAAAAGATAGAAGCAGAAATAAAGCGACTTCACAGCTATGAGGTTCCCGAGATAATAGCATTACCCATTGTATTAGGCAGCAGAGATTATCTTGACTGGATAAGCCGGAATATTGTATAGTATTTCACGTCATTAAAAATAGTGGGGATGTAGCTCAGTTGGAAGAGCACTTCGTTCGCAACGAAGGGGTCGCCAGTTCGACTCTGGTCATCTCCACCATTCTGCTTCGCCCTTCGGCTAGATATGGCCGGTAGGGCTTCGCAGGAATTGTAGCGAAGCAGAATGTCCCTCCGAAGCCCTACCATCGTTCTGGTGTTGAAGGGCGAAGGAGGACACTTAACGATCGCCTTCGGCGACATATGATGGAGAGTATTTCTCCTCCCTTTAGCAAACCCACCTCTTTACATACGTGTGCCCTCTGGATTATGCTAGTCGTGCTTCATCTATTAAGATATCAAAAAGTAAGGTAGCATAGCCTTGAATTACTATTATTATAGGGTAAACTTATATATAGAGATGAGATTGGTTGCGATTAAAGGTTAATTTTAACAATAACGCGCTAGTTAAAATACCTGTTATTATGGTATTCCCATACTAGCAGGAATTTTTTTGTTCTGTAATTAAAAAAGTTTAAAAAGGCAGGGATATGATTGCTTCATTCAGACAACATATTGTATGTAAAGTGATAGCGCTCATGGTGAGCTTTACGTTCATCTGGCAGTCTGTAGGCCCGGTGGCGGAAGCCGAAGACGCTTATGCCGCGACGCTCTCTTCCGATAGCCGCAGTATCGATATCCCTTCTATAAAATTACCCGCTAGCATTGGAGAGGTGATCGATTCATCCAAAGGTAATATTGGCAAGACGATCATCCATATACGTGATGCTCACTGCGATTATTCTGCTCAAAACTCCATCTCAGGTTTGGTGGGTTATTTTAGGGATAAGCATGGTATAAAGCTCGTTGCTCTTGAGGGAGGCGTAGGTGATTACGACCTATCCGTCTTTACTGATATAAAAGATGCCAGTTTGCGCGAAAAGACAGCTGACTATTTTGTAAAACAGGGTGAGGTCAACGGCGCGGAATTCTATGCCATCAATAACCCTGCCAAAGTCATGCTCTACGGTGTAGAGGATCCAGAGCTTTATCAAGAAAACCTCAGTGCCTACATGGAATCCTTAAAGTTTAAGGATGATGCCCAGAGGCTGCTAAAAATCTTATCCGCAACATTGCCGAAACTAAAATCAAAGATATACCCTGCTAATTTCAAGCAATTTGACGAGAAGGTTAAGCTCTTTAAAGAGGACAAGATCAGCTTCGAGGAGTATGCCGCCGCTATAGCCGATTTCGCGAAGAAAGAGAGTATCGACCTATCGGAATATCCCAACATAAGCCGCTTCTACGATGTTATGGACCATGAGAGCGGTATTAATATGAAAGAGGCAGAGCACCAGCGCAATATACTCATAGACCTGCTCAATAAGAAGCTATCGAAGAAGTATATCGAGGAGTTAGTTGCCAAGACAGTAGAGTTCAACGACAATGTCATGCCTGCGACAGAGTACTACGCGTTTCTATTGGATAAGGCCAAGCTCTGCGGCATAGATATGGAGAAGATGCCGGACCTTGTAAGCTATGCGCAGTGTGCCGATAAGACAAAGACTGTGAATAAGAAGGCACTTGAAAAAGAGTTTAAACTGCTTGATCAAAAGATGTGCTCTACATTCCTGAAGACAGAGGAAGCCAGGGAGCTCTGTTCACTCGATAGGCGGCTCTTCGTATTAGAACGCATGTTTTCAACTACTCTGGTAAAGGATGATTGGGACTACTATTCCGCGAACCGTGAAATGTTCGATACAAAGAATTTCCCGCTTGATGCAGGGAAGGGCCTTGGGAAGCTGGATGATTATCGTAAAGATATGGAGAAGTTCTATGACATCTCGCTTAAGAGGGACGATATATTCATAGATAAGATAGCAGCAAGGCTAAAGAAAGAGAAACAGAATAATGTGGTTCTAGTTACAGGAGGTTTCCATCAGGATAATCTTAGGAAGCTATTTGAAGACAAAGGATATTCGTATGTAGAGGTCCTGCCAAGGATCGAAAAGACTGATGGGGAGAATCCGTATTTCAGGCTGCTTTCTGGCGGAGCGGATCCTATCGCTAGAGCTATAAGAGAGAGTCAGTCAAATTTGCAAATCGCAACCTTTTTGGATCCATCGGGCTTAAATCCTAGCGCTAGTTCCATAAAGAGAGCCGTAAGGGTAGTGGAGAAACTTCTTAGAAATCAGGAGGCTCAAGAAGGCGATATCCGCTTCTCTCTATTGCCTTTTGATGGAGCAGAATTGCTTAAAGTAAAAGGCGAAGATGGCAAGCTGGAACAAGTGAAGGTGGATGGCAGGCCGGTGTATGTATCCAGAGGGTACGCAAAACCCGCCGCGCCCAAGCCAGTGGCTTCTACGCCTACTGCGCCCAAACCAGCGGCGCCTACGCCCACCACGCCAGCGCCCACTGCGCCGGTTGCCGAAACCGTGAACCCGCAAGAGCAGGCTATAAATATATTATCCGGGAACGTGAGCGAAGACGTAGGATATCTCTCATATAATACAGGCATGAATAATACCTATGCGGCTCAATCTGTGCAAATGCCGGATAGTATGCGCAGAAGAGAAGGCCTTCGCAATAATGAAATGCTTGTATCGAGATTTAAGAGTATAGCCAATAATGAATTGGATCGCGCCATAAGAGAAGGATATGAAGGCAGGCCGGTTATGTATGCCACATATCCTTACGGCGAAGACAAAGAGATCGTTTCGTTAGTTCTCACGGTGCCATATTATGATGGCGGCAGAGCTTGTGTGGCCACATATGTAATTGCAATGAGCATGGCTCAATTCGATCAGATTAAAAACACTCTGGCATCGAACCCTGAAATTATATATGAAGCGCTGCTTAACAGGGCTAAGGCAGATAACAGGTCGACCCAATTATATAATGCGATAATAGGCGAAAAAAAATCCGGAGGGATGTTAGAGGCGCCGACATTTATACATCTTAATAGTTTTAATAACGATAGTACAGAAATTGTTCCAATAGATGGCGATATTTATAGCCTATTATGGAAAACCAATCCCGAGAAATTCCAGGCTGAAAGAGAGTTGCATCTCGAGTTGGCCAAAAGAATCGTTGCGGCTATATCCGGAGCTGCCGTTGATGCTGGTCAGGTAGTAATTTCAACGCCCGAAGTAGCTCAACCGCCTACCGGGCCCGCCGCGCCGGCAGCGCTTGAAGCGCCGGGACAAGGAATGGGTAAAGGCGTGATAAGATTTGTTGCAGATGTAATATTTGGCCTGATGAAGCTTATGGGAATAAATATTACACCTGCCCGCAGGACTTTTGTAGAGGATATTGTAGTGCCAATCATAGAGGAAGGCCTTATGGGGCTTACGCTATTATTTGGTAGCCCGGCTATTTATGCGGGCATAAGAATAATATTCGCATTGCTTCATATTCCTCAGGATAGGGCACCTCCCTTAGGCGTAGAACGCAATCTCTATCAAAAAACCGCAATACCCGCGATCATATCTGCAATATCTCTCGCCGCATTATGTATGCTTGGTCCAATATTAGGACCTGTTGGAGTAATAGGGGTAAGCATTTTAGCGCACTCGCTAGCTAATACTTTTGTTAGTATAACCGGTTCATCTTTACAGAAGGCGAATATAGGTAGTGACCTTGTAACTGCAGGCGATATCGTGACTGGCGATGGCTGGAGGCCATTATCATACACAGTAGCTTTCATGCGTGAATTATTGAATTCTCAGACAGTTCATGATAACGCATATTATTCTAAATTCACGGATGATAGTATATTCCGCGGTGAAGCGGAAAAGACATACGGAGCCAGGAGCATGGTGCCCGCCAGGGTCGATACCTATATATATAACCAAGCTATGAAGAAAGAACAAGCTCTTGTAGAATTGATAGCGAATGGTCAGGATGCGACGGCCAATGACAAGACAATAGGGCGTTTCGGGGTTGGGGCGTATCAGATGTTCCAGGAGTTAAGAGGTCCTGAAGATTCGATAGTCATCACCACTTCTACTGATGGTAAAGAGGCCATACAGCTAACTTTTAGATTAGTGAATGGGGTGCTGTCCTACAAGGTGGGGACCGTAACGGAGGGCGTGCAGCAAGGAACGCGCATCGAAGTGAACAGGCCTCTCTCCGATACGGAAGCCAGATCACGTATCGATTATATAAGATCAAAGCTGAGGGCAAACTCCAGGGGCGCTATAAAGGTCAACGGCGAAATCATTAATAATGTAGAACGGTATTTTTATATTAACGGAGTTGACAGGCTCGCATTGCCGGAGATAGCTCCTGTGGAGGTGTCGGTCGGAGAAAAAGGCTATGTAGTAACGGACAGGGGCAGAGGAATGAGCGCGCAGGTCTTATTTGAAAAGTTCCTTGTCCCTAAGAGCACGACAAAGGCGTTGGAAGGTAAGCCTGTGGAAAAGCCGGATGAAATACGCTATGAGACGAAGATATTCTATTCCGATCCTTCCGAAGAAGAGACAGACGGCGTTATCTCCATACAGGTGAGCGGAGTCGCTAATGTAGACATTCCTATACATGGTATGAGCATACCTAAAGAGATGATAATAGAGCTGCCGCATGATGTTTGGCTGCCTGAGTCCAGGGACAGGGTGGCGCTCGACGAACTGACTATAAATGGCCTTATACAGGTGATGAATAAGCTGGTAGACCCGGAAAGAGATATAAAGGACAGGTACTCCCTCTTGAACGGCATGGCTATATTAATGGAGAGCCTTTTAAAAGACAGTAGAGATAAGAGCCTTCTCTATGAATTCAGAAGGATATGCGCGAAACTTGTGAAAGCGGAGCAGGCGCGCGGTAATATAATATTGCCTAACAGAAAGTTATTCAGGTCTATTGTGCTACCCGCGGAATACAAAGATAAGGTGATCTATCTTGATGAAAATCTTTTCGAGTTTGTCCCGTCCAACCTGCCAAATGCGTATCTGGCGAATAAGTTTATTTCTGATACCCACGCCTTGTATGTGGCCGATCTTGATACAGTTGGGGATAATGATGTTTATATTGAAGGCAAGTATCCTAACGGGAACGGATGGATAATACTGGACAGGAAGACATATGAAAGGCATAAAGATGATCCGTGGTTAGTAGACCTTCTCTTCAATTTTAACATAAGCTATGGTGATACCGGCAACGCGTTCGGCCATTTTCGTGAGGAAGAGAGAGAGGGCATCGGGTATAAGGATAAAGTTGCAACCACTATCGCTTCGTACAATAAAATAGATGAAGATACTGTTCAACGACTTAAAGCAGAAATATTTGATGAGAATACAAAAAAGCTTCTGGAGATGTTTGATGAGAAAGACCGTAGGATAATAATAGGCGAGATTGAAGAAGGAATAAGAAATGGATCGATATCCGAAAGTGACACGGAAAAGATAAAAAAAGAGCTAAGAGAATGGCTTAACTATCTTCTGAAAGTAAAGAACATGATCTCGGGAGATTCGGAGGCGGTCTTGACAGGAGACTGGGTAAGGCAGAAGCTGTTTTCGACGCCTCTATTGGTATTCGATGAAGCTGCCGATCGCTATCGGGGCGATATGATCAGAAGGTTTGTCGGCGGTAAGCTCTATTTTTGGTACGATGAGATGTGGGAGGATGGTAGGAAGATATATGAGCTCGGCCCCGGAGGCGAGGCAATCGTCGCGTATGACAACGCGGAATTCGTATTCCTGAATGGCCAGACATATCTATTAAGAAAAGCGGGTGATTCGGAGACGTTTAGATTGGAGATAGTAGAAGAGGGGCAGCCAAGGGCGCTTCTTGATGATGTGATAGGCATTGATGAAAAGTGTAATGAAGGATTTATTACGGTTCTTGCGAAACGGGGTAATGACGTGGCGATATATTCCCTGCAAGGCCGGGAGGTTAAAGAATTATGCTGTATAAATAAAGACGTTGTTTTGCATAAGAAGAGCGGCGGTCAAGATATAACTTTGGGGTCTAGCATTCCATATGATAAGCAGAGTAAATTATTGCATTTTCACCGCGCCTCTTATCCCGTTAAAGTATTTGTCCGTGGTGAAAGGATATTTATAACGATCAATGGATTTTATGGTAGTGGTCTGTATGAAGTAACCCAGGGCAGTAATATCGTTTTAATAAAAGACAGCTCCTTTGAAACTATACGCGACATAAAGATTTTAAGCTCGGGTAACGTCGTTGTCTATTCGAAAATGCTGCTGCCAAGCATAATCGGGAAAAAACTCGATACTATATACAGGGTTCAAGTATTTGATAAAAATTGGAATAGCATAGCTCTACGATCGGCAACAGACTCTACATATTTATGGGAAAGAAATGACCATATATACTTCGATGTTAAAACAGGCGATGGCAGCTTAATGTATCGCATAAGCCCGACCGGGAGCATTGAGATATTGACCAAGGATGGATTCCAGGCTGAGGGCACGGGCATTATAGTATCGAAAATAAACTTTATAGGTGATTATGCCTACATGTATCGTGCTATTTCGGGCGAATCATATGAAAGACTCATAAGGTTGTCGTTGATTAGCGGGAAAGTAGAGGAGGTAGGGGAGACGTTACGTAGCTTAACCAGATATTTCAGGTCAGCCGATCCTAACATAGGTGATGGGGCATACTACATAACAGGATTTTCACGAGCCGGCTTAGGTCCCGCTGGCTCTATCACGGAATTTCATCCCAACACTCTCGTTCTTGTAGATAAAGGCGGGGCAATGCGAAAGATTGATTTTGAAGGCATTTTGTATGATGTCTATTCTGACGGTGAGTCTGTATATACCGTGGAAACAGTTGAGCAAGAGGGAATGGAACAGTATTACAGGAAAGTCAGAATATGGCGCATAGGGTTTGACGGAAGCAAAGAGGTTGTTTTTAGCGCGGAAGGGGTTTTATCCGAAGATAGGCCGGATTTTGTCCACAGGCAAGATATGTTTTCCATAGGCCTCAATGACGAATGCGTCACTTTTGACACAAAGACCGGTAAAGCCGGGAAAATTATACCGCCGCAGAGGCTTAAGGGAAGTTCCGGACGAATGATTTTTGCCGGCAATGATTTCTATTTAGTGGATAATGATGGCAGGACTATAAGGATGTTTCCATCCGTGGGAACATCCTTGGCAAACAATGAAAAATTGAGGCGCAACATAGAGCTGCTCAATACAGGTATCAACAAAGAGATTATTGACAAGTACGCTATGTCACTGGACCGATATAAAATTATGTCGCTGTTATTGTCTCTGCAGAATAACGATAACTGGATGCCTGGCATGATATTTTTGCATAACTCTCACTGGAAGATGCCCGGCATAGAAAAACTCAAAGACCTTTTTAACAGTATAATGCTGGAATCCAAGGATGTTTCGGAGATTGACGAGGCGTTCAATTTCATAGATTATACCCTGGCATCATTCAAAAACACTGAAATGGCTATAAGGATAATAGAGCGCTGGGGAAGAATTTTTCTGAAGAACGATGAACTGGCAAAGATAATTATGAAGGCCATTTACAAGGATGTTGATATACAGTCCGACGGCGAACAATCTTATTCTTATAAACCGTATGAAGTCTACAATAAAAACCCGGATAAAATAGGCCAGCTTCCCGATATAGTGCGCCTCTATCTGGATTTCCTCACAAAAGATGAATTAAGCGCTCCCGGAATAATCGAAGAAGAAATATTCCGCGGCGAACCCTATAGCGCGATGATATCGGGCCGGGATCTGTCGACGCTTATCAGGCTTAGATTGGCATTCCCGGATGAGGTATCAGATCGTTCATTGCGCTGGGATGATGTAGTTCGTTTGTTATACTCGTTAAAGGACCCGGAATTTGAGGGGATAAAGAGAGAGGTGTCCGGAGCTGTTAACGGACAGGATAAAGTGCATTGTTACTGGATAAGAGAGCTCGCCCAAAACGCGCGCGATGCCGTAAGAGAGGTGGCGGGTATCAAGGCGAAAAGCGGATTCTTAGGGCATGGATTTTATACGCTTTTTGCAGGAAAGTGCGACGAGGTACGGATAAGGACAGGGAACGGTCAAGCAACGTATGAATTGGTATTGAAGCCGCGATATGACGCAAAAGGCGATCTTATAGATATACAGATATCGCGCATGAAAAAATATGACAGCGCTTACAAAGGAACGTGCATTCAAAGGGTAAATTTCTATAAATCTGCCGCTGACGAAGACGCTGTACTTGGTTGCATGTATGTGACAAGCCAGGCGATGCGGTTCCTGGGGGCTATTCCTTCGGAAGGTGAGAACGGAGTTACCATAGAATTAAACGGAAGCGTAATAAACGAAGACGGGTATAGGAGGGAAGATGCCAATCGCGTTATAAAGATCACTAATGGAATGAGCAAAGAAGCGAACGATGCAGGATTCTATGAGTGGATCGCCGGAGTCGAGGATCCCGTGGGCATGGATCTGTATACGGTAATAAATAAGCTCTTCCCGCCGGACGTATCCGGTAAGCCGGCGCAATCTTCTCCCGTCGCAGGCGAGATAGAGAAAGGGCTTAATTCCGGTTTTAGCAATGGTAATATCCCGCGCGTGACGGTTGATGATCTATATGTAGACGAAGTGGACAACAAATACACTTCTTTAATACCGCCAAGTGTACTTGAGATACTCTCGGCGCATGGGTGGAACATAAGATTCCCACAGGGTACGCCTGTTACCAGGACGAGAAACGGCGTAATGTACGCGGAATCGTATGCTCCATGGATAGCGGCGTTAGCGCTAAAGGCTCTCGTCAAGCTTTATCTGACGGGTGAAGGAGTGGATATAAAGGGCTTGGGCCTTCCAAAAGATTATATATATTCTGATAGGAACGGGCTTCACGTTTTACAGGATACATTGGAGGATGCAGAGAGGATAAATTCCGGCAGACCCGAGTCCGTAGATTATGCAAAGTATAAAGATAATCCTCACATGTTAGCTCAATTACTCACGCTTATAAAGGTAGACTTTGGCGGTGAAGCCACAAGCATCAGTGGGATAAAATCAGAGGTTCTAGGCGAATACTCTAAAGGCCGGCCTGAGCAGGTCAGCCTTGAAGGTATACTGCCCGCCGGAATGGAAAGCCAGAGAGCATCGGCTGAAGCATTCATTAAAGGCAGGATCTCCAGTATAAGAGTGGCTTTGACAGACCAGATGCTAAGCGAAGCTGTCATCAGGGCGTATATGGATTTTCTTAAGAAATTGGGGATGCTGATGAATGTCAGTAAGAACATAAACCGGTTCGAATGCGTTTTTAGAGCTCCCAGCGATGCGACAGCGGGCGGAAATGTAATAAACTGGAACCTTGCTTATTATCATGCAAATATCGGGCCGTTTGTAAAGTTTATGCTGGAAGGGGCCTCTGGAAAGATTATGAGCGACGTAGTTCAGACATTCGGACATGAGACGGGTCATACCGTAGAGGATGAATTTGCTCCTGAACACGGGAACATGTGGACTCACCAGGCGGAGCAGGATATCCGGGGAAGCCTGGGATGGATAATGAAGTTATTGTTTACCAGGATGGTCAAGAACAGCGAGCCCATGAAGGATTTTAGAGACACGATTTTCAGGGAAACTGGGATCTCTCAGGCGGAATTAAAAGCGTCATATGAGAGATTGGTCGGCAATATTGAAGAGATGCGTGAAAAGGTAGATGGCTCTAAGGAAGCTCCGGTTTTGTCGCCGCAGGCCGCTCCACCTGCTCCGGCAGCGCCTGAAGTAGCCCAGCCGCGGGCGCCGCCACAGCCAGCCGCGTATCAGCCCCATAGAGAAGGGCGCACGAGCATGGGTATGCTGGCGGCAATTGTCGCAGTGGTTATCTTTGTTGGGTATCCTAGAGGGATAGATTTAATGGGTCTCCTCGGCCCCATCGCAATAATCCCTGCGGTTGGAATAGCTATACTGGCTTTGGTATTACGGTCGAAGCACCGCTCGACAGAATATAAAAAATTGAGCAGCGGGTTTTTCTCCACGATTTTTATCGATACCGGAAAAAATAATGTCGTTAAATTAAGGACAAAAACTCAAAAAGAAGCTTGGGACAGAATGCAGGCTGTCGAAGGACTAAGGCCTAATTCTAGAAAGAAACAGGCTGAAATAGCTTTGAGTATAAATAGGGACGGAGAGCAATTTGCTGCACGAAGCACTTATATTGGTAAATTTAATGGCACATTAGAAAACGATAGCGATATTGTCAGGGAAGACGCTCTGTTGCAGGAGGTATTGTACCTTTTCTCAACAGAAATAGGGACTTTGGCATTTTCGCCCGATAAAAATAGAGAGAAGATAAATGAAAATTTCAAAAAATTCCTTGCTCGCCAAAGAGAGATGTGGGAAAGGAGACATTTTGATTCAGACCCTACTTTCGGCAATTATGGATTTACAAGGGACGGTCGCAATGAATTAGTAGTAAGCGACCTTGACTACCTGATCTCGTTAAAAGACTCTCCTTCCGATATCGATAAACGGTTTAATATGTTTCTTATAAAGTTGCTGAAGGAGAATATAAGAGAACTTAGAGATATGGAGAACAATAAGAAATTGCCGGATAACAGCCTTGTCGATATCTTCATCAAAGCCGTATACGACAGTGGGATATTCGGTGACATCAGTTCGGGAAGCAGACTAATAGAAAATTATCTTACGGGGCAAGTTAACGCCCAAGAAGCCCTGGTAAGCGCCCTGAAAAACTCTGTCATGTCTACTTCCGCAGAACCTATAAGAAGGTATCTTGAAGAAAGAGGTAATAGTGAAGAGGCAATAGACAGATTTTTACGAATGCTGAGGGATAATAAGAAGCTATTCCTGGAGGTAGGATGCGGCAATGCCGAGGTGGCCCGCGAGCTTGCCGAAAGAAATAAAGATACTAATGTTCTAGCCATAGATCTTTATGATGGAAGTACCGGACTATATAAAGGTACTGCCGAAGCCTTTAACAGAAAGAGATTAAAGGCGCAGAATACACGGAAATACAAAAATTTAGCAGTTATAAGGGCAGACGCCGGCATTTTGGAGCACTTACCAGAGGAAATGAGATTCAATCATGTCTTGTTTAATAATCCTGTTAATCAAGTTATCCCTGAAGTAGCAAAATATGCGAAGCGTCTTAATGCGGAAGGTGAAATAGCCATAAAATATTTGGTCAGCGAATCGACGCCTGGCTCCTTTTACTTCCCAGCAGATCAAAACGGAATGACTGCCAATGTCGTGGCAGGAGAACCGGTGTTTTTAAAGGTTAATTTATCAGGAAGGCAATCAAAATGGACAAAAGAGAGCAAGGGGCCGCTTATCATATATACAAAGAAAGAAGGAGTAGGCCTGACCGCCGCGCCTGCGCGAAGCCCTAAGCAAGGCCCCGGTCTAAGTGTTGGCCGCGCCGAAGGGCCGGCAGCGCTGCCTGCTCAAGACGCCGAGATCGGCGCTCCGCTGAATGAAGCGCTGCATGCTTATGTGGCGGGCAGAGATATAAGTGGCATGAGAATAGCTGATATGGGATGCGGCACCGGCGGAGGGGCCATAAAGTGGGCTCAAGAAGGAGCAATCGTTGATGCTATAGAGATAAGCGAGGAAGCGCTTAAACCTGCAAGGCAGAATTTTAATTCTTCCGGGTTGGATCAAACTGCCAGGGCCCGCATAAGACCAGTAGTAAGTGACCTTTTCGCTTCGCTTCAAGGTGAAAGATATGACATCATCGCTTTTGCGCCTCCACTATTAAATCAAAAAATGCCGGGCATTGCGGATGCGACCTCAAAAAGGATAGCCCAGGATAAAGACTTTGATATCATAAGACGATTTATGAAAGAGTCGGCAGGCCATTTAGAGGCGGGCGGTAGGATAGTGCTTGTCTATGGATACGACGAAGAGCCTCTTGACCCCGGCCGCGGTAACCAATCTACGCTTAAAAAGATAAATGAAGATCTTGGGAATATATGGGAAATTAAGATCGTCGATCAGCGGGCAGAGCCGCCCTTTGCGATATATGAGTTGACACTAAATGCCCCTGCTGTGGCACCGATACCTGTGCGAGTGTCCACTCGAACCATAGATACCGTTGAGGTTCGCGCCGAAGCCATTTGCGCCGCGTTAAAGAGCGAAATGGACTCGACTAGTCGCGATCCGGTCTCGGTAATAGGATTGCCATGGTGGTTACATGAAGAATTAGAGAAGAAAAATATCAATTCGGATGCATACCTAGCGACATTAGAAATCGAGGTAAGCAGGATGCTGGGGAGGAAGGGATTCGGGGATCCCACTAACATGCGTAAAGTTAAACTGTTCTTTATTTCAAAAGACGCGGCCGAAACAAAAAAGAATCTTCAGGCAGTGCTGAAAGACAGACTATTTAGAAATTTAGAAACGGAACAAAGAATAGTAATATTTGTGCCGCAGATTGAGGGGGTCAAGGTCGAAATAGACGAAGATCTTCTGAAAGACCTCGGAGACAAGTGTATTCAATTACCGGACGCTTATAGCGATATAGGTGGAGCTCGACGTCTCCCGGATATTGACGCGCGAATGACCATCGCTCGGTTGACGGTATGGTGCGCGGAAGCGGAGGCAGGAAAAACGGGAGCGCAAGGGGAAGCGTTGAAGGCTTTGACCGATTTTATCAGTGCGATTTCCGATGGACCTGTCCCGCCAGCAAATAGCCTTAGTGATCTTTTAGGAAAAATTAAGCTATTGATGATAAGACCGGTCGATTACAAAGATCTTGATGATTGGCGCAATAGCTATGAAGCTGTTGCCAAGTCTCTATAAAAAAGAGTTTATCCGCGTGGACGGGTCTCTAGCGCGTCCCGCCGCGCGATATAGCCGCAGGGGAAAGGGAAACCTACCCTGCGGCTATTCATTTTTGCATAATATTATGATATACTCTCTCTATGTGTATGAAGAAGGTCTTCACGCTATTAATGTTGCTCCTCGCCGCATCTACGGTCACGGTAGCGGTTGCCGGTGAAGTTAAAGAAGCGGATCTTGCCGGAAGCTGGTATCCTGCCGGTAAAGCTCAATTAGAAGGTCAGTTGAAGTCCTATCTCGATGCAGCCAACCCCACTAAGACGGACGGGCGAACACTCGCTATCATTGTTCCTCACGCGGGCTATACTTATTCCGGGCCTGTAGCGGCTTACGGATATAAGGGCGTGGAAAATAAGGGCATAAAGACAGTGATTATACTGGGTTTCAGCCACAGACAATATTTTGACGGAGTATCTGTATACGGCGGAGATTCGTGGAAGACTCCTTTAGGCGAGATAGCCGTGGATACGGCGATGGCAAGGAAGATAATCTCGTCCAATCCAAGGTTCAGGTTCCAGAAAGAATTGTTTGACGGGGAAAATTCCGTAGAGATGCAGATACCGTTCATACAAATGACATTTAAGGATGCGAAGATCGTGCCGATAGCTTTTGGAAATCAGAACTACAGCGATGCACAGGCGCTGGCGACGGTCTTGGCGGAGATTGTTTCGTCGCCTTCGGCTCCTCGCAATGACGTGTTAATAGTCGCCTCGACAGATCTTTCTCACTATCATCCCTATCAGGACGCCAATTCCATAGATAAGCACACCATAGACACCCTGGACAGATTGAAGGCGAAAGAGCTTTATGATGAGGCCAGGATGGAGATATGCGAGCTCTGCGGGCTCATGCCCGTCACGACGACGTTACTTGTGGCGCAAAATCTGGGTTATGATAAAATAAAGACGTTGAAATATGCCAATTCGGGTGATATAACTGGTGATAAGAGCCGCGTAGTCGGGTACGTAAGCGCGGTCCTATATAAAGAAGAGAATATGCTTAGTGCGGCGCAAAGAAAAAGATTGCTCGAGATAGCGCGGGAGTCTATTACAAGTTACGTCAAGGACGGGAAGCGCAAGACATTCACCGAGAGCGACCCGGTACTTAATCAGCCTATGGGCGCATTCGTTACTCTGCATGAGACGGGCGAACTGCGCGGATGCATCGGCAACATGGTAGGCCAGGGCCCGCTGTATAAGACCATAGCCAATATGGCTATAGAGGCAGCGACTGGGGATCCGCGCTTTCCAAAGCTTTCTTCAGGCGAGATCGATAAGATAAACCTGGAGATATCGGTCTTATCGCCGTTAAAGAAAGTGAAGAGCGCTGATGAGATAAAGATCCCCGGCGAAGGCGTTATAGTGAAGAGCGGGTTCAATAGCGGCGTATATCTGCCGCAGGTGGCGACAGAGACGGGCTGGAACAAAGAAGAATTTTTAACGAGCCTGTGCGGGCAAAAAGCTGGATTGAGGCCGGACGCATGGAAGGATCCGGCAACGGAACTTTATACATTTACTGCCGAGGTCTTCGGCGAGGGAGGGGAAGCGAATGCTAAATAAAAAGTTGATCATGGCTGTGGTTGTCATCATCGCACTTATAGGATCCATAATAGTAATAAAAGGCGTTCTTTCATCCAAGAAAGGTAAAAAGACGGCGCCCGCAGCTTCGACCAAAGGCCTTCCGGGTAAGAAGGTTATCGCGAAGAAGGCTATCTCAAAGGGCAAAGGCGGCCTTACCGTAAAGATATTTAATTACAAGAATGCCGAGATCCCGATGAGAGCTAAAATATTCAGGGCGGTTAACGCGGATTCGAGCGTATACGCGTCATCGACGGTGGGCGGCAGGATGACGGAGCTTATACCGGGGACCTATGATATCGAAGTGGACACGGTACCTCAAAAGATATTCAAAAATGTGAAAGTGAACGAAGGCAAAGAGACCATAAAGGACCTGGGCTGTGTAACGGGTGCCCTTATCGTGAAGACGATCAACTCAAAGAAGGCGCCGGCATATTTTCCTCTAAGGGTACTTTACGGTAAGACCAATGACATGGTCACCGCTTTCATGACGAATAAATCTCTCGAGATAATACCGGGCACATACGATATAGAGATAGGGACTTCTCCCAGACAGTATAAGAAGGACGTCAGGGTGGAGGGCGGGAAGGAGTCGATAGTCGACTTAGGATGCCTGACCGGGACACTGATCGTAAAGACCACTGATGAAAACAAAAAAGATGTGCGTTGTAACGTGAAGATCCTGAAGGCCGATACGAACGAGATAGTGAGCTCGTCCAATTCCAATAAGCCGGTAGAGCTTGGCAAGGGCAAATACAATATAGAAGTGATGTCGTCCCCCAGGCAGAGCAAAAAAGATATCGCGGTGAATACGGCCGAAGAGGGGATCGTCGAGTTTACGGTGGCGGCGCCGATCATTCCCCAGAAGGCGATGAAGACGGTGCCTGTCCCGGCCAAAGCAAAGCAGTAGTAAAGAAAAATGTCCCGATTTTACGTTCCTCGGGGATCGGTAAAAGGCGATCGTATTTTAGTTGCCGGAAAAGAGGCGCATCACATTCTCGACGTGATGCGCCTTAATGTTTCCGATGAAGTCGTGATATTTGACGGTACCGGAAGAGAATATACCGGCATAGTCAAGGCGGCTGATCGTAAATCGTTAGAGATAGAGATAAAGAGCACACGTGAATCCCAGTCCGGAAAATCTCCGATACTAACTCTGATACAGGCAATAACCAAAAAAGATAAGATGGACTACATTGCCGAGAAGGCGACGGAACTCGGTGTTTCACGGATAATCCCCGTTACCACTATGCGTACCATCCCCGACTGGGATGATGCGAAGAAGGCAGGCGTGGTCGAACGGTGGCGTAAGATAGCGCAGGAGGCGGCAAAGCAATGCGGCCGGGCGGATATTCCCGAGGTCAGCTCGATCGTATCGCTAGAGGAAGCAATTCAAAATTGCAGTAGGGCACCTTTAAAGGTGCACTACTGTCTCATGGCCGCATTAAGCGATAAAGCCATAAGGCTCAAAGACGCTCTGAAGGGCAATAGCAGCAAAAATGTAACGATCGCCATAGGCCCCGAGGGAGACTTTACCCCTGGAGAGGCCGAAGATGCCTTAAGGGCAGGCTTCAAAATAGTCAGTCTGGGCCAGAGGGTTTTGAAGAGCGATACGGCGGGATTGGCGGCGCTATCGATGATAAATTATGAATATGAAAGCTGATACAAGCCGCAGATTCTTCATTAAGACGCTGGGATGCAAGGTCAACCAGTATGAGTCGCAGGCAATAAGAGAGCTCTTGCTTGCCGCGGGGTTCAAAGAGTGTCTTGGTAAAGAGACCGCGGATATATATATACTGAACACTTGCACGGTCACGCACAAGGCTGACAGCGAATCGCGCCACTGGGCGGGGATGTTCCACAAGACGAACCCTAGCGCAAAGATAATCCTGACCGGATGCGCAGTAGAAAATAACGCCAATGCTTTTTCGTTCCTGCCCGGGGTATCTAATATAATCAAGAATGACGATAAGATAAAGATAGTAGATATACTTATGAACCGCAAGCGGGAAGCCTCAGATAATGAACCCCATCGCTTCCTCAAAATCACCGACTTCAAGGACCACACGAAGGCCTTCGTTAAGATACAGGACGGATGCGCCAATGCCTGCTCCTACTGTAAAGTGCCCTCCGTGAGGGGCGAATCGATATCGAAGCCTTTGAGCGATATAGTAGAAGAGGTGAAGACGCTCATCTCGAAAGGGTTTGAAGAGATAGTGCTCACAGGGATATGCCTAGGCGCATGGGGCAGCGAGTTGGCCCAGAAAAAGAGTATTGTCGACGCCCTGAAGGCCCTATGCGGGATACCGGGTATTTTCAGGATCAGGCTGAGCTCGATCGAGCCAAAGTATGTAACGGATGAACTGATAGACTATATCTCTCAGAATGGGAAGATATGCAGGCACCTGCATATACCTATACAGTCCGGAGATGATGAAATATTGGGCAGGATGAACAGGCCTTATACGGCCGAGGACATTAGAGGCCTTATAATTAAGGTAAGAAAAAAGATAGATGGTGTGGGCATAACCACCGATGTGCTGATAGGCTTCCCGGGGGAGACCGATAAGAACTTCAGGAATACGGTAAACCTTATCAAAGAGCTCCTCCCTGTAAAGACGCACATCTTTCCCTTCAGTAAAAGAGATGGGACGGCCGCCTATGACATGACAGGGATCGTGCCGGAAGATGAAGTAAAAAAGAGATCCCAGAGCATGAAGATAGCCGCCATTACGGCATCTTACCTATATAGGGAGGGTTTCCTCAAAAAAGTGGTGGGCGTCCTGGTAGAGTCTAAAAAGGAGAGGCATTCCGGTAAGCTTACGGGTTATTCCGATAACTATATAAAAGTGATATTTGACGGACCTGACAGCCTGATGAAAAAGATAGTTCCTGTCAGGATAGAGGAAGCGAGTTTATCATATACCATAGGTGCTTATCTGACCAATTTAGACAGCACAGGAAGCGAATAGCTCTAACCTGGTTAGGTTTTTGACAAAAAACTTGACAAAGTTATTTTTGCGGTTAGAATAGCATAATTCAAATCGAAAGGTTGTTATGATATTAAAAGATAAGATAGCGATCATCACTGGCGGTGCCAGAGGCATAGGTAAAGAGATAGCTTTAGTCTTTGCCAGGCAGGGGTGCGATTTAAGCCTGTGCGATGTCAACCCGGATGCCCTCGCCGCTACCCAGAAGGAGATAGAGGCGCTCGGCCGTAAGTGCATGACCGGGGTGATGGATGTGACAAAGACCGACCAGGTCGATTCTTTCGTCCAAAAAACCCTTGACAAATTTGGCAAAATCGATATACTTGTAAACAATGCTGGCATAACAAAGGACACGCTTCTGGTCAGGATGTCGGAAGCAGACTGGGATGCGGTCCTGGGCGTTAATCTTAAGGGCGCTTTTCTGTGCGCCAAGGCCGTTTCGAAGGTCATGATGAAGCAGAGGGATGGCAGGATAGTAAACATGGCCTCGATCATCGGAATAGTGGGTAACGCGGGCCAGGCGAATTACGCCGCTTCAAAAGGCGGCCTGATAGCCCTGACAAAATCGATCGCTAAAGAGCTTGCATCAAGGAATGTAAGGGCAAACGCTATAGCGCCTGGTTTTATACAGACAGATATGACAGCAAAATTACCGGAAAATGTGAAGAGCGAGATGCTGAAACAGATCCCGATGTCAAAGCTCGGGACTGCTAATGATGTAGCGAATCTCGCTTTATTTTTGGTCAGTGACGATTCCGCCTATATAACCGGGCAGGTAATAACGGTTGACGGCGGG
Organism: uncultured Planctomycetia bacterium; assembly: GCA_964450115.1. Lineage (GTDB taxonomy): Bacteria > Omnitrophota > Gorgyraeia > 2-01-FULL-45-10 > 2-01-FULL-45-10 > 2-01-FULL-45-10. Next base: position 37,253 of record CAYVCD010000003.1, read on the forward strand.
ATGGTGATGTAAGATAAGGAATAGTGTAGAAGCGCAAAACAGGGGGGTAAAATGGCAGTATCTCAGGAAAAGGTCAGGCAGATCATCGCCGAGCAGCTTGGAGTGAAGAAGGAAGAAGTGACGGATAACGCGAAGTTCGTAGATGATCTAGGGGCAGACTCATTGGATACAGTTGAGCTCGTAATGGCGTTAGAAGAAGAGTTCGGCGTAGAGATACCGGACGAAGATGCCGAAAAGCTTGCGACTGTCGGAGATGCTCTGAGATATATCGAAGAGAAAGCCGGCAAGTAAAGTTCTATAATGCTCAAAAAAAGACGTGTTGTCGTTACGGGACTTGGAACAGTAAGCCCGATCGGCTGCACCATCGATAAGTTCTGGAACTCCCTCCTCGAAGGCAAGAGCGGTGTAAGAAGGTTAAGTCGTTTTGATCCTACCTATTATACCTGTAAGATTGGGGCTGAGGTGATCGATTTCGATCCATCTCCTTATCTTTCCGCTAAGGAGCTGAAGCGAATGGATAGATTCGTCCAGTTCGCTGTCGTCAGCGCCAAGATGGCCATGCAAGATTCCAAGATAGACCTCGATAAGTCGGACAGGGAGAGGATCGGCGTGCTTGTGGGTTCCGGTATAGGCGGACTTCATACAGTCGAAGCCGAGCACAGACAATATTTAGCTTTAGGCCCCGAAAAGGGCCCCGCAAGGATTTCCCCGTTCCTAATACCCATGTTGATCATAAATATGGCTTCCGGGCAGATATCCATCACCATGGGTCTTAAGGGACCTAATACCGCTGTCGGTACGGCCTGCGCCACTGGTAACCATTCTATAGGCGATGCTTTCAGGATAATACAGAGGGATGAGGCGGACGTCATGGTGTGCGGCGGGAGCGAAGCTGCCATCACCGTAATGGGTTTCGGAGGTTTCTGCGCCCTTAAGGCAGTATCTCTCAGGAACGACGATCCTGCCAGGGCATCGCGGCCATTCGATAAGAATAGAGACGGTTTTGTCATGGGAGAAGGTTGCGGCGTGGTGATATTGGAGGAGTTGGAGCACGCGCTTAAGAGGAATGCACATATATATTGCGAGATGGCAGGATACGGGATGAGCGGAGACGCTTATCATATGACCGCTCCGGATCCTCAGGGTGACGGCGGCGTGCGGTGCATGAGAGCGTCGCTCAAAGATGCCGGCGTAAAGCCGGAAGATGTCGATTATATAAACGCGCACGGTACATCCACCCTTTATAATGACAAGATAGAGACGCTTGCCATAAAGAAGGTCTTCGGAGCTCATGCCAAAAAGCTGGCTATCAGCTCCACAAAGAGCGTCATGGGACATCTCCTGGGCGCGGCCGGCGGGGTCGAGATGATAGTATGCGCATTGGCCATAAAACATTCAATAATACCCCCTACCATTAATTATGAAACACCCGATCCGGATTGCGATCTCGACTATGTTCCGAACAAACCCAGGCATCACAAGATAAAGGTGGCGACGTCAAATGCCCTCGGTTTTGGCGGACACAATGCAACATTGGTCGTAAAAAAGTATACTTAGACTAATTAGTTAGCGTATCAAAATAGGTAGGGCACACTTAAGTGTGCCCTACTGCTGTGAAAATTACTACAAGGAGATCATTTATGGATTATCTATTTAATGAACAGCAGGTGATGGTTCGTGACCTGGCGCGCAAGATCGCGCAGGAGAAGATAAAACCCGTAGCGGCCCATTACGACGAGACGGAAGAGTTCGCATGGCCGATAATGAAGATCCTTTCGGATAGCGATCTATTCGGCGTATATATTCCCGAGGCATATGGCGGCCTTGGCGGCGGCATCACGGAGATGTGTCTGGTCACTGAAGAGCTGTCAAGAGCCTGCGGCGGCATAGCGCTAGGGTTTGCCGGAACGGGCCTCGGCACCTTCCCGATACTTTTGTACGGAAGCGAAGAGCAGAAGAAGAAGTACCTGCCCGATATAGCAAAAGGTAAAAGGCTGGCGGCTTTCTGTATCACAGAGGCGGAAGCAGGCTCCGATGCCGGCGGCATAAAGACAACGGCGAAGAAAGACGGTGACCACTATATATTGAATGGCACCAAGCAGTGGATCACAAACGCCGGCGAAGCTGAAGTCTACACCGTCATAGCGATGACCGATAAGACAAAAGGCGCAAGAGGTGCGAGCGCATTTATTGTGGAGAAGGGCACAAAGGGCCTGGAGTTTGGCTTAAAAGAGAAGAAGATGGGCATCCGGGCTTCGGCGACCAGAGAAGTAATATTTACCGATTGTAAAGTACCTAAAGAGAATCTCATATCAAAAGAAGGCATGGGATTCATAGTGGCCATGAAGACATTCGATAATTCGCGCCCGGGAGTGGCGGCGCAGGCTGTAGGAATAGCGCAAGGCTCTTTGGATGTCGCGCTTGAGTACGCTAGAAAGAGGATACAGTTCGGCCAACCCATATCGAGCTTCCAGGCCATACAGCATATGCTGGCGGACATGGGAACACAGATAGAGGCCGCAAGGGCCCTTGTATTCGCTACCGCCAGAATGGTGGACGCGGGCATAACGGGTGTTGCCAAGGATTCGGCCATGTGTAAACTATTCGCAGGAGATATGGCGATGAAGGTCACCACAGATGCGGTCCAGATCCTGGGCGGATACGGTTATATGAGAGACTACCCGGCCGAAAAATATATGAGAGACGCCAAGATAACGCAGATATATGAGGGCACCAACCAGATACAGCGCAACGTCATCGCGGCTCACATGATCAAGGAATCGTTAAAAGCGTCAAAATAGATATGCATATAATAGTCTGTATAAAACAAGTCCCGAATACGACCGACGTAAAGATAGACCCGGTCAAGAATACGCTCATCCGCGAAGGTGTAGAGAGCATCATCAATCCATTCGATACTTACGCCATAGAGGAAGCGGTACGCCTGAAAGAGCGCTTCACCGGCAAAGTCACCGTGGTCACGATGGGTCCACCGCAGGCAGAGTCCGCCCTGAAAGAAGCGATCTCTCTAGGTTGCGATGAAGGAATATTGGTTAGCGACAGGAAATTTGCCGGCAGCGATACCTGGGCGACGAGTTACACGCTTTCCTGTGCCATAAAAAAGATAGGTGCTTTCGATATTATTTTATGCGGTAAACAAGCCTCGGACGGGGATACGGCGCAGGTGGGGCCGGGGATCTCCACTCATTTAGACATACCTCAAGTGACATACGTAAAGAAGATAGAGGAGATCAAAGGCGGCTTGGCCAGGGTAGAGAGGATGATGGAGGAGGGCTACGATATTGTAGAGACTCCTATACCTTGCCTCTTCACGGTAGTGAAAGAGATAAATACGCCGAGGCTGCCTTCATTGAAAGGCATGATGAGAGCCAAAGCCGCGAAAATTGTTCAATGGACCGCAGCCGACATAAATAGCGAGCCTAAAAATATAGGCCTGGACGGTTCTCCGACCAGGGTGGTAAAGATATTCACGCCTGCCCCGAGAAAGGGCGGCGAGATGCTGAAGGGCGATGCGGCCGAGCTGGCCCAAAAGGTCGGCGATCTCCTTAAGGATATAATAATTTAATCTCATGGACGACTCAAAGATAAATATAATACTGGAGAAATGTACGGGCTGCACACTTTGTGTACGCATATGCCCGTTCGGTGCTATTAAGATTGAAAATAAAAAAGCCATCATAGACCTGTCAAAGTGCAATCTATGCGGCGCGTGCGTCGATTCATGTAAATTTGCGGCCATAGTGGTGGATAAGGGGTCGGTTGCCAAGAAAGACCTGAGCGCTTATAAGGACGTATGGGTATTTTGCGAACAGAAGAAGGGCGTCATTCAGACCATCTCTTTTGAGTTGCTCGGAGAAGGAAAGAAGCTGGCAAATAAATTGGGCGGCAAGCTATGCGCGGTGCTTTTAGGGGACAAGATAGAGCCTAAAGTGGATGAGTTGGTGTGGCGCGGCGCCGATAAAGTATATTTGGTGGATGCGCCGGAACTGAAGAATTACCAGGATGACCCATATACAAAAGTTCTGGTGGAGCTTGTGAAAGAGTATAAGCCCGAGGTCATACTATGCGGCGCCACGGTTATAGGCAGAAGCCTTATTTCTAGAGTGGCAATAACTATAGATGCCGGCCTGACCGCCGATTGCACCGGTCTTGATATCGACGAAAAGGAACGGCTCCTGCTTCAGACGCGTCCGGCATTTGGCGGGAATATAATGGCTACGATCATAACCCCTAATCACAGGCCGCAGATGTCGACCGTCCGCCACAAGGTCATGAAAGAGCCTGAGCTCAATAAATCGCACAAAGCGGAAGTGATAAAGAAGAAGTATAGCAATAATATTTTAAGCTCCCGGACAAGGATAATAGATATAGTAGAGGAGATAGAGGAGACGATCAATCTCTCCGAAGCTGATATAATAGTTTCAGGCGGCAGAGGTATCGGAGGCCCGGAGAACTTCTCTCACATAAAGGAATTGGCAAAAGTTTTGGGCGCGGCTGTCGGCGCTTCCAGGGCCACTGTCGATGCAGGGTGGATACCGTATTCTCATCAGGTAGGGCAGACAGGAAAGACCGTATGCCCGAAGCTCTACATAGCGTGCGGCATCAGCGGCCAGATCCAGCATCTCATCGGCATGCAGTCATCAAAAGTCATTCTGGCCATCAACAAGGACCCGGATGCTCCCATCTTCAAAGTCGCCACATACGGCATAGTCGGCGACATCTTCGAGATAATCCCCGCTCTCACTAAAGAGTTCAAGAAGATCCTCAAGAAGTAAATACGCATTCCCAAATAATATTGCTAACTATCTTGCCTTTGACTTAATCCTGTGATATACTTTATTACGCTTTCATATTAACTACGTTTATTTATATATTTTATACACGGAATCTTAAATGTATTTTAAATCACTAGAGCTGCTCGGATTCAAATCTTTCGCCGAGAAGACGAAGCTTAATTTCGAACCCGGTGTCACGGCAATCGTCGGTCCAAATGGCTGCGGGAAATGCTTGAGCGGCTCAAGTGAGGTCTGCCTTGCGGACGGTTCTAAGATCACTATCAAGGAGTTAGTAAATCAAGCTTTCCATCGTGCCGATAATATAGAAAAACTCGACGATGGATATCTGGCATATCCCAATAACTCTGACACTTTTGTCTTGTCACTTAATCCTCATACCCTTGAGATAGAGCCTAAGCCTGTATGCGCGTTTATAAAGCGTGAGGCTCCTGAATATCTCCTGAGAGTAAAAACAAAGTCCGGCAGAGCCGTAACGACCACCCATTATCATCCATTTTTTACCATTAAAGACGGCGAACTTGTAACCTTAAAGGCGGATGAGCTTAAGGTAGGGACGAGAATATCAGTGCCTCGAGTGCTAAAAACTCAAAACTCGAGTAATAAACTAGACCTCTTCGAAATATTTAAGAAATTCAATGAGTCGGATTCTGTATATGTTCCTTATTCTGAAGAATTGGCGGAGGTAGTTGGTTCATTAAGGGAGGGGCACAAGACCCTTGCCGATATGAGCGGCTCTTCCGATATCAAATATATAGCGCTGAAATCCTTCCTGGACGGACAATCGATGAGCCTGCCTAATTTTACACGGCTTCTCGAAAAGAACGGTATTAACGAGATCCCGGACTCCGTAAGAACTATTAAATCAAAAGGGATCGGTAGTTTTAATCTACCGCGCCAGATCGATAAAGCAATAGCCAGATTCCTGGGGTACATAATATCCGAAGGCAGGACGACAAAGGTCAATCAGATATGGTTTACGAACGAAGACGAAAAGATGGTGGAAGATTTTATTTCGTGCGCAAAGTCCGGATTCGGTGTCGAAGCGAAGGCCTTTGATTATAAGGAGTGCGCGCGCGATGTGCTTATATTCTCTCATGCGTTATGCCAGTTCCTGGAGAAGGCGTTTGAGTTCAAAATAGATGGATGCTCAAGAGATAAGAAGGTGCCCCCGCAGATCTTTTCAGCGGACGAGTCAATAATAAGATCGTTCCTCTCGGCGCTCTTTGAAGGGGACGGCTATATATCAGTGGAGAGGCCGGCCGATAAGCTCCCTTACTTTGAATATGCGACCGCCTCGAAGCCCCTGGCAGAAGGGATAGCGAGCTTACTCTTAAGGCTCGGCGTGATATCTTTGATCCGCGAGAAGCGAAAATGTGCTTCCAATACCGCCGCCAAGACAAAGCGAAAATATTATTCGATATATATTTACGGTATGGATAATGTAAAAAAGCTGGCGGATCTTCTGCATTTTTCAGGAAAGAAGAACGAGAAGCTGGAAAAAATACGGTCCTTGAATTATAAGACGAATCCCAACCTGGATCTCATACCGGGGATCAACAAACTTTTTAAGACGTTGATCAAGTCATGCGGCCTGAGCGTAAAGAAACTCAAAAAGATATCACCGAAGTTGGTGAGTTATTATGAAGATAGATGCTTGCCGGGCCGCAGGGGGCTCAAGGAAGCGCTTAATATTGTAGCCGAACATGGTGAGTTTACAGGATTTGCCAAGTCGATCTTCGACTACCTGATGTCTTTAGCCGATTCCGATATATATTGGGACGAAATAGTAAGCATCGAAAAGATGCGCCCAGAAAGATGGGTTTACGATCTAACGATACTGGGCAATCATAATTTTATCGCCCAAGATATCATAGTGCATAATAGTAATGTTGCCGACGCGATACGATGGGTCCTCGGAGAACAGTCCGCAAAATCTCTTCGCGCCTCCAACATGCAGGACGTCATCTTCAACGGCACCGATACAAAAGAGCCGATCAACTTCGCGGAAGTCTCCCTCATATTTTCCAATGAAAAGAGAGTTCTCCCGATAGATTACGACGAAGTCACCATAACCCGACGCGTATTCCGTTCCGGCGATACAGAGTATCTCCTTAACAAAACCCCCGTAAGATTAAAAGATATCTCCGAGCTCCTGATGGGCACCGGCATAGGCACGGAAAGCTATTCC
>CAYVCD010000004.1:0-39578 GCA_964450115.1 uncultured Planctomycetia bacterium
AAATAATGCCATTAAATCCTTTAGGGCTACTCTTCCGCAGAAAGAAGATACTTGCCAATAAGCGAGTGCAGTTCAAATACCTGCTTCTCCTGATCGTCTCCATGGCCGTGCCGTTATTATTCGCCATAGGGTGTCTTTATTATCTGATATTCACGCTTGTCGCGGATCAGCTTGGCATTCCTGAATCGATAGCGTATAATCTATTTCCGGTGGTGAAGAAGATAAATACGGTCCTTGCCATAGGGCTGCCGCCGTTATTCCTTCTCCTTATATGGTGGGGGACGGTGCTTTCTCACCGGATCGCAGGCCCTCTAGAGAGAATAGAGAAGGAACTTAATAAGGTCACGCACAGCCACGATTTTTCGCACAGGATTCATTTAAGAAAATCCGATGATGTAAAACCGATAGCGGACGCGATAAATAAATTACTGGATTCACTTCATAGGAAGGCAAAATGACCAAGATAAGCGAGCTCGCGGTAGTAAGCAAAAAAGCTAAGATAGCCGATGGCGTTGAGATAGGGCCATACGCCATTATCGAGGACGATGTCGAGATATCAAAAGGTGTAAAGATATGGCCGCATGCTCATCTCTGCAGCGGTACCAGCATCGGTGAAGAGACCCAGGTGCATATGGGCGCAGTGGTGGGGCATCTGCCGCAAGACCTCTCTTTCGATCCAAACACTAAGACTTTCACCAAGATAGGCAAAAAAACCGTCATAAGAGAATACGCCACTATACACCGCTCAACAAAGGAAGGTGAAGCCACAAAAGTCGGTGACGGCTGTTATCTTATGGCCGTCTCTCATATAGGCCATGACTGCCATCTAGGCAACAATGTGATACTCGCCAATGGGGCACTCTTGGCAGGGCATGTAGAGGTCGGGGATAACTCTTTCATATCCGGTAATGTCGTGGTCCACCAATTCTGCAGGATCGGCGACTATTGTATAATCGGAGGGTTCTCAGGCGTCAATAAAGATGTGCCCCCGTATATGCTAGTAAGAGGCCCCTCGGTGCTTAGGAGCGTCAATCTGGTGGCCCTACGCCGCGCTAAATTCCCACGCGAGACGATACATAAGATAATGGAAGCGTTCAAGCTTTTATATCATTCCGACCTCAATACATCTCAGGCTATAGATGAGATCAAAAAATTAGGTCATTCCTTGGAGCTGGATCATCTGGTAGAGTTTATCCAAAGCTCCAAGCGTGGGATATGTAAATATAAGTACAGCGATTCTGAATTCTTCGAATAAACAAAAAGGAGGTCTTTATGGTGAAGAAGAAAGCTAAGGTTAAGAGCAAGAAAGCGAAATCCAAAAAGATCGTAAAGAGGCCGAAGGCGAAAGTTAAGAAGGCGGCGAAGAGAAGACCGGCAGCGAAAAAGGCGAAATCGAAAGCTAAAAAACCTCAAGGTCTCGAAGCGACACTTGAAAAGATCGGAGAGGTGACGCATTATTTCCCGCATGTTAACGCGGCGGCGGTAAAGCTATTGAAGAGCGGATTAAAGGTGGGAGATTCAGTATACATAAAAGGCCACACTACGGAGTTTAAAGAGCTAGTTAAATCTATCCAGCTTGACCATGCCACTATTCCGGAAGGGAAGAAGGGGCAGGAGATAGGCCTTTTGGTAAAATCTCGTGTCAGGCAGGGCGATAAGGTCTATAAGATTTGAGCAGAATAAGTAAGAAGATATTGCTTGGTATGGGGTTTGATAATAAGGATGGTCACGTAAGAGTGACCAAGGGGAAGAACTTCGCCCTCCTGGGCGGCTCCGAAGAGACGCATGTCGAGATGCAGGAGAAGGCGATAAAGCTGAACGAACATCTCGACAAGCGCCGCAAGACGCTTGATAATATTTCAGAAAAAGAGTTCTGCGATATAGCCAACGATATAGGCCTTAAGGTAAAGAAAGAAAAGTAACAAGCCAATGTATCTCCTCGGAATAAGCGCAAGCCCGAAGACCGACGGCTTCTCTACCCTTCTTCTAGATAAAGTGCTTGATGGAGCAAAAAAATCAGGCGCACACACCGAAAAGATAATCTTAAACGACCTAAACTTTAAAGGGTGCCAGGAGTGCGGCGGATGCGACTCTACCGGCGTCTGTGTGCTCGATGACGACATGAAGCCGATATATGAAAAACTTGCCAAGGCCGATGTCGTGGTAGTGGCCTCACCCATATATTTCGGAAATATCACAGCCCAGCTTAAGGCTATGATCGACAGATGCCATAGCTCATGGATGGCCAAGTATATACTGAAGAGAGATATCTACCCGAATAAAAAGCGTAAAGGGTTATTTTTGTCTGTCGCGGGCAAAGAGACGGAAGAGTATTTTGAGAACGCGAAAAAGATCATGAAGATATTTTTTATAACCCAGAATATAGAGTATCTGTCCGACATATTTGTGTCAGGAGTGAACGAGATGCCTATGGATGATCCCAGAAGAAAAGCCGCAAGTGAAAAAGCCTACCAGTTGGGAACTAATATAGTCAATTAGAAAAATGGGACAGTCCCATTCAGCGCGAAATAGGCGTTTTTGGGACAGTCCCTATTTTTCTCGGCCGCCTCGCAATGACAGGCTATCGGTCTCCGACGAGGTTAAGGCTTAAAATAGTCAGCTATAAAGTTTGACTGTCTCATATAGTGGTGCTATACTTTGGTTAAAGTTAAAAGTACCTAATAGGAGATAGTGGTTATGAAATACAAAACTAACATAGAGATAACGTCCGACGCCGCGAATAGAGATGAGGCTATGGAGATAGTCGGAGATTACCTGTCAGGCAATATCGCATCCGGGATAGATATGAAATGCGCTACAAGCCCGGTCCGTTTTTACAATAATCCGGCAGCCAGGGTGGTTGTAGTGGCCTTATTGATGACTATGGTATTCTTTTCTGGCGTTAAGGCTAAGCCGCAGCAAAATCTTGGATTAAATATATGCCAGATGGCTGCTGTTACACCTCCCTTAAAAACTTCTGAAGCGAATAAGAATGATATGCGTTTTAAGAAGGAGTGGCAGGAGAAGCAGACTACTGAAGCGATATCTTCTTTAAAGAGATAAAATACCTTTTTTCATAGTTTAGTTTGATCTGTAGGTCACCCTTAAGGGTGACCTACAATTTTTTATCTCCTTTACCCTTGCAAAATAGGCCTTTCTTGTATATACTTTACCTATAAGGGGCAGCCATAAGATGTCGTTAAATAAAAAGATACTTTTGGTGGACGATGAGGAAGGTTTTCTCTCTGTAATAAAAGAAGCCTTGGAGATCAGAGGTTTCGACATAGTGACCGCCAAAAGCGCCATTGAGGCCGGTTTGGAGCTCTCCTCGAAAAAACCCGACCTTATACTCATGGATATAAAGATGCCGGGCATAGACGGCCTCCAGGCCTGCACCGCGATAAAGAAGAATCCAGATACGGCAAATATACCTATAATGGTGGTATCCGCCATATCGGATGAGGCTCAAATTAAGAGAGCGCATAAGATGGGCGTAACCGACTATTTTGTTAAACCGATAGATATAGAGAAACTTGTAAACAGGATAAAAGAGGCTCTTACTATTCAATAAGTCTCCCCGTAGCAATTTCCCTTACCGAAGACCCTTATGTTAATAAAGAGAGATCAGGATTCCATAAAGAGCTATTTTGAGGACAGCTCCAACCTAAAAGGTGGATATGCCGACAGCATTGTCATTCCCGAAAACATAGGCGATCTTTCAGAATTTGTAAAAAAAGCCAATAGAGATAAGTTGCCCATAACGGTATCCGGCGGAGGTACAAGCACGACGGGCTCCAGGATACCTTTTGGCGGCGTTGTCATATCTTTAGAAAAGTTCAATAAGATAATTGATGTATCTAAAGAAGCGATGCGCGCTGTAGCCCAGGCGGGTGTTTTGGTGGAGGATTTTAAAAATGCCTGCTCCGAGAAGGGGCTTTTTTATGCCAGCCATCCCACCGAGAAGGCCGCGTTTTTGGGAGGCACTATCTCTACCAATGCCTCCGGAGCCAGGTCTTTCAAGTATGGCCCGACGCGAAGACAGGTGAATTCACTTAAGATGGTATTGGCCACCGGCCAGATCTTCGAAATAAGAAGGGGCGAGAGGATACTGACGAAGAAGGATTCTCCTATTCCGCTGCCAACATATAAGATACCTAAAGTGAAGAACTCTGCGGGCTACTTTGCCGGCGAGGGTGCGGACTACATAGACCTCTTCATAGGGCAGGAGGGCACTCTATCGATAATAACGGAGGCCGAGCTGTCGCTCTCAGCGATGCCCTACAAGATATTCAGCTCGTTCGTATTCTTTAAAGATCCGCTTGATGCGCTCTCTTTTGCTGCGGACGCGAGGCGCTCATCGGCACTGTCGATAGAGTACTTCGACGCCAATGCTATACGGCTTTTGAAGGCCAAGAGCGGCAATGTCCCTGTTAATGCGCAAAGCGCCATATTCTTTGAACAGGAGTTGACCGAACAAGGCGAAGAGCGGATCATAGACGGATGGCTTAAGACAATAGCGAAACATAACGCTTCTCTCGAAGATACATGGGTGGCCATGACTGAGGATGAAACAGAGAAGTTCAATCAGTTCCGTTACTCCATACCCGAATCGATAAATGAAATAGTCAGGCATACCGGTATGCGTAGGCTCAGCACGGATATAGCCGTGCCTGAGGAGAAGCTTTCGGAACTGGTGAACTTCTACGTCAAGAAACTTTCGGCGTGCGGCATAGAACATGTTATATTCGGACATATAGGAGAGTGCCATTTGCATGTGAATCTTCTGCCCAAGAATGAAACGGAACATAAGAGGTCCAAAGATATCTGCCTCTCTTTCATAAGAAAAGGTGTCGCTTTGGGTGGTACGGTATCGGCCGAACATGGAATTGGAAAGACCCGTCGAGAATATCTGGAAGAGATGTACGGTAGAGAAGGTATCTTAGAGATGGCCAGGATAAAGAAGGCTCTGGACCCAAATTGGATACTCGGCCTGGATAATATCTTCCCTAAAGAGTTATTAGGTGAGATAGATTCTGCTTGAATTATCGTATTTTTTGATGTAATATAACTTTTAACCAACTAAAATAACGGAGGATCGTTGCGATGAATATTATAAATGTATCAGTTATAGCGCTTAGTCTTTTTTTTGCGGCAAATGTCGCGTATGGCGTTGATGATGGCACAAAGAATGTACTCAAACAGGGTCTTTTGGGCGCAGGCACCGGCGCTATAGCAAGCGGCGCATCCGGTGGTAATGCAGGAACAGGCGCTTTAATAGGCGCAGGTACCGGCGTGATCGGTGGCGCGCTCCTGGACATGATAACATCGCCTTCGTCAAGCAGCAGCTCAAGCCGTAGAAGCGCTCCGGTCCAGCAGGCTCAATACTACGATGATCAGGATAACCCGGATGATGGACAGGAATACTATGAAGAGGAGCCCGCTCAAGAATCAACCGGCGCGAAAGTGCTGAAGAACGGGCTTTTGGGAGCAGGTACCGGTGCGATCGCAGCCGGAGCTTCGGGCGGCAGCGCAGGCAAAGGCGCCTTGATAGGTGCGGGCACCGGAGCTATAGGCGGCGTGCTGCTCGACATGATGACGCAGCCATCACAGCCAAAGAGGGTTTACCGCAGGGCGCCGGCAAGGCAGCCGACCCAAGCCACCAGGGTTCAGCAGGCCCCAACTATCCAGCAGCCCGGGGATGACTCAGAGACTACAGGAACGGGAACCAGCCGCAAAAAGGTTGTAAGAAAATACGACGATAACGGCAAAGTGATTTCAGAAGAAGAGATATACTACTAAGCCAATCCCATTAAGACATCCTTCCCGAAACATCTCATACGTGTAATTTTTATCTTCGCGGCCCTTGCCGCGTATTTTGTGACGAAGTATATTCCTCACCAGGCTCCTGCAACAGCCGAGGGGCAGTTCTTTTATGTAAGCAAGGCGATAGACGGCGATACTTTAAGGCTTTCTAACGGCGAAAACGTCCGTCTTATCGGGATAGATACTCCGGAGTCGCGTTACAATAGTAAGCTTGCGCGCGACTCTCAAAGAAGCCGTAAAGATATGGATACCATATTGAAGATGGGGCGATCAGCCTCCGCTTTTACCAAAAGCCTCGTGGAAGGCAAGCGCGTCAAGCTTCTATTTGACGTCCAGAAACACGACAAATACGGAAGACTGCTTGCTTACGTCTATCTCGAAGACGGGACCTTTGTCAATGGTAAGATCGTAGAAGAAGGTTACGCTCAAGTGATGACGATCGCGCCCAATGTAAAGTATAGTCAAACGTTCTTAAAATTAGAAAGGGAAGCCAGGCAGAAGGGGAATGGGCTTTGGAAGAGCGCCGCAGATAAAAGCTTGTTTTAATTATCGCCCTTTTGGCTTATAATATAACGGTATGGAAGATAATATCAGATACTATAAAAAGATAGATGTCGTGCATCCCATCATGATAGCCGCGTGGCCAGGAATGGGGAACGTAGCGCTAGGCACGGTGGACTATATCCGCAGAAAACTTAAAGCAGTCAGGTTCGCCGAGATAAAGACCGATCCGCTGGCCGCGCTTGACGCGGTAGAGGTCAGAAGCGGGCTTTCGAAGATCCCTAAGACGCCGTTAAGTACTTTCTACTATACCAAAGATCCCGACATTATATTATTCGAAGGGGAAGTCCAGCCGGCAGGCAGAGGAGGCATAGAGCTATTGGATAAAGTCCTCGGAGTTGCCGCCGATCATAAAGTATGCAGGATATTCACGGGCGCCGCATTTCCTATGCCAATAAGCTATAAAGACGCTTCGGAGATATACGGCGCGGCAAATAAAGAGTCTCTCCGGGATTATATTAAAGACTCCGGCGTCAGGCTTATGGAGGGCGGCCATATATCCGGCTTGAACGGCCTCTTGCTCGGTTTTGCCGCCAAAAAGGGTATCGATGCGATATGTCTCTTGGCCACCATGCCTCAATATGCCATAAGCCTACCCAATCCTAAAGCCTCGTCAGCCATCATAGAGACCCTGAACAGGATCCTCAATATATCTATAGATGTCCGGGAGCTGGACGGTTACATAAAGGATATGGAGGATAGGATGGCTATCATCGAGGATAAGGTGAAGGACGTTATCACTATAGAAGAAGAGCCCATAGAGTCGCATCCTCACCACCAGAAGAAGGTCCCCGGATACATCATGGAAAGGATCGAGAAGCTTTTTGTCGAGGCAAGAGAGGATAAGAAGAAGGCCTCGAGCCTTAAGAATGAGCTAGACAGATGGGATCTGTATCATCAGTATGAGGACAGGTTCCTGGACCTCTTCAAAGAAAATCAGTGATGATCAAAAAGATACTGATAGTACTTGTGGTATTGGCAATAATATCCGGTGCCGCCGTCTATATCTACAGGCAGGCTATCATACAGTACTACGGTGAGAAGTTCATTCGCGATAACCTGCCAGAGTACGTCAAGATAGATAAGATAAAGTTCGATCTCGGCAACAATGTATTTTCTATAGGCGGGCTTAAGGTCCTGAACCCGCCCGCATTTCTGGCAAAATATCTGCTGGCTATCGAGGAAGTAAGATGCGTATACAAAATAAAGGGCGCCATCATACCGGAAGGCCTTGATGTAACCGGGATATCATTCAAGAAACCTGAGATCTCCATAGAGCGATTGCCTGACGGCAGGACGAATGTTGTAGAGATGGATCGTTTCACAAAAAGTTTTCCCTCCAGAAATACAGCCACAGGCCTTTCCGAAGAGGCCCGGAAAGCGAAACAGGGGCCGGTGCCGGCGTCTCAAGGCCTCAACATAAATAAAAAGTTGTCCGACGTCATAAAGCTGCCGCCTTCCTTCAGTATAGAGAGGGGCAGGATATTCTTTATTGACGGTGTGCCGTATAAGAAGCCTTACGAGATAATCATCGATTCCGTAAGCGGAAATATCCATATGAGCTTTAACGATAATTACACGGAGGTAACCTCTGTGGCGTTTACATTACAGGGGATCTTAAACGGAGCGCCGGATGCAAGATTGAAATGGACAGCATCCATGGACCCGAGAGCCCCAAGGCTGACGATGTCTAACAGGTTCGATGTATCGAACCTCGAGATACTTACTTTCGAGCCTTACTATGACGCTCAGTCGCCGATAGTCGTCCAGAGGGGTAAGTTCTCCGGCGACCTGGTGTTCGATTTCGATAAAGGTAATATCGGCTCGACCAACGAGATACGCTTATCCGGCCTGGCATTCTTTGTAAAAGAGGGGCAGGAGACGGGTCAATTCTGGGAGACGTCCGTGCCGGATCTCATCAGGTACTTCACGACCTCATCTGGAGATGTCGTATTCGATTTTAAGATAAAGGGCGACATGAATAGCCCCAGATTCTATCTGGGGCCCATATCAAAGAGGGCTCTGACCTCGATGGCGCTCGACAAGATATCCTCCTATGCTATAAATCAGATAACGAAGCCGGCCGATGCCGCTACGGGCGGCACGGTGGACAAGGCGCAAGATTACATAAATATGTTCAAGGAGCTGATAAAGAAAAAATAGTGGAAAGACTAGAGAAGAACTTCATATGGATGGCGGCTGCTAATATCGTAGGCAGCCTTTTTAGCATAACGCTCTTTATCTATCTTGCCAGGACGTTAAAGGCGGAGGCGTTTGGCACCGTCTCTTATGCCCACTCCTTCGTATTCTATCTTCTGAATTTCGTGGACCTGGGTCTGACGACATACGGCATAAGGGAGGTAGCCAAAGATAAAGGAAGGGTCTCGGAATATGTCTCCGAGATAGTCTCCTTTAAATTGCTTATCGCAAGCGCCTTGTTTATAATCCTGACGGCTGCTACATTTTTATCTTCTCAGTCGGAGAGCTTCAGGATCGTTATGCTTGGTGCCTCACTCCTTTTATTCGTATCGGCGCTCTCTACGGAGTGGGCGTACCAGGGGCAGGAGAAGATGCGCATGGTATTGGTATCCGTTGCTACGACCACATTTTTGCAGCTGGCTTTAGTCTGGGCATTCGTTAAGGGGCCCGGCGATCTTCTAAAAACCACTCCTCTCTATTCCTTGGCCGCATTCCTTATACCGATATTATTCCTGATCCATTTCAGATATAAGCCCAAACTTGATTTCGCCTATCTGAAACAGATAAATCGTTATCTGGCCAGCTCTTTGGTCATATGGCTTATCGCTATATTCGCTCAGGTTTATAATGGCCTCGACATAGTGCTCTTAGGACTATTCAGAAGCCCTGAAGAGGTGGGATATTTCACTATAGCAAGACGAGCCATAGGCGGTTCCACGCTGTTAATGGTATTTCTTGCGAATGCTCTCCTGCCGCGCCTGGCAGCGACATTTAATAGCGATGTATGCGAATTTAACAGCGCTACGGGAAAGTTCTTAAAGATATCCTCATCTTTAACAGTGCTCGTATTTTTGCCTATAATCGTCTTTTCCGATCACATAATATCGTTCGCTCTTGGCAGCGAATATCTTCCTGCATGCCTTCCTTTTAAGATAATGGGCCTTGGGCTTATAATCATTCTCTTCAACCTACCTTACTCCACCGGGCTTGTTGCGGCAGGGAAGGAGAGAGAGGTGCTGAAGCAGGTCCTGGCAAGCGCATCCTTAAGCGTCTTTTTGAACATCTTTCTTATGCCTAAATACGGCATGATAGGCGCCGCTATATCATTTTTAAGCGCCGAGATCCTGGCCATCATATTGATAATATGCGCCTACCGAAAGCATATCACGGCATGTCAACTTTCATAAAGAACGTCGTATTCTTCATAGGCTGGCTTCTTTCACCGCTCACATTCTGGAACGACGCATTTGTAAATATACCCATATCGTATCTTTGCGCATGGATGACGATAAAATTCATAAAAGCGGACTTTTTGTTACTGGTGCTGATATATTACTGGATAAGCAATGGTTTTGGGATCCTGATGATGTACTATAGCGGCAAAAGCATAATGCGGGATAAGGATAGCAGGCTTAATGCGTTCAAGAAGCTCCTGCTCACTGTGCTGATCTACAGCACCATCATAGTCATCCTCGGCAAGACCGGCATCCTTAAGCCAATATAAACGAAGAAGGGTTTTACATTTTATGATATCAACAGAAGACGTATCGCTGCGTTATGGCGAGCGCATCCTATTCAATGATGTGAATATGACATTCGTGGCCGGGAATTGCTACGGACTGATAGGAGCGAATGGTTCCGGCAAGTCCACATTCTTAAAGATATTAGCCCAAGAGGTCGAGCCTACCACAGGGCATATCAAGGTGGTACAGGGTAAGCGCGTAGCCGTCTTAAAACAGGACCAGTTCGCTTTTGACGAATATACGGTGTTGAACACAGTTATCATGGGGCATAAAAGGCTCTTTGAGATAATCACAGAAAAAGACAAGATATACTCTAAGCCGGTATTCTCCGACGAGGATGGAATGCGGGCTTCTCACCTGGAAGAGGAGTTTACGGAGCTTTCCGGTTGGACGGCCGAGGCATCTGCGGCTAAACTTTTAAGTGATCTCGGTATTCCGGAAGAGTTCCATGCGCTCGAGATGAAGCAGATCGAGTCGGGGCAAAAAGTGCGCGTCCTATTGGCCCAGGCGCTATTCCATGATCCCGACATCCTGATACTTGATGAGCCTACGAACAACCTGGATTTTGAGAGCTGCATGTGGCTGGAGGAATTTTTGTGTGATTTCGCCAATACCGCGATAGTCGTCTCACATGACCGCCATTTTCTGGATAAGATCTGCACCCATATAGCCGATATAGACCACGGCAAGATAACGCTTTGTAAAGGTAACTTCAGTTTTTGGCTGGAATCGAGCCAGCTCATCTTGAGGCAGCGTTCTGAGACCAATAAAAAGATAGAGGAGAAGCGCAAGGAACTGCAGGCTTTTGTCGACCGCTTCAGCGCAAATGCCTCCAAGGCCAGGCAGGCTACGAGCCGTAAGAAGGTCCTGGAGAAGCTGGCGATAGAGGAGATCGAGCCCTCGAGCAGAAAGAGCCCATATATAAAATTTGAACAGTTGGTGGCGGCCGGGAACAACGTATTACAGATAGATAAATTATCAAAGACGTTAGATGGTCAGATAATGTTCAAGGATCTCTCTTTAACCATCGAAAGAGGCGACAAGATAGCTTTCATGGGACATAATAATCTGGCTAAGACCATCTTATTCCAGATACTGACAGGGGAGACGGCTCCAGACAACGGCACATTTAAATGGGGCGCCTCTACAACCCGGGCGTACTATCCCAAAGATAACGCAAAATATTTCGATAAGGATATGGATCTTTTTGCGTGGCTTTGTCAATATAGCGATGATACCACCAATAGTTTTGTGCGCGGATCCTTAGGAAGGATGCTCTTTTCGGGTGACGACGCCATGAAGAGCGTTAGCGTCCTGTCGGGTGGTGAGCGCGCCAGATGCATGTTCGCGCGCATGATGCTCGTACAAGCGAATGTTCTCATCCTGGATGAGCCGACCAACCATCTGGACCTCGAATCGATAGAATCCCTGAACTTAGGCCTTGAGAAGTTCCCGGGGACAATACTCTTTACTTCGCATGACCATAAGCTGATACAGACCGTAGCTAACCGCATCATTGAGATCACGCCAAAGGGCATCATAGACAAGGCCAACACGACCCTGGATGACTACCTCTCCGACGACAAGATCAAAAAACAGCTCCACGAACTATACTCCTGATTCTTTATCTACGTATCATTTAATATACATTCAAATGTGCAATTAAATTGACTATTCAATTGACATATGATATACTTGTTATTGAAAGGGAGGTAAGATATATGCACACCATAAAAGAAGATACTACCCTAGTAGGCGTATCGGAGTTCAGGAACAGAATGGACAAGATCCTTGAGGAGGTACGGCACCATAAGGTTATAATTGAGAAGAGAAATAAGCCCGTAGCGGTATTGATCGCCATAGATCAGTATAACGCGATGGAAAAGATTCTGGATCGTATTGAGGATCTGGAGCTTGGCCGCACTGCTAAAAAAAGAGATAATAGCTCGAAAATCGGTGATTATATTCCCATAGATAAGGCTTATAAAAAGATCAGATGATGCCCCTGTGGAACATAGTCATACATAAGCTCGTTTTAACGGAGGATTTTAAAGATATAGATCCTCCATCACGCCGCCTGATCCTTAAGTCTATCTATAAGAAGCTCAGCAAAGCTCCTGAAAGTTACGGGAGTCCGCTGTCAGATGAATATAGAGGCTATTGGAAACTCAGGGTGGCCCACTATCGTGTGATCTATAGAATAGTAAAAGACCAAGTTTTGGTTATGATTATTAAAGTCGGGATCAGAAGAGATGATAAGATCTACAATGATCTTATTTATCGTTTGAAGAAACTATAGTAGATCTAGATTTTTTCCGCAGATAGGCCGGCAGGATGCGCAGGGATTGCCTGTATTTTGCTATAGTTCGCCTCTGAAGCAATATACCTTCGTTCTTCAATTTCTCACATATAAGGTCATCTGTCATTGGCCGGGTCGTGTCCTCCGCTCTTACCAGCGCCTCGATACTCGCCTTTATGGCCGTCTTTGAATGGATCTCGCCGTTCTCTTTCTTCATTCCGTGGCTCATCAGGCTCTTCAAGGATATCACTTTGTCGTTTACCTTAATATACTTATGAGAGATGGTCCGGCTTATTGTGGATGGATGGAAATTGGTAGCCTTGGCGATATCTTTTATGGTTAAAGTCTTTATGTCATGTTTATCTTTGGTCAGATTATCGCGCTGAAAGTGTAGGATGTAATTTGCCACTTTACAGACAGTGTCTTCACGGCGTTTTAAATTATCGATAAGGGTTTTAGCGGCATTTATGTTCTCTTTCATAAATTTCCTTGCCTCGGGATCCTTTATCACGTTGAAATCATTTTCGTATGGATTGTAAAGCTTCAGCCCCGGAACGGTGCCTCTATTCAGTTCAAGCCGCACCTTATTCTTCTCAAACTTTGCTATCAGCTCAGGAATGACTTTTTCGGATGATTTGCTCAATATTGTGCTGGCGGGGCGGGGGTTCATTTTTTTAATCGTTGCGATCGCGCGCTTCACGGCCTCTTTATCCGCCTTAAGGGCTATAGCCACTCTATCAATATCTTCTCTTGCCACTTCCGCAAGAAACGACGACACGATCTTGTATTCTAGAGATCTCTCCATACCTTTTCTCTTCAACTGCAATTGAAGGCATTCGGTTATGTCCGCGGCGCCTATACCTGCCGGTTCCAGGCCCTGTATAGTCTCCAGACACTCCTCGACCTTCTCCAGGTCCACGCTTAAGTCCCGCGCCGCTTCCTCGGCCTCCACAGTAATGTAGCCGTTATCATCCATTTCAAATATCAGATATTCCGCTATTTCGAGCAATTCGTCGCTTATATCGGTCATCTTGACCTGGGAGAGCAGGGAAAAGCGCGGATTCTCTTCATCTTTCAGCTTATTTTCATTCTCATAAGAAGATTCATTAGCAGGTAAAGCGGCTCTATTGTTATATCTATCCGCAGCCTTATTTTCCAATATTTTCTGTAAGAATGGATTTTGTGTCGCGGCAAATTCTATATATTCGGCAAGGTCTGTAGCTGACATGCCTAACATATTGATGGATTGCCTCATCTGAGGGGAGAGGGCCATCTTCTGCATAAATTTCATTTGATGTGAAAATTTATTTTGCATAGTATGCATTCTATCATTAAGGCTATAAAAAGCAACTTTTGTTTTTCTTATTCCTAACATGTAGACTAAAAGTGTCCATGTGTCCAATAAAGTGCACACTTTATACCGCTAGTGCAGGCATAGCCAATCTTAAATTAGTTGGCACAGATAATGCTTATACATGTATGTACATGCTTGTCATAGTGTTTCATGGACAAAGTTATTTTAACATAAATCAATCAGGAGGATTCAAGAATGAACGGTAGATTGACCATCACAGAGGTGGGGAAGTATATCGGAGTTACGCCGCGGACCATTATGCGCTGGGAGAAGATGGGCAAGATCAAGCGCTCCAGGCGCGATTGGCGCGGATGGAGGTTCTATCTTAAGGAAGATATGGAAGATATTAGAAAATTCTATGAAAGCAGCTACGAATACGGAAACGAAAGAGGAGATACGGTTATGGATATGGCAAAAACTACACTTATAGCGGTCCTTGCATTGTCCGCATCACTATCCTTACCTATATTATGCGGGTATGGTTATGCCCAGGGGGCTGCCGTGCAGGCAGTGACGCCGCCGGCCGATTCTTCGGATGCCCAGGTCAATATGGTGCAGTCGGGAGCCATTACCGAGACAAAGACATCTGTTGATATAAATTTATCCAGGATCCCGGCCGCAATGCAGCCTCCGACCACGGTGGCGGAAGCAAGCAAATACACTTTAGGCCCTGATGACGTGATCGAAATTGACGTCAGAAGACATCCGGAGTTTAGCGGCAAGTATATCGTTACAGCTGAAGGTAAGATCGAATACAAGTTCATCGGTGACGTATTCGTTGAAGGCCTTACCAAGTTTCAGCTGCAGGAGCGATTGGCCGCTGTATTATCAGACTACATCATAGAGCCGGAGGTCAATGTCCAGATACTGCAATATTTAAGCAAGGTTTACTATGTCATAGGATCTGTGAACAGACCCGGAAAATTTTTCATGAAGGGCAACACAATACCTATTCTCGAGGCTATCGTACAGGCCGGCCTTCCTAATCAGGCTTCATCCACCAGAAAATGCCGCCTGATCTCGCCGGCTAGAAAAGGAAAAGGCAAAGTTATTTATGTGAATGTGTATGAATTATTGTATGGCGGCGACCTGAAGTGCAATCTCGATATGAAACCGGGAGATGTTCTATATATACCTTCTACGGTTATGGCCAAGGTCATCCAGATCATAAGGCCGGTCACAGATACTGTCGCTTCGGCAGCCGGTTCAGCGGCAGCAGGCGCTGCATTAGCATTATAAAGGAGATCAATTAATGGACACAAACACTACAGCACAGAAACAGCCGGCAGAGTACTTGAAGATATTTTTCAGGCGCAAGTGGTTCTTCATTGCGCCCATTGTCATAGGTATAGTGGGCGGCATCATCGCCGGCAACGTAATACCCAAGGTATATGAGTCGTCCACACTGATAATGGTGGAAGATGGCAGGGTAGGAAACCCTCTCATCCAGGACCTGGCCATATCGACCAGTACGGGTCAGCGATTAGGCGTACTTCGCGAACAGATACTCGGATGGGACAGGATACAGCAGCTTATAAAGACGCTCAATCTCGCCAAGGATGTCAGGAATCAGTGGCAGTTTGAACAGCTCGTCAAGAACCTGCGCCGCCGCATTAAAGTAGATGTGCGTAAACCATATACGAATATCATCAGCATCTCCTACGCGGATAAGAACGCCCCTGAGTCATTCAGCATTGTTAAAACTATCACAGATATATTCATCGCGGAGAACTTAAGGCAGCAGACCAAAGAGACCGAAGACGCAGTCGTCTTCATAAATGATCAGGTAAATCTATTTCAAAAGAAGATCAAAGAATCAGAGATAGCCGATATGCAGGACCAGCTCAATAAGCTTCTCGTCGATTCCACAGATAAGCATCCTCTCGTAATAGAGCTAAAGAAGAAGATAGATTCCGCAAAAGAGGATATGGGGCGCGGCAATTATAACTTGTCCGCCTCCGCTGTTGCCGGTTCGGACGGCGAGTTGAAGTCCATGAGAGAAGAGCTTAAAGAGATGAAAGAGGAGCTTACGAGCCCCGCAACGGAAGCTTCTGTTGACGGCGCTAACAGGACAAAGGCGACATCCACCACAAATGAAAAGCTGTACAAACTGCTTCTCCTGGATAAGGTCGATCAGGCCACTGCCAAAGACCAGACCGTGAACCAGAAGCTCTACAATACTCTATTAGAGCGCCTGGAGACGGCCAAGATCACCCAGAGACTGGCAGCATCTAAGGAAGGCATCCGTTATACCATCCTCGATCCTGCAAGGCTGCCCTTGAAGCCGTCATGGCCGAATAAGCCCATCGTGCTTCTTATGGGCATCCTATTCGGCGCCTGCGCCGGCGTAGGATTGATATGCCTTGTGGAGCTATTTGATCATTCGTTCCTCGGGGTCGATGAGGCCAGGGCATTTCTTAATCTGCCTGTATTCGGCGCTATCTCGAAGATCATCACCGAGACCGACATTAAAGCTGCAGAGCTTAAACGCACACGGTTAACAGGCGTATCTATTGCCACCGGAGTCGTATTGTTAATAGTGATAATATTCAACGTTTTCTTGGGAAGCTAAGGAGCCATAAATGTACGAGAAATTCTACGGATTCACCGATAAACCGTTCAATATGACGCCGGATTCGAAGTTCTTCTATCCGAGCGCCAAGCACGAAGAGGCGCTCAACTGTCTGCTTCTTGCCATCAGCGAAAGGAACGGCTTCGTCGTCATTACCGGAGAGATAGGTTCAGGCAAGACCACCGTCTGCCGGACTCTACTGAACAGGCTCGACAAGACCACGAAGGTCGCTCTTGTGCTCAATACGCATCTAGGCAAAAAAGAGCTTCTTACCACTATA
This sequence comes from uncultured Planctomycetia bacterium, assembly GCA_964450115.1. Lineage (GTDB taxonomy): Bacteria > Omnitrophota > Gorgyraeia > 2-01-FULL-45-10 > 2-01-FULL-45-10 > 2-01-FULL-45-10. The sequence goes on from CAYVCD010000004.1 coordinate 16,612, forward strand.
TTAGAAGACCTCGATATAGAGTACCGCTCCACTTCAAAGACGCACCTACTCTCAGCGCTCAATAAATATCTTATCGAACAGGCCTCCAAAGACGTGAATGTCGTAGTCATCATAGATGAGGCGCAGAATCTCACCCCCGCTGTTCTCGAAGAGGTGAGGATGCTCTCAAACCTCGAGACCGAGACTGAAAAGTTGATCCAGATAATACTTTTGGGGCAGCCTGAATTAAAGAAGAAGCTCGCCATGCCAAAGCTTGAGCAGTTCAGGCAGAGAGTGGTATTCCATTTCCACCTTGAACCGCTTAATAGAGAAGAGACGAGCGAATACATAAAGCATCGTCTTAAAAAAGCGGGCAATTTAGCATCCGATATCTTCACGGATGCCGCCATCGATGAGATATACCAGCATTCGAAGGGAGTTCCCAGGCTGATCAATGTAATATGCCACAACGCTCTCATAAGCGGGCTAGTCTATGAGACGAAGAATATCTCGATAGAGACGGCGCTTGAGGCCATAGCTGATACGGCGAATGGCTTAAGCCCTGAATCGAGCAGCCAATCGAACATTATTATTCAGAAACAGAAAGATAACGATAGTATGATCAAAGAATTAAGGGGGGTACTACATGGGTAAAATTACAGACGCGCTTAAAAAAGTAACAGATGAACGCATGAAGAGGATACAGAAGAAGCCGGACGTCCAGTATGTGGTGAAGAAAGTGGAGAACACAAAGATAGAGCCGCATATAGTCTCTTTCCATGATCCCTCATCGCCGATAGGGGAACAGTATAAGATAGTGCGCATGAATATCCAGTCGCTCAATCGTACGAAATCTTATAAGACATTCGTTGTCACCAGCTCTATAAGCGGGGAAGGCAAGACCGTGACAAGTGTAAATATTGCGATAATGATGGCGCATGACCTGAACAATAAAAACATCCTCCTGATAGATGCCGATATGCGTAAAGGTAAAGTAGCCAAATACGTGGGCCTTAATAAGAGCCCCGGGCTGTCTGAGATACTAAAGGGAGATGTAGAACCGGATGCTACTTTTGTAAGCCCAAATATAGAGAACCTGACCATCATACCTTCAGGCGCTACGCCCAGGAATCCCGCTGAGCTATTGGGTTCTAAGAAGATGAAGATGGTGTTGGAGTCCTTAAAATCGAGATTCGACTATATATTTATAGATTCGCCCCCGGTTATGCCCCTGGCAGATCCGTGCATACTTGGCGCTATGGCTGACGGTGTCATCATGGTGGTGCAGGCAGGCAGGACACAGCGGGATATGGTCAAGCAATCCGAGCAAAGACTACTCCAATCCCACGCCAATATAGCGGGGTACGTGATGACCAATGTGGAATATCATCTGCCCGAGTACCTATATCGATACATGAATAAATATAGTGACGAGAGCTATATGAGCGAAAAGATCCCCGTCACCGTCTAAAGAAAGTATCAGATGAAAACAATACTCGTCTGCGGCGGAGCTGGCTACATAGGCTCCCACATGTCTCACTTGCTCATCGAAAAGGGCTATGATGTTGTCGTATTCGACAACCTCAGCACCGGCCGCAGAGACTTTGTCCCTAAAGGCGCCACTTTCATTGAGGGCGATCTGCGCGACCCCAAAGCTATCGAAGCAGTCTTCACCAAACATAAAATCGATGCGGTTATGCACTTTGCCGCGGCCATAAGCGTCCCGGAGTCGGTTAGCGATCCGCTCAAGTACTATGAGAACAATATCACCGGGTGCATCAATCTATTTAAAGCAATGCTCGCGCATGGCGTAAAGAAGATAGTCTTCTCCTCGACCGCCGCAGTGTATGGTGAGCCTGAGCGCAATCCTATCGAGGAGACTAACAGGACTTTGCCCACAAACCCATATGGCTATACCAAGCTTGTTATTGAGCAATTGCTAAAGGATCTGGATACAAGCTCAGGATTGAAATACATAGCACTGCGATACTTTAACGCGGCCGGCTCTCATCCATCCGGAAGACTAGGGCAGTGGCATCCAAATCTCACAAATATTGTCCCGGCCATAATGCGCGTGATCAGGGGGGACCAGGATAAGCTATCCATATTTGGCGATGATTACCCTACAGATGATGGCACCTGCATAAGGGACTATATTCACGTCCAGGACCTGTGCCAGGCCCATCTATTAGCCCTTAAAAAGCTCAATACCGGCTCTAAGAGCGATGTTTTTAACCTGGGTAGTGGTGTAGGGTATTCGGTCAAGCAGGTTGTGGATACTGTCGAATCAATCACATCAAAGAAAGTGCCTCATGTAATAGTCGGCCGCAGGGCAGGTGACCCATCAAAGCTTGTGGCAAGCTACGCCAAAGCGAAAAACGTGCTCGGCTGGCAGCCGGAGAACGGGCTGGAAGAGATAATTTCGTCGGCATGGAAGTTTGAGAGAATAGGTCATGCTCGTCATTGCGAGCAGACCGAAGGTAATTTTCGTCATTGCGAGGAGGCCTTCAGGCCGACGAAGCAATCTCTAATAAGGTGACGAAATAGGTGTCTGTCCCTAATTATTTCAAAGCGGGAAAATTACTAAAATATATGAACACTCGTGGCGGGAAAGTAATGAATGGATTCTTTCTCAAAACCATATATATGGTTTTGAACATTTTATTGGCATTTTTTATGATGCCATTCATACTCCATACTTTGGGCGATAAGATGTATGGTATGTGGATTCTTCTTGGTACCATCCTTTCATACATAGCATATCTTGATATGGGCATTTCATCGGCTGTAAGCAGGTTTATTTCTAGAGCGGTGGGTCGCCAGGACATGAATGAAATTAATGAGGTGTCAAATACATCCTTTGTTGTATATCTTTTTATAGGTATAGCGAGTTTATTTGTAACGCTTATATTGGTTTTATTGGTTGGACTTTGGATTAAATCGCCAGATGACCTAAAAGTTGCCAGGATATTACTATCTATACTTGGTCTAAATATGGCTATAGGATTTCCCATACGTGCTTTTGGTAGTATTCTCGAAGCAAACCTACGATATGAAATCTCCGAAAGCATAATGCTGGTAGAATTGTTACTGCGAAACTTATTGATATTTATATTTTTCAGTACAGGGTGCCGAATCATAGCATTGGGTATGATTATTATTGGGACATCGTTTGTTTCCTATGCGCTTTATCTCTTTTTTGCTTTTAGAACATATAAAGGCCTTAGATTGGATCTAAATTTCTTTAATAGAAATAAGATCAAAGAAATATTTTCATACAGTGTATATGCATTTCTCAACAGGCTTGCCGGTATTCTCATATCCAGGATTGATGCCCTTGTGATTACGATTTTTATAAGCTTGTCAGCAGTAGCGCATTATTCTATCGCTGCAGTTACAGTAGCTTATTTATCGAATTTTATTGTTAATGCAAATAACTTGATTGGTCCAGTGATTAGCCAGGATGAAGGGCGCGGTGATATAGATGGAATCCGAAGAAAATTTTTAATAGCCACCAAATTTTTTGCATATATAACATTATTCGTTGGAACAATGGTCATACTTTATGGTTGCCCATTTATAATCCGATGGGTAGGTGTACGTTATGAAGATGCATATCCGGTTCTTTTAGTTTTGGCTCCTTGCACAGTCATTGCTCTAATACAGGCTCCATCGAATTCTGTGCTCCTCAGTATTTCTAAACACAAATATTTACCTTTACTAGCATTTACCGAAGGCATATTAAACCTATTATTGAGCATTGTTTTAGTTAAGAGGTACGGCATTGTTGGTGTAGCGCTAGGTACTGCCATACCTATGTGTTTAATGAGATTTTTTATTCAGCCCATATATGTTTGTGGCATATTAAAAATCAGCAAAAAAAATTATTATTTTGATGCTATTGGAAAACCTATTTTCATAAGCATGATTGGCATATTACCTATTTTTTATTTAGTAGCTCCTTATGTTTCCCCCAGTTACAAGACTCTATTCATCTGCAGTATTATACAGTTTATAATTTATTTTTCTTTTGTGCTTGCTATTGGGCTCAATAAAACTGAAAAAAACTATATATTTGGGCGTTTAGTCAAAAGAGTAAAAAGTATGCCATTATTTCTTAGTATAGTAAGGGCTTAATATATGAATAGGCTAAATGTTCTATTTATCCAACCGCTATTCTGCGATCCGAATCTTCCTAATTTTAAAGATAGGTTTGAGTTACTATCGGAAAAATTGAGCGGCCATATTATATCCATGTCTGAAGGCAGGCACGACGGTTTGCGCTTTGGATCATTTACCTATCATCGTTTACCGTATATAAAAAATAAGCTAGCAAGATACATTGTTCATTTTGTAATGATAATGGTACTAGGGGTACGATTAAATCGCCAATCTAAATTTGATTATGTTCACAGTTATGATCCGATATTCTTTGGTATATCAGCGGTTTTTATTAAATGGCTAACAAAGGCTAAGCTTATAGTAGAAATAAACGGACATTTTAATGACCCTGCGCTGCTTCCAAAAAACAGAACGGTAAGGCAATTTAAGATATTACTGTTTTCGCTATTAATAAAAGTATGCATAAAAAAAGCTGATGTAATAAAATTTCTAAATAGGACTCAGATGTTTCCTTGGCAACGACATATTGCGGGTAAGAAGACCTTTATTTTTCATGATTTTGTACCAACTCATTTATTTGATCCAAAAAAATCTATGGATGAAAAGTATGTGTTATTTGCAGGGTTTCCGTTCTATACGAAGGGTGTGGATATTCTGATAAACGCCTTTCTTTCCATAGCGGATATGTTTCCTGATATAAAGTTGAAGATTGTGGGGCATTGCCCAGGGGGCGATAATGAAAGAGATGTGTATAAAAAAATGGCAAAAGGGAGTAGTCAGATAGATATATTAAAACCCGTTTTTTATAATGAGGCAGCAAATCTATTTCAAAAGTGTACACTATTTGTTCTGCCATCTAGATCTGAAGCGATGGGCCGAGTTCTTATAGAAGCAATGTCGTGTGCTAAAGCAGTTATAGGATCTGATGTAGGTGGCATTCCAAGTGTTATAAGGGATGAGGAAAACGGATTATTATTTAAGAATTGTGATGCGGGCGATTTGGCTAGTAAAATGAAACGCTTACTCTCTAGTCCTGAGATTAGAAAAGAAATGGGTTTGAGAGGGCATGAAATGGTTCAGCAAAAGTATTCTTCAACAAAATATGTACATAGATTTTTAGAGATGCTTGAGAGCTAAAGATAAAAGGACGGCTTTTGTGACCATATTGTTTTTGGTGACTTTTTTATTTTTCTTATATGTAAGACCGTATGAGTTCGTGTCTCTTATAGAGGCTATTAAGGTCACAAAAGTTTCAATAATACTTGCTTTTATAGCTTCGTTCTTTGAGTCGTTTGAGCGGCGCATTGTCTGGAAAGACTATAGCTTTCTTTGCTTCCTTGGCCTTCAAATATTAGCGGTGGCTTTATTACCGTTTTCCATGTGGCGGGCAAATTCGTTAGATTTTTTAGCCACATCTTACTGGAAGACGTTTATCGCTTTTTATCTTTTGGTTATTGTTATCAACTGCTATAAGAGATTCAATATAATTATTAATTCAATATTCTTAAGTATAGGTATTGTGGCTTTTAGAGCTATCCAAGCATTTTATAATCATCAATTTGTTATAGACAGTGATGGATCACGGCGAGTTGTTGGAGTCTCTACATTATCATCTAGTAACCCAAATGATATCGCCCTTACATTTGCCATGATAATACCGCTTGGCTTGTCTTTAATTTCCAATTCTAATGGAATATTAAAGAAAATATATTTTACGGTAATCACTGTTATTATATGCATAGCCTTGATATACACAGGCTCGAGAGGGGGCTATCTTGGATTCGCTGTTGGGGTTATAGTTTTTTACATTTTGAAATACAAAAATAATAAAATGAAGTTATTTCTATCAATTTGTATGCTCGGGTTAATTATTTCACTCTTATTGCCTCAAGAGTACAAATCCAGATTTCTGTCATCATTTGATACAACAGACTATAGCTATGCTGATCAGAGCGCAGGCAGGCTTGCAATATGGCAGAGAGGTCTTCAATCATTAACCAGTAGACCTTTTGGAGTTGGTATAAATAATTCATATTTAGCCGAGGGTGAACAAAAAAACATTCAAGGATTGTCTGGCAGATGGAACGTCATCCATAACTCATACATTCAGGTTGGCGTAGATTTAGGTGTTACTGGACTGCTGCTATATTTATTATTTATATTTAGTGGACTGGTCAATGTGAACATTATAGTAAAAGCCGCAAAAAGCATAAAAGATTATAAATCTGTAAATTATGCTTACGCCTTTGCGGGGTCAATATCATCTTTTATGGTATCCTCGCTTTTTTTATCACAGGCATATTATTGGAATCACTATATACTAATTGCTCTGACGGCAGGGCTTAAAAACACATTGATAAATGAGGTCAAACATAGTAATGACTAGTACGATTAAGAGAAAGATAAATATTTTATTCGTTTTGCCAAACTTTGATACAGGTGGCTCAGAGCGGCTTGTCATAGATATAATAAAAAATATGGATAAGGATAGGTTCAGTCCTTCGCTCGCTGTGTTCTTTTCTGGAGAGTATGAAAAAGAATTCATAAAGCTTGGCGTGCCATTTTATGTAATTCACAAAGATGGGCTGAGATCAAAGGTTTCGGTTATTTTGTATTTAAAAAGGATTTTAAGGGAACAAAAAATAGATATAGTTAATACTCACCACACTAGCCCATTGATACAGGGATTCTTGCCATTCAAAATACTGTCAAAATCGATATTGATTCATACGGAGCACACAAGATTAGATTATGATAAAAGGATAAGTGCTAAGATATTGTTTTTTGAGAAGTTAATTCTTAAAAAAGCAGATATGGTCGTAGGTATCTCAAAAGAAGTATGTGAATATTTTGAGAAGATCTTAATGGTCCCCAAGAACAAGATAGAAATGATTAGGAACGGAGTGGATCTAACAAAATTTCATATGAAAAATTTTGATCGGGAAGCCTATCGAATGAAGCTGGGATTCAAAAAAGATGATTTAATAGTAGGAACCTTTGCAAATTTTAGGCCACAAAAGAATCACGTGAACTTAATAAGGGCAATTACGATTTTAAATCAGAGTCGATTGAATAAAATAAAATTCATCATGTGTGGAAGCGGTCCGACCGAAGCATACATAAAAAATATTTCATCTGAGCTTAATATTCAAGACAATGTTATTTTTATGGGAACTAGATTTGATATTCCAGAATTAATGAATATACTAGATGCGTACTGTCTTCCATCAGATTATGAAGGTTTGCCTTTGAGCGTTTTAGAGGCGATGGCTGCGGAGAGACCGGTAATTGCAACGAATGTATCTGGGAATAATGAAGTTGTGATACATGGAGAAACCGGGCTTTTAATTAAACCTAACTCGCCAGAAGATCTTTCTGTTGGAATTAGAGAATTGATGGAAAATAAAGATCTTAGGCAAAGGTTAGGCAGAAATGGTTATGACCGTGCAAGGGAATTTTCTTTTGAAGGTATGATAAAGAAATATGAGGAGCTTTTTAGCAAAATGTTTGAGGTTAAAAATCGCAATGGTTAACAAGGCACATTACTTTTGTGAACAATATTCGTCCTTACAAAGATTTATTTCTTTGTATTTTCAGATTAACACAATAATGAAATTGCAACCTACCACGGTACTGGAAATAGGAGTCGGTAATAAAGTAGTTTACAATTATTTGAAAAATACAAACATCAAGGTAACTGGCGGTGATTTTGATAAAAACCTAGAACCAGATGTGTTTTTGGATCTAACAGACTTGCCTTTACCTTTTAGCAACGATTCATTTGATTGCATTACAGCATGTGAAGTGCTAGAGCACATACCGTTTAGCGTATTTTTTGATGCTCTTTTAGAATTGAAAAGAGTGAGTAGGAGATACGTAGTCATATCGCTACCATATATAACATTAAATACATATGGTTTTCTAAAACCTTTTTCAACGTTGCCGCCTTTCTATTTTATGATCAGGTGTTGTGAAGCTTTTTTTACAAGCAAGACTATAACTCCGGAGCATGAATGGGAAATGGGAAGAAAGGGTTATAGCAAAAATATTATTAAAAATGCAATAAATAAAGCCGGTTTGGTAATTCAAAACGAGTTCACTCCTTTTTTAAATCCATGTCATTATTTCTTTGTGCTTGAGAAGGAACGTATGTGCAACTTAAATATAAAGCGCTTTAGTAAAGAGAGTGCTGATGAATCCAAGTTGGGTTTACATGCAGAATAATAAGAAGATGAAAGTGCTTTGTATTTTTTCCCGTTTATTAGGCGGTGAGTCGTTTACTACACATGTCGTTGAAGTTATTAATGAGAATAAGGATATCGTTCCAACGTATATTTTTATCGATAAAGATGATTATTTGAAATATCCCGCACCACCGTTTATGCGTCTTAGTTGCACTTTGGAAACGATGTGGGTTATGAAGAAGAAATATAGCAATGTATTGAAGGAAGAAAAATTTGACATGATATTTGTTCAAGGTTTTGAATTAATACTCGGTGTTTTGAAAATGATAAAAAAAATTCCTACGGCCGTTTTTCTTGATACTACTCCGATATTGTCGCATAAGTTGATAGTTCAAGCTGCGGCATCTAAAATAGAGGGTGCAAGATCTAGGTTTGCGGCGCACATTTTCATTCATATTTTTCGAAAAGCATTTCGCAGAGTTGATGTCTTTGCGCCTCGAACATCATGGTGCGCAGATTCGCTAGTAAATGATTTTAATGTCGGGCAGGAAAAGATTCATATTACATGTGGATTTCAGGATTTATCCACATGGCGGCCAATTGAAAAAGAAAAGAATAAAAAACGTTCTTTGCTTTTTGTTGGCAATGATTTTAAGGGAAAGGGCGGGGACTTCTTACTGGATCTATACCAGAAATATCTTTCGAAGAAATGTTTATTGAGTATCGTTTCAAACGATACGTGCTTACTTGATATGCCACGCGTTGAAGGTGTAGATATTATAAATGGTTTAAGTCATAAAAACATACCGAAACTTATCAGTCTTTATCAAAATGCAGACATATTTATTTTTCCAACAAGAGTTGATAAGCTCGGGCTTGTATTGACAGAAGCCGTGTCAGTTGGGCTCCCAGTCGTAGCTTCTGATACCGGAGGCGTGAAAGAATTGGTTAGGGACGGATACAATGGGTTTCTTATGCCATACAATAGTTCAGTAAAAGATTGGGCAGAAAATATTATTAAGCTATGTAATGATGAGGATATGATAGATAAATTTAGCCAAAACAGCAGAAGGCTTGCTGAAGAAAAGCTTCGAAAAAAAGATTTTGAAAAATTAATAGAGAAGATTATTGTAGAGCTTACGTGTATAGAAAAAAGGAGCTTAGTTAAAGGGAAGCAGTGAGAATGAATATATATGTTGCGCCAAAGCTTCATCATGTGACCATTTTGTCGCTCTTTGTGCTTGCTATTATCAGTAGCATTACAGAGAATGCATTTTGCGGCTCGGCATTGTCTTCTTCGGGGATTACTGCTGTATGGGCCAATGACGGGTCCGATAAGGTCACCAGGGATGAGTTGAGGGCAAGCGCCGGTTTAAATGTAAGGAATAAATTGTGGGATGGATCGTCGATACATTTGTTTGGCGCAAAAAACGAAGTAGTGTCCTTTAATATCATTCTTGAAGCGTGCAGTGAAGAAGTGAGTAATGTGGCTGTGGAGCTTGACAATATGGTAGGGCCAGGCGAGGCAGTAATTAATTCGCGAAAAGTAGATAAAGACGAGGTGTTTGTCTATGAAGGACGGAATATAGAGATTTTTTATATTAGATATTTACAAATTAAAGGATTAAGTAGATTATTTTATGATCCAAGCTATGACGAAAGACATGTCCCTCGCAGGTTTAGGTTGCCATACAAATTGCCTAGAGGAACGTCCTCAGGACGTTTTGAAGAAAGACCGGATGCAAATAAGTATTATCCCGATATCGCTGTACCCATAGAGGCTATTGAAACATTCGATATAAAAAAAGGTGAAAACCAAAGCGTTTGGGTGGACTTATATATTCCTAAAGAGTCGGTCTCTGGAAGATACAAAGGTACTATAAAGATAAAGCAGGGTGGGTTAATTATAAAGGAAGTACCTGTTAATCTAGATGTCCTTCTCTTTACACTGCCGGATGTGCCAAGCGCAAAAACGATGGTCTATTATAGTGATGCGGACATAAATGATAGATATTTTGGTAGTAAGTGGCCTAATGTTTCACAAGATAGTCTTAGCCGAAAGAAAGATAGAATAGTGCTGTGGAAAAATCACCACCTTGTTGCGCATAGGCATAAGTTATCATTGATAGATGACGGATTGGCAAAAATAGATAGCGACAAGATTAAAATGTGGAAGCTTCCATTATCAGGCGAATTATTTACTAAGCTTAATGGCTATGATGGTCCGGGTGTGGGGACTTCAAGTGGCGTATATTCAATTGGGACTTATGGAGCCTGGCGTCGTATGTGGGATCCTAAAAGCGAAGAGGCGATGTGGAGTAATGCCGATAATTGGGTATGGTGGTTTGAAAATAATTTGCCGGGTGTTGAATATTTTCTCTATTTAATGGATGAACCTAAAGATAAGGATTTGGCTGATGTAGAAAAAATTGCTTATGAGGTTAAAAAAAATCCTGGAATAGGAAAAAATCTCAAAACACTTGTCACTAAAGACATAGTTAAAACTAGTAAATTCATGCCCTCTGTAGATATAGCGTTTACATGGTGGGGAGATACCTCAGTATGGAAGCCCATAGTTGGATTATACGAACGCGAAGGTAGAAAATATTGGGCATACAATGGCGCGCGACCATATACAGGATCTTTCGCAATAGAAGATGATGGCGTGGCTCTGCGCGTGTTAGGATGGACACAGTTTAAGCATAAAATAGGCAGATGGTTTTATTGGGAATCAACGGGTTATCAAAATTCGGTATGGCCATCAATTGAAACAAACGTTTTTAAAACGGCACAGACTTTTGGCTGGAAGCCCGGCAATAATCCTAAGTATGGGGAAACAGCCCCAAATTACAACAACGGAGATGGGATTCTATTTTATCCTGGGACAGAAAAGCGATATCCCGAAGATAATTATGGCTTATTAGGGCCAATCGCAAGTCTGCGTATGAAATATTGGAGGCGTGGAATACAAGACGTTGATTATCTTACTATGGCCGCTGCTGTTGATCCCAGAGCGGTGAATGACCTTGTTCAGAAAATGATACCTAAGGTTCTGTGGGAAGTCGGCGTGACTGATCCAAAAGATCCAAGTTATGTTCATGCGGATATTAGCTGGTCCACTGATCCTGATGTGTGGGAAAGCGCGCGGAGGAAATTAGCAGATATAATAATGTCCGGACAGAAGGCACAATAATGAACGTTATGCACTTAAGAAGCAGCGGCGGATTTTTCGGGGCAGAGGGAGTTATTCTGTCTCTTGCTACGAAGTTGGATTCCATGGGCTGTATTAATCATGTGGTCTGCATAGATAACTTGAGTAATTCTCATACAGAATTGGTCGACAAAGCCATGGCAACAGGCCTGAAATCCAAAAGTATTTTTTGCAAGGGAAGATTGGACATTAAGACAATCTCCACCATAAGGTCTTTTATCAAAGAAAATAAAATAGATATTTTACACTGCCATGATTACAAGTCAGATCTTTTTGGATATTTAGCCAGCAGGTTTACAGGTGTTGGCCTGGTGGGCACTAATCATAATTGGCTTCGAAGCTCGTTATCATTACGGTTTTATGAATTTCTTGATGGCATAATTTTAAATGCATTTGATAAGGTAGTTGCGGTTTCGAATGACGTTGCAAGCGAGACAGGACGGGCTATTCTTTTTAAGAAGAATAAGATAACCAACATATCTAATGGCATAGATATTGATAAGTATTTAGTGAAAAGCGGCAATGGTAACAAGATTAGAGCAGAGTTCAAAATAAAGCCATCGACTAAAATAGTAGTCTCTGCAGGCAGGCTTTCATCTCAAAAAGGATTTGATTATCTGATAGAAGCGATGAAAAAAGTATTTACAGTTGCGGCCGATACCGTTCTTCTCATAGCCGGAGAAGGACCATTTAATAAAAACTTAACAGAAATGGCTAGGAAGCTAGATATAGAGCATAAAATTATATTTGTCGGTAATAGGACCGACATGATCGATATATACGCTGCAATGGATCTATTCGTTCTGGCTTCTCTGAGAGAAGGTATCCCGCTGGTAGTTTTAGAGGCGATGGCAATGAAAAAGCCCGTTATTGCCACAAGAGTAGGTGGCGTACCGACCGTGATAGAGTCGGGTCAGAATGGTATTCTTGTTGAGCCAAAGAATTCGTCTACCTTATCAGAAGCAATAATACGTATTTTAAAAGATGCTGATCTTGCTAAAGATCTTGCCGAAAATGGCAGAAAAACTGTTGAGGAATCGTTTTCAGCTGAAAAAATGGCTCAAAAGTATAAAAAAGTTTATGAGGAAGTAACAGCCACCAGGTAATCAATATGAAGATACTTTTTATAACAAAAGAAATCCCTTATCCTGTTAATGATGGATGCAGGAATAGGACTTTTAATATACTTAAAGGCCTGTCAAAAAATAACAATATTACGTTGATCTGTTTCGGGAACGCTGAAAGGGATTCTGAGAGGATAGAAGGCATTAAAGGATTATATAGTTCTATAAAGCTTATATCACAGGATTCTTATAATATAAGGAAAAAAAGTTTAGCCGATGTCTTGCTGGGACTATTATCGATCGTGCCTTTCATCGTAAAGAGCAGGTTTTCTGGCTCTATGAAAACCGCGATCAAAGAAATTATAGAAACAGAAAGAATAGATCTTGTATTTTGTGATTCTATTTATCAGGCCATTAACATGCCTGTCAGCAGTGTGACTAAGATACTATCTGAACACAATATAGAGTCGGATATATTGTATAGGTATTTTAAGGTAGAAAAGAACTTCTTCAAGAAAGTATATATATTCATCGAACTGCTGAAGATGAGGATATATGAATCCAGGGAATGGAAGAAGTTTGATAAATGTATCGTGGTGTCCGATAAAGATAGATCAGCGATAGAGAAAAGAACTAAAAAACAGAGCATTATTGTGGTACCGAACGGTGTAGACATAGAGTACTTTCAGCCGAAAAAGAAAGATGAGATACCGAACAGCTTGATATATACCGGCTTGATGAGCTGGTATCCGAACGAAGATGCAATGACATATTTTTTAGAGAGCATATATCCGATTATTAGGCGAGAAGTCGCCGTGCCGTCACTTATGATAGTCGGTAAAGATCCATCCGATAGGCTTAAAAAGACCGCTAGTAGTGATAGGTCGATCACTATTACGGGCACGGTAGTGGATATACGCCCCTTTATTTCCGAAAGCGAAGTTTTTATAGTCCCTTTAAGGATAGGCAGCGGTACCAGATTAAAGATACTGGAAGCAATGGCTATGGGTAAGACAATAGTGTCTACCTCTGTAGGATGCGAAGGTTTGGATGTTAAACACGATGACAATATATTAATAGCTAAAGATGAAGAAGACTTTGCCGGGCTTACAGTTAGAGCTCTCGGCGATGCCGGCCTAAGAGACAGGATCGGTAACGCGGCTCGTCTGTTTGTAGAAAAAAAATACAGCTGGGAAGAATTGATTAAAATATTGGAGAAGATATAGGATGTCCTTTAGCGCGATAATGATAGATATCTTTTGGGCTTCGATAGCTCTTTTGTTCTATACATATTTTGGTTATCCTTTATATGTTGTAGTAAGAGCCGAATTTTTTAAGCGAGAGGTAAGGAAAAATTTAGATTATAAGCCCAGCGTTTCGGTAATAATTTCCGCTTATAATGAAGAGTCTAATATTGAGCGAAAAATAACAAATATACTGGGATCGGACTACCCAGATGATAAGATCGAGATAATAGTGGGCTCCGATGGCTCCACCGATAACACTGGCAGAAATTTATTCCGCATTTCTAAAGGCAATGTCCGGGCTTATGTCTTCTCAGTGAGAAGAGGGAAGGCGAGCGTAATTAATGATCTGGTCTCTAAAGCAAGCGGCGAGATACTGGTATTCTGTGACGCCAGACAGGTTTTTGATAGAGAAGCGATCGGACATCTTGCAGCAAATTTTGCAGATCAAAAAGTAGGGTGTGTCAGCGGAGAGCTTATCTTTAGGAGCAGCAGCACGGATAGCGGAGTTTCAAAAGGCATAGGAGTCTATTGGGATTACGAAAAGCTTATAAGAAAGTATGAAAGCGATATTCATTCGATGGTAGGGGCTACAGGAGCCATTTATGCCATCAGAAAAGAGCTCTTCTCCAAGCTTCCGGAAGATATCGTATTGGACGATCTATACACGCCGATCTCCGCGGTACGCAAAGGATATCGATGCATATTTGACCCGGATGCAAAGGCCTATGACGATCCCGCTTTTACATCTTTGCAGGAATATAGAAGAAAGGTACGGACTCTTGCCGGGAATTACCAGATATTTGTTGATTGCAGGGATATGCTGATGCCGGTAAAAAGCCCTATTGCCATACCTCTTATATCGCATAAATTGCTACGCGTGTTATCGCCGTTTTTTATGATCCTGGCATTTATCAGCAATCTCCTGATCGCAAGAAACAGCTTTTATTCTTTAATATTTTTCGCTCAAATATCTTTTTATGCATTGGCAATAATAGGTGGCGTTACTTACAAATACAGGTCGGAAGGGCTTATAAGGAAGGCCTTTTCCGCCATATACATGTTCTGTCTCCTTAATTTCACGGCGCTTGCCGGACTTTACAGGTTCCTGACAAGAAAACAGAACATAGCATGGGAGAAATAGAAAGCTTATGGATGAAAAATTAAAGGCTATAATAAAATTCGCATCATGCTTAGCACTCTCTTTAGTAGGATATATTCCTACCATATGGTGGATGGTCAATAGATGGAACGCCAAGGAGTCGTATTATTCTCACGGGATGCTTGTGCCGCTGATATCGATATTTATAATATGGCAGAGAAGAGAGGCTTTAAGTAAGATCAAGATAGCGGGGAATATGCTGGGGCTATGGATCGCGGTAGCGTGCTTACTGGTCCATGTTGTAAGCGCGGCACTGAGGATATATTTCTTGTCAGGGTTTACATTGATCCCGCTTATTTACGGATTGGTGCTATTCTTCTTTGGTAAAGAGATGGTCCGCAAGCTGACGTTCCCGATACTCTTCCTATTTGCGATGGTCCCGCTGCCGCTGGCGGTAATAGGGACTCTTACGGTGAAACTGAAACTTCTCGCGACTCAACTGTCTGTGTTTGTGCTCAATGGTATAGGCTTTCGATGCATACAGGATGGCAGCTTTATAAGGATGCCGACTTCACAGGTAGAAGTTGCAGCCCCATGCAGCGGTCTTCGCTCGATCATATCGCTAGTGACGCTGGGATTAGTCTTTGCTTATGCGGTGAAGACATCATTCCTTAAGAAGAGCATACTCTTCTTATCATCGATCCCGATAGCTATAGCTACTAATGTATTGAGGATAACGCTCGTTTCAATAGTCAACGATCTCTACGGAGAGAAGATAGCCCTCGGCGCATTTCATGATTTTACGGGCTTTCTGGTATTCGTGTTGGCGTTTCTTGGGCTATTCGGCGTAGCGCAAATAATAGGAGCGAGACAAATTGAAATTTAATAAAAATACGATAGGGTTTGTGGTGTTAGTGGCTATATTGCTGGCATCCAGCGTATTCTCTTTAGGGCTATTCAAGCGGGAGATGACGGCTCGTGACAAGCTGGATGTTAATACATTTCCGATGAAGGTAGGCGAATGGCAGGGCAGGGAGCTGCCTATAACGGAGAAGGAATACGCCATACTGGAAACTCGGAATCTGATCTCCAGGGAGTATAAAAATCCTTCCGGAGCCAAACTTTACCTTCTCGTCATATACTCTGAGACAAACAGGTCAGTATTCCATCCTCCCGAGGTATGCATGATGGGTAGCGGGCTTTCTATAACCGATAAACAGCTAGAAAATTTTGATGCAGGGAAGAAGTCCTTTACAACTAATAAATTGTTCGCTGAGAAAGGCCCCTACAAAGAGATCATCCTGAATTGCTACAAAGCAGGGAACATATACACGAGTAATTTTTATCTTCAACAGACGCGCCTGGCGCTCCACCAGATATTCGGGCAGAACGTCCCCGGCGCAACACTGCGCGTTTCCATGGCCGCAGGAAATAATCCGGCCGCGACCTTAGCAACTCTCAAAGAATTCCTCAACAGATCCGCTGTCACACTGGATAAGCTAAGCGGCTAAAAGACCGTCCACTCAACTCAACACATCGTTCAAGAAGTGTTCATTTTATGACAATCGCCTGTCAGGGATTGTCATAGTTTGTCATTGAACTTCATGTAATCTCCCGTATCCCGTGTTTTAACTCCTTTATTATCAATCACTTACAAAGCATAAATTTCAGGAATTATTTGTCTGTCATGACGAGTTGGCACGGATAATGCTTATATAGACAATGATGAAAAAAGCTATGGAGTCACTAAAGATATTTTTGGAAGAACTTAAACATGAGGTGGACGTCTATCTCACGATACAGAGATATGCCCGTAACACCCGAAAAGATAAGAACGCATAAATGCCAGAACCAAGTACTATAGCACTCATAAGCACAGGATCCATAGGGATCATAACTCAATTTGCCAGACGGCATTTTCGTGAACTCAAGAGAGCTTACGACAATATCATAGCCGGTGTTGGTATCGTAGTGGCATCCCCGATAATCCTATTCACAGCCATAGTTATAAAGATCGTGTCGCCCGGTCCGGTATTTTTCAAGCAGGAGAGGGTCGGATGGGGCGGCAAGCCCTTCGACATCTACAAACTGCGCACTATGCAGGTTGATGCTGAAAAGAGCACAGGCCCTACCTGGGCACAGGAAGATGACCCTCGCCTGATAAGATTTGGAAAATTGATAAGAAGGGCGCACATTGACGAATTACCTCAGCTATTTAATGTGTTGAAGGGTGACATGAGCATAGTGGGTCCGAGGCCTGAGAGGCCGGTATTCGTAGAGAAACTCAGTAAGGAGATCTCCGACTATCGCAAAAGAGTGAATGTAAGGCCGGGCATCACGGGCCTAGCCCAGGTGTGGCATAAATATGATGAGACTATTGCGGATGTGCGAAAGAAAGTCAAATATGATCTCCTATATATAAAGGAGATGTGTTTAATGGTCGACCTAAGGATCCTATTGCGTACGATAATAGTATCCGCTCAAGGAAAAGGTGCCAGATAAAGCATGAAAATTAAAATTTATATATCAGCTTTAGCGATAATATCCTGTCTTTCGTTCGCAATGACAAAAGATGCGGGCGCTGGCGTATTTATTACCGGAGATGGATTGCTCGGAGATTTTGACGGATCTTTGCTCTATAGTGCCAGCAGCGCAAATAGCTCGAAATTGATTGTTACCCTAAAGAACATAAGCCCTGCTGCTAATGGCGGATATTTGACAGCTTTTGTCTTTAATAACCCCGGAAATCTTATTAACAGAGTGAGCCTGTCTGCAACGGACCCTGATTTTGTTCTTATGGGCGCAAACAATTTTAATAATTCTATAAAAGCTGCCCCCTATGGCTATTTCGATGTAGGGGCTTCCAGTACTGGTGGCGCATTTGAGGGCGGTGGCAACCCTAGTAAAGGTATAGCTGTTGACACTACGGAGATTTTCACTTTCACATTTGCCGGTTCTAATCTCAACACTCTTAATGAAAATAGTTTTTTATCAGAATTGTCTTCCGGCAATGAGGCAGGACAGGGGTATGAATCCTTTGTGGCCCGCTTCCGAGGTTTTAACGATGGTGGTAGCAACAAAACTGTTGGCGAGGAATATAAGGTCCCCGAGCCGGCCAGCATGTCGCTTTTAGGGCTGGGTTTATTTGGACTATTAGGATATAGACGTAAAAAACAATAGTACTGTAGCATAAACAGAAGGGATGGAAATGAAAAAGATAGCTGTAGTAGTTGGACTCATAATTATCAGTGTGTTTATCGCGTCCGTCAATGCCAATGCTGAAACAATTTCTTTCAATGACAATAGTAAATATTGGTCAGGATGGAATAATACCACAAATAACACAGGAGACGATTCCGCAGACGTGATCGGTATCCCTAATTTTACAGATGGAAAGGCCAAGGTTGGAAGCGACCTGCTTACCAATTTAACATTTAATCGTCAGGCAGTCACACCTTCGTATTGGTGGGTTCTCACACCCGGCGATCTATTCATAGATGTCGGCGCTGACAAGACCTGGGATTATGTGGTGGATTTAAGCACCACCTGGACTACGCCCAGCCCGACCTATACAGATCCAGCGGCGGGCAAATACAATATTTATTCAATAAACTTAGGGTTGAATAGCACGAGCGGGTATATTCTTTCCGGAACAGACTATAGTGGCGGTTGGAGTGGTTACGGTATAAGAGATCGCCATCCTGTAGCGGCGAAAGCCGATCTTTTAACGGAGAAATACGGTTTAGTAGATTTTTCCGGCTGGGATGACAAAAGCTCAACAACGCAATATACTTTTGATTTTGAAGGATTAGACCTTGGCCAATCAGGGCAATTTACCATCGGCTGGCAGCCCAATTGCGCCAACGACGTAGTTTATGAGACCCTACAGTACACCCCTACTCCCGAACCGGCGACTATGTCGCTTTTGGGATTAGGTTTAGCGGGATTGTTGAGATTTAGAAAGAAACGGGCATAATTTTAAAATAAGGAAAGGAGAAAGTTGTGAACAAAATAGTCTATTTTTTTGTAATATGCGGGATGGTCTTATTTGCAAGTACTGGGTATGCAGGGCAGGTAGAGATTTTTTCAGATAATTTTAACGACGCCTCCTTAAATATAACGAAATGGCCAACGTCGCCGGAGGTGTATCGTGGTCAATCATGGGTTCCATACGGTAGCGTTGCTGAGGCTGGTGGCGCGTTGGATTTTACCGTAGAGGGCGGTCGACCGGGGAGCGTGAAGCTTACATCCCAGGAATTAGTTGCTGGTTCCAGCTGGTCATCTATGTCGGCCGGAGGTAAATGGTGGCAGTCGTCTGCAGGCTCGTGGACCGCAGGCATTGAAGTGAATTTATATGACAGCGATACCAATAAAGGGCTTAAGGCCGATTATTCTGCATATTTCCTACATCTTACGATATATGAGGATGGCGTAGCAAAGTATGGGCCCACTTATTCGGTATACAACATGGACCGCATATCAGCACCGACGAATTTTAAATTTGATATAACTCCGCAAGGGTGGTCGTTCTATAATGGAAATTCCCTGGTACATTCCCAATCAAGTACGATATTCGCTGCTTCCGATTCGTTTAATCTGAAAATAGGCGGTGGAGACTGGAATTACAGTGATTACAATAATGAGCACGATTATTTTGACGATATTAAAATTACTGCAGAAGTGCCAAATCAGGCCGTTCCCGAGCCGGCGACGATGACGCTCCTGGGATTAGGTTTTGCGGGATTATTGAAGCTTAAACGCAAGAAGGCATAGTTTTTTAAAATATATTATGGAAGGGAGGTGAAAATATTGAAGAAAGTATCAATGTTGTTGGTTTTAACGTTATGTTTGGTTATCCTAAGCGCGACATCATCTTACGCCGGTGTTCTGCTCTTCGATGGTACATTGAAGTGGAGAGAGGGCGGTACGGTGGTGGTCGATCAAACCAATGCTCCTGTAATAAAGACATGGAGCGTGGGAAATCCTGTAGGATTGGATCTTATCCAGATATTCCAGAAGGATTTTATCCTGAACCAAAATGATAAGGATGTAATCAATAACCCTTTGCTAGCGGGCAAGACAAAGTATACATGGGGAGTTGTTAATGACAACTATGAGCCCATTTATTCTTTTCATGTCAAAGCATTTGGTTATACGCCTATCCTTTGGGGGACGGAATCTTCTACTTGGACGATGTCGTATCATGATGGATTCTATGATTTTTACACCACGAGTGATCCTATCTATGGTACTGACAGGGAAGATTTCTGGGTAGTGAATAGTTCTCCGGGAGTTGCTTTCACTCCGGCTATGATTGATTTAGCGGGTGGAAGAGAGGCAGACGGAAAAGGTCTCTGGGTTGCATCTGGACCGGTACCGGAGCCAAGCAGCATGATCTTGTTGGGCATGGGCCTGGTAGGATTAGTCGGCAGGAAGTTGAGAAGGAAGTTCAGCGCATAATTCCATACAGTGTATTGGGCTTTTGCTCAATGCACCGTATGGGGGTATGCTTGAACCTGTAGGCATGCTTATGTGGCGAGAGCATAAAGCCGATGACGTTTTATGTTCTCCCACCGCACTCATAGCTAATATAATGTACTATAACGTAGGGCGGGTTAAAACCCGCCCTACGGCATAATAGGGCTGACTTTTTCCTTTACTTAACTCAAGCTTGGTATATAATATGAACACACCATGAAATACAATATAAGAAAAAACTGGATAGATACGTTTGAGTTCATAAAGAGTAAACCGGTCGTTCTCTTGCCGTTCGTTATTATAGCGTTCCTTGAGTCACTAGCGCTGGAACTTACATATTTCTATTC
This sequence comes from uncultured Planctomycetia bacterium, assembly GCA_964450115.1. Taxonomy (GTDB): domain Bacteria; phylum Omnitrophota; class Gorgyraeia; order 2-01-FULL-45-10; family 2-01-FULL-45-10; genus 2-01-FULL-45-10. The sequence goes on from CAYVCD010000004.1 coordinate 37,343, forward strand.
AAGATTTCCTCTCTCTAAGATAGCCGGGCCGATAATAAAGAAGTTTTTCGGGGAAGGCTATATGCATTATCCCGGCAATCTTATACTACTTCCAAAGATATTTTACGCACTACAGGTCACGATATACATACTCTTCGGAGTCCTCTTAACCGGCGCTTGCGTCAACATATTCAATAGTTTAAAAGAAAACCTGCCTATTAGGGCGAAAGCCGTATTAAAGAACGCTCTTAAGCATTACGTGGCATTCATTTTATATGGAGTGCTCATGATGGCTCTCTTCCTGCTTTTAAGAAAAGCGGAGGTGACGCTATTCTCCAAGATCGTGCGTTTTGCCGGCAGGTATCTCCCGGTGCCGCAGGAATTTTATCAATTCTCTATTTCTGCTATATTGTTCTTGAGCAACATAATACTGCAGGTATTCTTCGTATTGACAGTGCCGATATTGGTTTTGGAGCATAGAGCGATATTAAAAGCCATTTTCAGGAGCATCTATCTGGGGGCGCGCAACTTCTTTACGATATTCAGTCTGTTGTTCCTGCCGTTCCTATTATATCTACCGATATCGTTATTGAAGAGTTTTTCTACGGAACTGATCTCCCGGACGTTTCCTGAGATAACCGTCTACATAACAGCTATCGGCATAGTCGCGGCAATATATATAGATTGTTTCGTCATAATATCTGTTTCTCAGTTCCTGCTGCATATAAAAAAGAGTGAGCCTGCTAAAAAATTAAAATGAAGAAGATAATATACTTAATGCTTTCGGCGCTGATAGTTTTGGGCGTTGCCCTTGCCATAGCTGGATCAAGCGGGGAATATGCCGCCGAGAAGCTCTTTTACCGAGCTATGAAGAATAACGAGAAGATCGCCATTAACCCGGACGTGGCTCCGCCGAAGCTTCTTGAAACGGTAGAAAATGACCTCAAAAAACTATTAAAAAAATACCCGAACGTCAATATAGCCAGGGACGCGAGTATGGCGCTGGCTGAATTCTATATAGTGAATAAAAATTACGATAAGGCTCTCGCGACATTGAATACGATGATCAAGAAGTACGCTAAAGACGAGGCGGTATTGAGCGCGGCTATATTTCTGAAGGGGAGAGCATATGAGCTGCAAGGTAACTGGCCCAAGGCGCTGAAGGAATACGAAACTCTCCGGGATAAGTATACACAGACTCAAATAGGCATGCAGATACCCATATACATAGCCAAGTACTATGAAGGGAAGGGCAGGGCGGTAGATGCAAAGGCCGCTTATGCTCAAGCGGAGCAGTTCTATCAGAGGCTGGAGAGGGAAAACAGCGGCAAGCTGCTCGGATACGGCGCGTCGGTATTCCTTATACAGACATATATACTGTCGGAAGATTACGAACAAGCCGGCAAAGTCCTGGAAGAGACGTTAAAAAAGTACATGAGCCAGATAGCGATAACACAACTTCTGCCGCAAGCGGAAAATATATTCGTAAAAAAACTGAACAGGCCGGAAAAAGCGGTAGAGATATATAAAAACGTTATAGAAAAAGTTAAAAACGAAAAATTTGTAAAATCGGTAAAGAATAGAATAGCCGTGCTTGAGGCAAAGAAATAGGTTAGTTAGTATTTCAAAAAGTTAGAATAATTTTGCTTGCTTTATAAAATTGGTGTGATAAGATGGCAAGACATAATAATGGCAGTAAGATCCGGTTCAAGAAGCTTTCTTCGATGGGCAGGAAGTATAACGGGATAATAAATGAGATATCACATCCCATCGACTCTACAAACCGGTTCATAAACCTGGCTCTGCACTCTATAGGTGATAATTCGCAGGGCCGGCAGTTTCTTCTGGAATCGAAGCAGGGAATAAAGAAGACAGCGTTGCTTCTTAAAAAGCTGAACGATTATTCCAAAAGAATAGAGCGCGAGATACGCGGGATGGATGGTATCGATGAGCAAAGCACGAGTTTTAATCCTAAGCGGTGACAGACTTGCCCAAAAATCTCTCTATGAATTGATCCGACACCACGGCTACGATGCAGATGTAGCCGATTTTCATGAAGAAGCGATCTCCTCCCTGGAAGAAAAAGTCTTTAATGTAATACTCGCCGACTTCACCTGCGACAATGACACAAATTCAATCATGGAGCTTAAAGACAAGGCTCCGTTGTCCGAAATAATCTTATTATCGTCTTTTGACGATGCACGCGAAGAGATAAGCGGCCTCATTTCCGATTGCCTCATAAAGCCCATAGAAGATA
>CAYVCD010000004.1:39678-42642 GCA_964450115.1 uncultured Planctomycetia bacterium
GATCTTCAGGTAAAGCTTTTAAGGGTGCTCCAGCAAAAAGAGTTTGAGCTTGTCGGTGACCACAAGACCATAAAAGTGGATATACGTTTCATAGTATCCACGAACCAGGACCTGGAAAAACTGGTCTCTGAGAAGAAGTTCCGCGAGGATCTTTATTACCGGTTGAACGTGATCTCTATCAATATCCCAACTTTAAGAAAGCGCAAGGACGACCTCCCGCTATTGGTAAAGCATTTTATAGGCATGTATTCCAAAGAGAACCACAAGAAGATAAGCGACATTACGGCCGGTGCCATGGAGATACTCACGAGTCACGATTGGCCCGGCAATATAAGAGAGCTGGAGAATATACTGGAGCGAGCCGTCATACTTGATATGGACGGGGTCATTGATACAGATGACCTGCCGGATATACTCGTAAGAAGCACCGCGCAGTATGCCGCAGCTGAAAGCGCAAATTCAGCATCACTTAAAGACGCATTAAAGGAACCGGAGAAGGTATATATATTGCAGATAATGAAAGAGGTGAAGTGGAACAAGAAGAAGGCTGCAAAAAAATTAGGCGTAAACAGGACCACCCTGTACAATAAATTAAAAAAATATAATCTATTATCCGAGTTAAAACAAAATTAGGCTTAATAATTAATGCTTTATAAAAATATCGGGCTGGCAGACCTTGTAAATCTTGCCGAGTGGCAAAGGATCCAGGATTCTTTTTCAGAAGTACTGGAAGTCACGCTGAGGACTATCTCCCTTGATGGTGAGCTTCTTTCGCAGATAAGCCGTCCCTCCAGGTATTGTTCAGAAATACTCCCCAAATTCACCGATCTCGAAAAACTCTGCGGAGATAAGGCATCGCCTGATGCCGCTAAAAAACTCAATCTCATAGTTCAGAACGGAGGCAATGTCAAACTGCCTTTCGGCGTAGATATATTTCTCGTTCCCATAAAGGCTATCGGCAATATTGACGTGGCTTATGTTATGGTAGGCCCCTTGATATTAAAGAACCGCAGAACCGCATCAGAGTATGCCAATGAAGCGAAAAGATCCGGGATCGATCCCGAGACGCTCGCAGATATACTCATAGATATAAACGTCTTCTCCTATAACCAGGCTTATTCCATGGTAGGGCTCATAAAGGATATATTCAATCATATGGCGCAGACGGGCTATCATAAAAAAAGACTGGGAGAGATAGCCCCTGAAGTTGTCGAGTTGGATCCTCTCTTCTCTAAATATTACGAAGAGAAGATATTAAGCGCCATGCTTAAGACCTGTTCGATGGCGCTCAATGCCGATTCCGGATCTATCATGACGGTGGATAAGGATACCAAGACTCTTCATATAAAAGTTGCCTCAAGACTCGATACCAAGATAGTAAATAATACCAGTATAAGGATAGGGGAGGGGATAGCCGGACTCGCGGCAGCCACAGCGAAGCCTATAATACTGCCCAAAGATAAAGATAAGAACGGTCTTTCCGATAAGATGAAGAGGTCGAGGATCAAATCCTCTTTGATAGTGCCGTTCAATAAGGGCGGCGACCACGATGTTTACGGCGTTATCAACCTTAATATAACCAGAAAGAAAGTGGATTTCTCCGAAAAAGATATTAATCTAGTAAAAGAGCTGGTCAACATGACCAGCATCGCGTTAATTCCGCTGTATAAGAAAAACTCGATCTAACAAGTCAGTTTTTCTGCCAATCTCGATATTAATAAGAAAGAATGCCCTCGGACTCCAGCTTTTTTATATCTTCATCAGTTGGAGGAGTTTCTTTTTTTTCGGCGGGTAAAACTACCGTGGTTTGCTTAGGATCTCTGTGAGCGGCGTTTAAAAGCGTATTCTCGGCTTCCTTTTGTTGCCCAAATGCCGCCGCTCTTCTTATGCTCCTGGCGCGTCCGGCTTTTATCTCTTTTTCCCTCACAGCGTTCCGTCTCGCTGTAAGCTCAGTTATATCGGCTTCATAGATCAGGCCTGTAGTCGGTATGGCATAATTCAACTTAGGGCTCTCTACCGCGACAGTCTCTTCTTTCGGTTCCGGCGAAACAAGTGGTAACTCTTTGAAAAAGTTGATGTTAATGATCGTCAATAGCGCCGCTGTGAATAGTATGACAATGATGAAAATCAGTATAAGTTTTTTAGTATTCATTTAAAGCTCCTGCCAGGCCGTTTTTAGATACATTATTCTGCCATTCGCGTCTTTTGCTGGAGGAAAATAAGCGGGCGCGACATTCTGAAATCTCTCGTCATAGTTATAATCTTTCATATAACCGCTTGACCTTTGTCCGGTACTGGCATTGAACGTTCCCACAGCGCCTCTTTCAACCTGAGTGATGCCTCCATATAAGGTTAATGTGCCTTTAAGTCCCGAAGTATAGTCCTCTACATAGAATGAATTGTTCAGCGCGAGGATGTAAGCGTCTATCTCGAGATCATATGGGGCCGAGGAATCTACCGTCACGTTGTTTTGTGAAACTATCCCCAGCATGTCGGTGCTGGTCGGATCGGTCCTGGGGTCGGTATTATACAGTATGCTGCTTGTGATATTGATGCTTCTGTTTGTGGCGATCGTCAACTGACCGGCCAGTATCCCGGACATATTTATGTTTCCGTTGTTGACAAAAAGCGCTCCATTGGCCGGCAACGGCATATTATGATTAATCCATCTTTGACCGGCATTGGCAACGCCCGTTAAACCCCGGCCGTCGTTAGTTATATTAACGGTACCGTTTGATATGAGAGTTGCGGTAGTAGCGCCAACAAAATATGACCCGCCGGTTTGCTGCGCAGAGGTCCTTATGCTGGTTATTATTTCGGCTGTCGCAGGAAGCTGTATGCGCGGGGCGCCTAATGTCAATGTGCTCTGAAAGTCAGGATTATCGAGCGGTGGAGGCCCGCGATAGTAATTTATAGAAGAGCTTACGCTGCTGACGGGTCCTTCGAATGTAGGATCGGGATAGA
>CAYVCD010000005.1:0-42061 GCA_964450115.1 uncultured Planctomycetia bacterium
CTCCTGTCTACGTATCGTGGGCGCAGAAGAACAGGACCGCGCTGATAAGGGTCCCGCTCTACAGGCCCGGTAACGAAAAAGCGACGAGAGCCGAGATCAGGTGCCCCGATCCTTCATGCAATCCGTATCTGGCATTTGCCGTACTGCTCGCGGCGGGACTTGAGGGGATAGAGAAGAAGTATAAGGTCCCCGACGCCATAGAACCGAATATCTACAAGATGGAGATGTCGGAGAGAGAGCACAGGGGATTGGTGGCACTCCCCGGGAACCTTTTTGAAGCTATAGAAGAGACCGAAAAGAGCCGTCTTGTAAAAGAAGTGCTCGGAGACCATATATTCACGAGATTCCTGATCAATAAGAAGAAAGAATGGGAAGATTACAGGATCCAGGTGACGAGTCACGAGATACGCAGATATCTTCCGGTATTATAAGGAAGACTTTTTAGATAACTATTATACTTACGCCGGAGTCGTCGGCTATTTTTACGGCCTCTGTTCTATTCAGCAGGAAAGTCTTCTTTTGTTCAAGGGCCAGTACCCTGCCCTTATTTTCTACTATCGTTTTGATTGTCTCCGGCCCTACCAGCGGGACATCAAATCTCGCGTCCTGAGCGGGCCTGGCCATCTTCACCACGATGAACCCGCCATCCACAAGCTTTCCCGCCCTTCTTATAGTCTCATCGGTACCCTCTATAGCTTCAAGGGCCAGGACGGTCTTATCCTTCACGATAACTGTCTGGCCTATATCGAACCGGGCGAGCTCTGAGGCTACCTTACGGCCGTATTCGATATCCAGCTCTTCTTCTTTGGTGGGTGCCGTCTTCGTTAATACGCCTTTGGCGGGGATCAACTCTTCCAGATACGGGGTCGGATCTATTACCTCTATGCCTACAGTCTTGACCAGGCCGGCCACTCCCTTTAATATATTGTAATCTCTCTTTCCGCCGGAAGACCTCATTATCTTCTTCGATTCGTCGTCGAGAGAGCCGGTCTCCTTAAATAGTATCTCTTTTTTGATCTTGCCCAGAAGCGTAATTTTACGCAATCTTTGAGTGACCGCGACAAGAAGAGCCTTCTTCAGGTCGCCCCATTCGAACCAATATATTTTTTCAACATACTTCTCGAGCTCTTCCGAAGTGACGCCTTTAAGGCCCAGAGCTATCACCGTATCGCCCAATTCTTTAGCTTTTTTGGCGAATATCAAAGGCAGCTCTCCGTACCCCGCAACCAGCCCGATGCGCGCCATATCTATGCGTTCGGCGTTACTAAGGCGAACATCATCTCGGCTTCCGTAACCACTTCGCCTGCAACTTTAGCGGTAGCTCTGACCTGTAGAACGCTGAGCTTTTGTTTCATGATCTCTACTTCTATTATGAGCTGATCACCGGGCACTACGGGTTTTCTGAACTTTGCCTCTTTTATGCTCAAAAAATATGCCAGCTTGCCATGATTTTCCGGAAGACTTAAGACCCCGACGCCTCCGACCTGCGCCATCGCCTCCACTATAAGGACTCCGGGCATTATCGGATGCCCCGGAAAGTGCCCCTGGAAGAACGGTTCGTTTATGGTAACGTTCTTTAATCCCACGATCCTTTTATCGGTCGACTCTAATATCCTGTCGACGAGAAGAAAGGGATATCTGTGCGGCAGGATCTTCTGGATGGTGTTTATGTCCAGCACCTTACCTTTTATATCCATTTTTTCGTTGGTCATATTAACTCCTTCTTTTTATGTAATAGCTTTCAACTTCTTTACCAGCTCCATATTAAGACTATGCCCGCTCTTTACTGCCACGACATGGCCTTCCAGCGGCATGCCTATAAGGCCCAGGTCACCCATAAGGTCGAGGATCTTGTGCCTCACGTGCTCGTCCGGAAACCTGAGGGCGCTCTTAAAGGGGCCGTCCTTACCCATTATGAGCGTATTATTGTGATCGGCGCCCCTGCCAAAACCGAGCGCCAATAGCAGAAAAGCTTCTTTCTTCATGCAAAATGTCCGGGCAGACGCTATTTCACGCCTGAATACCTCCTCGGAGATATCAAGACTTAAAAACTGCTCACCTATACTCGGTTCAGGATACGACAGAAAGTATGAGATGCGCAGTCCCGGATGCGGAAATACCGCTATAAATGAGTCCCTGTTGCCGCACCAGACCGGCCTCTCTATAACCAGGCTCTGTGATGGAGCGTCCAATTTTATTATGTCGGCGCGATCAAGCGCGTCTACATAATCTTTAGCGCTCCCATCGAGCCCGGGCAGCTCCCGGCCATTTATCTCCACCACCATATTATTTATACCGAGGCCCGAGAGCGCGGCCAAGAGGTGCTCTGTCGTCTGGATCTCGGCCTTACCCAAACCGATAACGGTCCTGCGCTGTTTAATAGCACCGCCGTCAAAAGAGAGTGACCTTACATTAATAACCGGCGTATCCGGCAGATCCGTCCGTATAAAATTTATCCCGCTATTAGCGGGAGAGCCTTTTAAAGTTACCTTTGTATTGGCGCCTGTCTGAAGGCCCTTGCCTTCTAAAACCACAGGATCTTTTATGGTCTTTTGAGGAGTCACTTCTTCTCTAATTCTTTTATTTTTGCCTCCAGCGCCTTTACCCTTTCGTATAGTTGCGGAAGCAGTCCTGTGCGCGCCACTATATCTTTGGCTTTATTGATGGGCCTTGCCGGATGGCCGAATAGCACCGTCTTCGGCACGGGAAAAGACTTAGTTATCCCTGTCTGGCCGCCCGCCATTACAAAATCTCCAAGCTTCACGTGGTCCGCAACGCCGACCTGGCCTCCAAAAACGACATTTCTGCCTAACACTGAACTTCCGGCTATCCCGGCCTGCGCGGCTATTAGGCAATAAGGGCCTATGATGACATTGTGAGCTATCTGGGAAAGATTATCTATCTTAGAGCCTCGTCCTATTACGGTCTTATTAAACCTGGCCCTGTCTATAGTGACACAGGCCCCTATCTCCACGTCGTCCTCTATGACTACGGTCCCCATCTGCGGGATCTTGAAATGCGTGCCATCTTTTTGGGTATTATAACCGAATCCGTCGCTACCAATGACGCTGGAAGGATGAATTATGACCTTATTACCTATAGATATGGACTCCCGGATGGTCACGTGCGGATATATTATACAGCTATTCCCGATCTTTGAATTTTTTCCGATGTAAGCGAACGGATATATAACCGTATTATCGCCTATCGATACCTTCTCCTCGATAACTGCGTACGGACCAATAGATACATTCTTCCCTAAAGAAGAGCTTTTTGATATTACGGCCGTTCCGTGGATACCCTTAGGATGAGGAATAGAGCCGGGATTTACGTACTCTATTATTTTGGAGAAGGCTACTGAAGGATTTTCAACCTTTATCAACGGCTTATTAAAAGACCCCTTCATCTCCTTCGGAACGATAACACAGGAGGCTTTAGTAGAATCTATGAGAGCTTCGTCCTTTGGGCTTATTATAAAGGCAAGCTCTCCGCTTACCGCCTCCTGTATACCGTTTATTCCGTTTATCGAAACCGCGCCGTCTCCTAAAAGCTCACCACCTACGAACGCGGCTATATCTTTTAATGTCTTTGACATGGATAAAAGAAGAAGCTCTTATTTCTTCGCGGCGTTCAGCCTCTTGACCACTTCGACCGTAAGATCAAGCTCAGGACCCGCAAATAAGACAGTCTGCTTTATCAGCACTATATCATAGCCGGCTTCTTTGGAATAGGCGGATATCACAGTGTCTATATCCTTCTGTATCTCGCCGAGCATCTGGTTCCTCTGCTTTATCAGCTCGTCGCGGACTTTCCTGTCGAATTCCTGAAGGTTCGTTATCTTGCCGTCTATTATAGCCTGCTTCTCTGCTTTAGCCTTATCCGAAAGGAGCGCCTGCTCATCTTTAAGTTTTCTTATCTCATCCACGAACTTCTGTCTTTCGGCATCTTTGCCCTTCACCTGCACTTCAAAAGTCTTCTCAAAATCTTTTGTCTTCGCGTATTCATCCGAAACTTTCGCCAGGTCCACATAACCTATCTTATATTCCTTCGCGAACGCATCGGCGCCGGAAAAAACAATGCATACAGCAGCGATAACCACCACAGCCGTTACTAAAGCTATCTTCTTAAACATACTTCTCTCCTTTCGTTTTTTAGAAACCGCGACTAATACTAAAATAGAACTCGCCCTCTTTTGTGTCACTATGGTTCTTGGCAAGAGGGTAGCCCCAATCTAATCTGAACGGGCCTACGGGAGTATTCACTCTTATGCCGATGCCGGCGCCCGACTTGAAATCGCCGGTCTTCAGAAAATCTCCGCTCTTGGCCCACACATTACCTATATCGTAGAATATGGCGCCTTTCAATATCTTCTCATAGATCGGGAAGGTGACTTCGGCGTTCCCTATCAGCAACGCCTCGCCTCCTATGGGCTCGTCCGAACCGGAGTCCCTGGGGCCCACTTTTCTCTCCTTATATCCGCGTATCGTATTGGCGCCACCAGCGAAGAATCTCTCGTATATTGGAACGGTATGGGATTTTCCGTAAGGAGCGGACCAGCCTGCGCGGGCCTTAAGCTCCATAACGAATTTTTGGATGAACGTGGCATAGAAAGCGGCCGTCGCGGTCCCTTTCACGTACTCTTTGTCGCCCATGAATATGCCGCCGGCATCTTCTATGGTACCGTTCAGTATGTATCCGCGTCCGGGATTGTAGATATTATCTCTCGTATCCTGGGTCAGCTGCAGAGACCCGGCCGATATCACCTTTGAGCCTTCCTCATCTTTGAAGTCCTGAGACGCGTAGTTCGGGACGCTGCCTATCGTTATATACTCCAGCCTGTACATACCATCGGCCCTTAAGTGCTCCGTCAGCTCTTTACCTATCTTTACATCGCCGCCCTGCCTGAGTTCATCGTAGGCCCATCCTACATCTATCTGGCGAGTATGACTGGAGCGATAAAGATCGAACCCGAATAAATAAGGCCAGCCGAATATCCACGGGTCTATCCACCCGATGTTGTAGTTCTGTCTTACCATACCTATTTCAGCCCTGACCGTAAGCTGTTGCCCGCCACCGGTGAATGTGGGGAAGTTGAGCGCGTCAAAATTCTTCTGCCCTATCTCCACGAAACCGAGGAACTGGTCTATAGAACTGTAGCCGCCGCCGAACGAGAACTCTCCGGTCTTTGTCTCTTTTACATCCACTATCAGATTGTGGACCTGCGGCACCGATGAAGGTTCAGTATCAAAGCTTATATCCTCAAATAGCCCCAGGTTATAGAGCCGGTCTTTTGACCGCTTGATCTTAGAGCCATCGAACTTATCGCCCGGATATATCCTGAGCTCCCGGCGGATGATTATCTCTCTGGTCTTCGTGTTACCCCGTATGACGACCTTTCCTACATAGACCACCTCTTTAGGGTCTATCGTGTAAGTTATGTCCATAGTGCTCGTAGTCGGATTCACATTTTGATCGACATCGACTACGGCATCCATGTATCCGTGCATATAATATAGGTCCCGTATTGCAAGCATATCGTCCCTGAGTTCTCTCCTGGAGAAAGGTTTCCCGGACTTCATCTTGATCTTGGAGCGGATATCTTTTTCAGTCAGCACTACGTTGCCCGCAACATTTATGGGACCCACCAGATACTGCTTGCCCTCATTGATGTTGAAAGTCACAAAAAGCTGAGTTCCGTCTTCGCTATAATCAAGTTTCGGAGCGACTTCGACATCGAGATATCCTATGTCATCATAGAGAGATTTTATCTTGTCAGAGTCTTCTTCGAGGACCTCTTCCTTGAATATGCCCGGATTGAATAACCATGACGGTTTCGTGCCGAGGACCTTGATTATGTTGCCGGATTTAAGATGGGCATTGCCTACTATATTTACTTTCGAGACCTTGATCTTAGTCCTTTCATCTATGACTATAGTGATCTTGGTCTTATTCAATTCCTTATCCACATCGAGCTCGTACTTTACCTCCGCTCCCGGATAACCTTTCTTCACATAGAGGGCTCTTATCTCGGCTATATCCTGAGCGAGCATCGGCATATTCAGCATCTCGTCCGGCTTCGATTTCATCGTCTGTTTTAATCTCTGCGCCGTATAGGCCTTATTTCCCTTAAAAGTTATCTCGCCTATGACGGTCTTCTCCTCCACCATAAGCGTTATCTTCAGGCCGTCCTCGTAATTTTCGGCATCGATGGAAACGTCCGTGAAATATTCCGTAGCGTAAAGCCTCTTCAGGTCTTCGTTCATCACTATCTGGCTGAATTCATCGCCTATCTTGGTCTTTATCTTGGAGAGGATCGTCTCTGTGGATATGGCCCTGTTATTGGTAACAACTATCGCCTTTATTATCTTGCCTTCGCTCGTCTGGTCTTCAGAATATGAGATATCTACGATGGAAAATTGCATGAGGCCCACAGATATGAGTACCGCTAAAGCCGCTTTGAACAATTTCGTCATTTTAAACCCTCTCCATGTCAGCGTCGGCATTCTCAATGCCTACAAAATCTTCCGAACGATTCATTAAGTTCTCAAACCTCATATATTCGCCCACAAAAGTAAGATTTATGCTTCCTACGGGGCCATTCCTCTGCTTTGCTATGATGGTCTCGGCTATACCCTTATTCTCTTCCGTAGGATTATAGTATTCTTCCCTTAATAAAAGGATTACGACGTCGGCATCCTGTTCTATAGCTCCGGACTCCCTCAGGTCCGATAGCTGCGGACGGTGATCGGACCTCTGTTCGACCGCGCGGGAGAGCTGGCTTATCGCTATCAGTGGAACCCTGAGCTCTCTTGCCAAAGCCTTTAAAGACCTCGAGATCTCCGATATCTCCTGCTGCCTGTTATCGGAACCTGAAGGCCCCTGCATAAGCTGTAAATAGTCGAGCACTATGAGCTGTATGTCATGCTGGGCTTTTAATCGTCTGGCCTTGGCGCGTATCTCGAGGACGGTCACTCCGGGGGTATCATCTATAAATATCGGCGCTTCGGAAAGCTTGCCTGCTGCAGTAACGAGGCGCGGCCAATCGGCCTGCGAGAGAAAACCGGTCCTCACTTTATGCGCGTCCACTCTCGCGTGGGAACAGAGCATCCTCTGGACAAGCTGCTCTTTGGACATTTCGAGCGAGAAGAAAGCTACGGGCTTCTTCTCCACGACCCCTACGTGCTCCGCTATGCATCCGGCGAGAGCGCTCTTGCCCATTGACGGACGTCCCGCTATGACTATGAGATCCGAGGGCTGCAAGCCCGCCGTCTTCATATCCAGGTCCCTAAATCCCGTCGCAAGACCTGTTATATTCTCTTTCCTTTGATAAAGATTATCGATCGTCTCTATCGAACTTCTTATGATATCTCTCAATGGGACAGACCTTGACTCTACCTTCTTTTGAGCTATATCGAATATTATCTGTTCGGCCTTGTCGATCAAAGTATCGGCGTCGTGGGAAGTATTGTAGCACTCCGCGGCTATATTGGTGGACGCGTTGATGAGATTCCTTAAGATATATTTCTCTTTCACTATCTTCAGATAATGAACTATATTAGCCGCCGTGGGAACGCTTGAGGCGATATTCGTTATATAGGAAGGGCCGCCCGAGTCATCAAGGGCGTTGGTCTTCTTCAGCTCCTCCACCACCGTGATGAGATCTACAGCCCTGTTCTCGTCAAATAATTTTACGATGGCTGAATAAATCTTTTTATGGGCGTCTTTGTAGAAATAGGACTGATTTAGCGCCTCGATAGCCTGGCCCGTAGCTTCGCGGTCTAAAAGCATTGACCCCAAAACGGCCATTTCAGCTTCAAGGCTTTGAGGAGGTAACTTCTCGATCGACTCCTGTGGAGGCATAGTTCTCTTTTATTGCTCTTCTTTAACGATCCAAACCCTTAACGAAGCCTTAACTTCCGGATGAACCTTCACTCCTACCTGGTAAACGCCGAGCTTCTTTATCGGCTCATCCAGCACAATATCTTTCTTATCTATGTTGAGTTTTTCATTCCCGAGAGCTGCCGATATCATTTCGGTCGTCACGGTGCCGAATAACTTCTCTTCATCTGCTGATTTAGCGCTTATCGTTATCGATAATGCGGCTATCCTTTCGGCAAGCGCCTTCGCCTCATCCAACCTCTTCGCATCCTCCAGAACCTGTTTCTTCTTCAGCGAATCGAGTATCTTCATATTGCCCGCAGTGGCTTCCTTTGCGGCATTCTTCGGGAATAGATAGTTCCTTGCATACCCGTCTTTAACATTTACGATATCGCCGATCTTGCCTAGCCTGTCTATTGTCTGAGTGAGTATTACTTTCATATTTTAGTCCGCCACGAATGGCAGAAGCGCCAGCACGCGGGCTTTTTTTATCGCGCGGGCGAGCTGCCGCTGGTGTTTAGCGCAGGTGCCTGTTATTCTCGACGGCATTATCTTGCCTCGCTCGGTCAAGAGCTTCTGGAATTTTTGATAGTCGAGATAATCTATCGCTTCTATCTTATCCATGCAGAATCTGCATGGTTTCTTCTTGTATACCTTCTTCTTCTTATCGCCGTCTTTTCTCGGCTTTCTCTTCATTTCGAATCTTGACATTTCTTCTCCTCGTTATAGCTACGTCAGTTTTAAGTTATAAGTTGTAAGTTATAACTGTTTTAGAACGGCGGTTCGTCTAGATCGCCCGCCTTGCTTGGACCTTTAGAGCCCTCTTCATTGCCCGGTATGGGACTTATCTCTTCATTAAGATTTATAGTGGCTACGTCTTGGGGTACGGCGGCGTCGCCTTTATTCGATGAGTCACCACCCTTACCGGCGGCCCCGGAGCCTCTTAGAAACTGAACATTATCCGCTATGACTTCCGTCGTAGAACGCTTCTGCCCGTCCTGGCCTTCCCAACTTCTTGATTGAAGACGGCCCTCAATAAATACCGGGCTGCCCTTTGAGAGATACTCACCGCATACTTCGGCGCGGCGTCCCCATACCACTATCTTTATGAAGGAGACCTCTTCCTTCTTCTCTCCGGCCTGGCTTGTGTAGACCCTATTTACGGCTATAGTGAACGTGGCAACGGCTGTGCCGCTGGGAACATATCTAAGCTCAGGATCCCTGGTAAGATTCCCTATCAACAGTACTTTATTAAGGTTGGCTGCCATAAAAAAAGTCTCCTATCTCCTCGTTATCATAGTGCGGAGTATGTCGTCGTTCAACCTGCACAACTCTTCGAGTTTTGATATGGCACTGGTGGGCGCCGCAAAATCGAGCTTAAAGTAGTGGCCTTCCTTAGCCTTCTTTACGGGATACGCGAGAGGGCGTTTCCCCCACGGTTCCTCTTTTTTGATCGTTCCGCCGTGTTTCGTAACGCTATCTGAAATGACCTTGAAGACATTCTTCACGTCTTCATCCTTGACTTCAGGCTTTACAATGAATATTCCTTCGTAATTTTCCATCTTCTCCCCTTGATTGTTAGATGATATTACCACACATTATATTACAACTCAAGCTCTTTTACATCTACGATGTAGCGGCTTTCTTTATATTGAATCTATTCATGGCCACATCCATGCCATCCGTCATCCAGCATTCAAGCGCTTCCTGGGCCAGCGATACGGCATGGGAGGCGTTCTTATGCTGCTTGCGCTTAAAAGGGGTCAGAACATAACGCGTAATATCCCCTTTATGGACCTCTGTGGCTATGCCGATCCTTAAACGCGCGAAATCATCCCTGCCCAGCACGGATATTATGGACTCCAGACCTTTGTGGCCTCCGGCCGAGCCCTTCTTCTTCATCCGCACCCTGCCAAGCTTCATATTTATGTCATCGCAGATGACAATAAGGTCATCGGACGGTCCTACCTCTTCACGGAGAAGATCGCCCACAATATCTCCGGAACGGTTCATATAGGTCTGGGGCAGCGCCAAGATCGCATCAACGCCGGCGATCTTACCTCTGCCGATGAGGGCAGAGTAGCGCATCTGCCTTATCTTTATCTTATTCTCTTTCGCGAGAGCCTGCAGTACGGTAAAACCTATATTGTGCTTTGTGGTCTTGTATTCCAAGCCCGGATTACCCAGGCCGACCATGACCTTCATACAGCTACTTCTTCTCCTCTTTCTTCTCGGGCGCTTTAGGAGCTTCTTCCTTCTTGGTCTCCTCGGCACCCTCTTCGACTTCCTTCTTCTTTCTGATAAGTTCCGGCTCGGTAGACGCTTCGGCTCCGACTTCCTCTTTCGGAACTTCAACCTTAGGAGGCTTCACTATCATCGCTATCAATTCGGGATCCGTCAGCACTTTGACGCCCTCCGGAACGGTTATGTTCTTAACGTATATAGACTCTCCTATCTTCAGCTTCGAGACATCGACCTCGATCTTTTCAGGAATATCGGTAGGAAGACACTCTACCTGCAGTTCCCACATGATGTGTTCAAGCGTGCCGCCTTCTTTTTTGCCCTCGGGCTCTCCGTGAGCCGTAAGGGGAACATTCACCTTCAAAGCCTCGGTGAGCGATATTTCGTTAAAATCCACGTGCAGTATCCTGCTCTGTATCGGCTCGCGCTGTATCTCCTTTATTACCACCGTCCTGTCCTTAGCCTTTGAATCGCCGCCCGCTATCTTTAACGTAACGATGACGTTCTCACCGGCTTTAGTATGCAGAACCTCGGCCAGATCCGCCGCCGCAAGCTGTAGTTTAAGCGCGTCTTTGCCGCCCTTATAGACGACGGCAGGGATAAGCTTCTTATTCCTGAGATCCTTTGCGATCCTCTTGCCGCTTCCTTCTCTTGTCTCAACTTTCAGTATAACTTTTTCCATACAAATGCACTCCTTTTTATTCCGTAAGTTATGGCCTCATTTAAACAACACGCTGAGAGATTCCTCACAGTGTATCCTCTTTATGGCCTCCGCCAATAGCGACGCCACAGAAAGGACTTTTATCTTACCTATCATCTTGTCCTTACCGAGAGGGATCGTATCGGTAACAACAAGCTCTTTTAAACGCGACTTCGAGATCCTCTCGATCGCGGGCCCGCACAATACGGCGTGGGTTATAGCGGCATACACTTCCAGGGCGCCCGCTTTTTTTATAGCATCCACCGCTTCGACCAATGACCCCGCGGTCGCCACCATGTCATCCACTATAACGGCGACCTTTCCTTTTACATCGCCCATTATATGCATCACTTCCGCCGTTTTGTCATTTATCCTTCGCTTGTCCACTATGGCGAGACTGCATTTAAATCTCTTCGCATAAGCGCGCGCCGTCTTTATTCCGCCGACGTCCGGGCTTACCACCACAAAATCTTCCTTGTGTTTCATTCTCTTTCTGTAGTCGGCGAATATCTTTACGGCAAAGAGGTGATCGAGCGGTATATCAAAGAATCCCTGTATCTGTCCGGCATGCAGGTCCACAGTAAGGACCCTGTCGGCTCCGGCTACCGTCAATAAGTTCGCTACCAATTTGGCTGTTATCGGGACTCTCGGCTGATCTTTTCTGTCCTGGCGCGCGTATCCGAAATATGGCAGGACCGCCGTTATGCGCTGGGCCGAGGAACGCTTCAGGGCGTCTATCATTATCAGGAGTTCCATGATGTTCTCATTCGCGGGATCCGATGTGGACTGTACGACAAATACGTCGTGTCCGCGCACATTTTCGTTTATCTTTACGCGCACTTCTCCATCGGAAAAACGGTCTATTGACGCGCCGCCAAGCTTTACCTTCAGGTGTTTACATATATCCGCAGCCAATTTCCTGTTTGAATTTCCGGTAAAGATCAATAGATGATTCTTCATCGCCATAGCTCCCTTCATTAGTCGCCTGATCTTCTCTTCAAAATTTTCGCGGGCACTCCCACTACGGTCGTGCCATCTTTAACATTCTGTCCTTTTAATATCACAGAGCCCGCCCCCACAAGGGCCTTCTTTCCTATTTTGACCGGGGCGATAAGTATGGCCCCCACCCCTATGAAAGAGCCGTCCCCTATGAAGGTCTTGTTCTTATTCTTGCCGTCATAGTTGGCCGTTATAACTCCGGCGCCGATATTGACAAGTCTACCGACCTTCGCGTCGCCCAGGTAAGTATGATGTTTTATCTTGGTAGATCCCGCTACCTGGGTACGGACCAGCTCCACAAAATTACCCACTTCAGTCCTGTCGCCAAGCCTGGTTCCGCCGCGAAGACGCGCAAACGGACCTATGTGACAATTCTCGCCTATTCTGACATCGGACTCTATTATAGTGTTCGGATATATAACGGTATCCTTACCTATCAAGACGCCGGGATATATGGTAGTCGTCGCGGGATCCTGGATGGTGACTCCCGACACCATCAACTCTTCCATAATTCTCTTCTTCATCACATTTGTGGCAGCGGCCAATTCGACCCTGGAATTGATACCTGTCATATCGTCTATATTTTCCACAGCTACGGATTCCACTTTCTTACCCCGCGCGGATAGTATCTTGACCGCATCGGTAAGATAGTACTCTCTTTTACTGTTCTCGCATCGTATATCTTTAAGGGCACCGAGCAGATCGTCGGAGGCGAATACGCATGTGCCTACGTTTATCTCCCTGATCTCTTTCTTATATTCACGGACCTCGCTGTCCTCGGCTATCTTCGTTATCCTGCCGTCGGTATCTCTTATTATCCTTCCGTATCCTGATGGGTCCTTTAGTGTCGCGGTAAGCAGCGTAAGGCTTGCGGCTGAAGTTCTATGTTTTTCAATGAGCTTCTTTAACGTCTCTTCCGTTATCAACGGCGTATCGCCGTAGACTACCAGAACGTCGCACTTAGGTCTGATCTCTTTCTTAGCCGCGCCTACGGCATCGGCTGAGCCCAGGAGCTTCTTCTGCACCACGGTCTTGACCTTTGTGCCCTTAAAGAGATCCTTTACTTTATCGCTTCCGAAACCCGCCACTACAACTATATCTTTTACGGAGGCGCGGGATACCGCGCCTGTCACATAAGATATCAGCGGCTTCCCGAGGATAGTGTGCAGGACTTTCGGCGTATCGGACTTCATCCTCGTACCTCGCCCTGCGGCAAGTATTATCGCGATCGTGTTTTTCATAAGATTATGCGTCGTTTATGGTTGCCCGGTAAGGATTCGAACCTTAACGCCGAGACCCAAATTCTCGTGTGCTACCATTACACTACCGGGCAGCGCTTGTGATCCTTACAATTCTATATCATCATCCTCGTAATGGCCGCTATTAGAGGTACGAGAAGGGCTTGGCGCGCTTGACGCGCTCGGAGCGCTCGTGGAGCTAGGAATAGCCGACTGATGAGACGACGGCGTCTTCTTCTCTTCCTCATATGCCGCGAGGACCTTCTTCTGTATATATTCCCTGAAATCTGTTGTTATCGGATGGGCTATGTCCCTATGCTCGGATTGTCTTTGCGAATTATCGGCCGGCGATACCGGTTTCGGCTCAACGTATTGAGGGAGCTGGGTACCGCATTGATTGCAATATTTAGATCTGATGGCGTTCTTGAAATTACATTTCTGGCAGGACTCTTTCAACCTTCTCGACGGCATCGCCACGAAGAGACCCTTGGTGCCTTCGATAACTTTGACATTACGCACAACGAATGACTTATCGAACGTAAGGGTAGCGTACGCTTTTAATTTCCTGTCCTGTCCTTCCTTCAAAAAAACTCTGACTTCGTTGATTTCCATGCCTTGTGAACTCCTTTTTAAGCTACAAATATCTGCCAGCCCGTCCTTGACCGGGCGCTTACGCTTCTAAAAACCAAGTCTTTAGCCTTGATCGCCTCCCTTCTGGTCCTGTACAAGCAAAATAAGCTTGGTCCGCTTCCGGAGATGATCATCCTCTTACATAATAGTTGTGCCAAGCTCTTCGATATCCTGCTTATAGCGCCTTTTTTCAACAAAGCCACTCTTTCGAGGTCGTTGTGGAGTATGGACTCTGCCCGGGCATAGTCCAACCATAACTTCGAAGGGATTCGTATTTTAGCACTCTCCATTCTAGGTGTCAAGTGCTTCGACATTCTGTCAAAGGCGCGATAAATATCCTTTGTAGAGGTCTTATTGCCGGCCTTTATTATAAGGTGCCATAGCCTATTCCTCGATCTTACGGCCTCCAGCACGTCTCCTCTGCCCCTGCCTATGGCAAGCGGCGTATCGAGCAGGAAGAAAGGCACGTCAGCGCCCAATCGTCTTCCCATATTAAATAGGGCCTTGCTCTCTAATCTGAGCCCGAATAGTCTATTTACGCCTATAATGGTCGAAGCGGCGTCCGAACTGCCTCCGCCAAGCCCTGATGAGACCGGAATGCGCTTCTTTATCTCGATCTTTACTCCGGACAGTACCTTGCCGCGCTTCAAAACCTCTTCGGCCGCCTTATATACCAGGTTATCCCTCACATCCCGCGTGATGAGCTTGTCGGACCTGACGACTATGCCTTTGGGGATCTTCGATATTTTGATCGTATCGGCAAGCGATATCCGCTCAAATACGGTCAGAATATTATGATAGGAGTCTTTCCTTTTGCCGAGGACCTTGAGGAATAAATTTACTTTCGCAGGAGCTTTAACAGTGATGCTATCCATAAAGAGTATCTACCGCTTCATTGCGATCGCGTCTTTTGCGGCCCGAACAATGTTCTTCGCTTTGAGACCGAAGTGCTCGAAGAGCTCTTCCGGCTCGCCGGATAAACCAAATTTATCCCTGACACCAACGAACTTTACAGGAACGGGACAATTTTCGACTAAGATTTCCGAGATGGCGCTGCCGAGGCCGCCGGCTATCGTATGCTCTTCGGCTGTAACTACCGCACCCGTCTCTTTGGCCGCTTTTATTATACAATCTTTATCTAGGGGCTTTGGCGTATGGATATTTACAAGACGCGCATCTATGCCTTCCTTGCTTAAAGCTTCGCAGGCGACGAGCGACTCATAGACCATAGTACCGCACGCGAATATAGTCACGTCTTTGCCGTCTTTCATGACGCTGGCCTTGCCTATCTTAAATATGTCCGCTTCCTGAGTTATTACTGGAGCGCCGGACCTACCGAGCCTTATATATACGGGCCCCTTATGATCGGCTGCGGCTATCGTCGCCTTCTTAGCCTCGATCGCGTCACAGGGAACTATGACGGTCATATTCGGCAATATCCTCATCAGCGATATCTCTTCGAGCGCCTGGTGAGTGGCGCCATCCGGGCCCACTGAAATGCCGCCGTGCGTACCTACGATCTTCACGTTGAGATTCATATACGCTACCGACACTCTTATCTGGTCCCAGGCCCGGCCCGACGCGAATACGCCGAACGTACAGGCAAAAGGGGTCTTATCCATAAGAGCAAATCCGGCAGCGACGCCTATCATGTCCTGTTCGGCCACGCCGAGACCAAAGAAACGGTCCGGGAACTCTTTTTTGAACCAATTGGCCCTGGTAGATTCGGTGAGGTCGGCGGAGAGCACCACCACATCCTTATTGATCTTGCCCAGCTCCACCAGGCCATGCCCGAAGCCGTCTCTAGTCGGCACCATCTTGTATTTCGTCTCGCTCATCTTATATACCTATCTCTTTTAGTCTTAACTTTTTAGTCCTGAACGCTTCCAGCTCATCCGGATTTACTTCTATAGACCTTCCTTCTTTCTGGTCAAAGACTTCCACGCCGTCGTAATCGTTAAAACGATATCCATGTATCACATGGCCTGCTATCGAAAGGACCGTCTCAAATATCTTATCCGAATCCTCTATAGCGCTGGTGGTGCCGGATGCGCTCCGTTCGGCGTAAACTTCAAATCTGAAGAGACGCTTGCCGTTCCTAAAGATATAAATACCTTTAACGGTCTTCAGTAAAAAGTTCTCTTTTAAATTTTTCTCTTCCCTGAACTCCAGCTTGACCCTGTTCGCTGTCTGCTCCGCGAGGAATTCGGCAAGCGTTATATCTTTTATATAAAACTTGTTGCCCCAGTAGCCTATATCTCCAAGCGATGTCGGCTCGCTTCTGAAAAAGTCCGCCATTACCTGGTCCTGCCATTTTGGATCGAGGTTCATCTTGCTGAATATCTCTTTTACCACCTGCTCCTTCTTGGCTTGCGGGCTCCAGCGCAGGTCTATCAACATGCGCTTCATGTACTCGCCTCTCGAGATATCATTGGCAAAGAGCCTCTTCACATCCTCGACGCTCTTTATGATGATTATCTGGAGCTCCGGCATCTTTGTGTCATGCGCTATGACACAGTAGAAGTCTATCTTGGCATCCGTCGACAGAGCGACCCTGGCGGCACTGAAAATGACATCGTTGATCTTGTCGCTGGCTGTCTTGGAAAGAGCGAACGAAAAATCCATGAGATCCGAGAGGGGAAGATATATCATCATCGTCCTGCCTGACGTCTCAACCAAAACGTCCGACTTGTACTCCTCTTTACAGATCTTTATTATGGATTCCTTGATCTTGTCCCGCGGATAAGTAGAGTTGCATCCGCAAAGAGATACCGACAGGAAAACTATTCCAAAGAACAGAACAAAGCCTCTTATGGCGCTGCTTCTTACCATGCGCTCTTCACGTGCGTCTTGCCGAATTCGTTGAATATGGCCTCTACTTCGTCATATTCCAGCTCCTCTTTGGACAAGAGTTCTTTTATGAGCCTTTCAAGGACCGGCTTTTCTTTTACCAGAAGCTCTTCGACCGATTTCAGGCATCTCTGTATTATCTTTTGCGTCTCCTGGTTTAATTGTTCCTTTATGTTGTCGGAGAGCTGGGATTCGGGGATGATCGTGTAATCGCCCAGTAACCCGGCATCACTCATCCCGACCTGCCAGACCATACGATGCGCGACCCACATCGCTTTCTGAAAATCGTTCTCGCATCCGCTCGATGTCATATTAAACCGCATCTTTTCCGCCATATAGCCGGCCAAAGATACCATTATGTCGGCCAAGAGCTTATCTTTTGTTTGGTGGTAAAGCTCCTCTCTGGGCGGATGGTATACTACGCCGAGAGTATCCTTCCTCGGTATGATCGATATCTTAAAGACATCGTCGGTAGGATGGAGTATATAAACGACCACTGCGTGACCGGCCTCGTGACAGGCGGTCACCTCCCTCTCATGCGACGTCATCGTGATCTTTCGCTTCAATCCGATATCGATCCTTTCCATGGCCTCGCTTAAATCTTCAAGTATAACTTTGTCACGGCCGTTCTTTGTGGCCACTAAAGCGGATTCTTTTACGATGTTCTCTATGTCGGCGGGTGATTTGTCTATCGCTTTTCTCGCGAGCCGTCCTATATCGAGAGATTTATCGGCTTCGACCTTTCCTAGATAGTAAGTGAAGAGCTTCTCCCTGTCTTCGAGGCCGGGTTTTTCTATATAAACGATCCTGTCAAAACGTCCCGGACGGCGCAATGCCCTGTCTATGGTATCTTCCGGGGCGTTCGTTGCGCCGATCACTATGATATTCTGTTCCGGAGAAGGCTCGCCATGTTTATCTTTTAGTTCCTGCAGCCCGTCCATCTCCGCCAGGAGTTGGTTCTGCGTGGAGTTCGTCTCTTCGGTCCCGCCGAACGCCGAGAAGACCCTCTTGCGGGCTATGGCGTCAAGCTCATCAATAAATATTATACATCCACCGTGGCCGTACGCGAGCTCTCTCGCTTTTTTAAATAGCCCTCTTACGCGGGCCGCGCCGACTCCTACAAATATCTCTACAAATTCGCTGCCGGACATAGATACCAAAGGCATCCCGGCCTCGGTAGCTATGGCCTTCGCCAGATATGTCTTTCCGCAGCCCGGAGGTCCGAACATCAACAAGCCCCGCAGGATCTTACCGCCGATCTTCTTAACGCGCACTCTGTCTTTTATCAATTGAACGACTTCCATCGCCTCTTCTTTGACGTTCTCCATACCTATGACGTCGGACCACTTCACATTGACAAAGTCGCCGCGCACTCTCAGCTTGTTGCTTAGCTTTGAAAATCCGCCTTTCATGAATGTCATATACATGAATACGAATATGACGGCGTTCAGCGCGACCATCAGGAGATTGACAGGCATAGTGGCAAGAGTGATATTCCTGTAATACGATTCCAGCGAGTTCAAGCCCACCACGGCCAGCACAACCACTAACAACACAACCGCTATGATCACTATCTTTACCCAATACATCTTAAAATACATCTTCCATCTTCGAGGTATCATGAAAAATCTCCTTATATTTTTTTCAGCTCTTCGTCTAATTCCTTCACGGCTTTTTCATATTCTTCTTTTTTGGGCGCTATGCCGTGCCACTCCACTTTATTCTCTACAAATGAAACGCCCTTACCTTTTACGGTATGGGCGACTATTACCGTCGGTATTCCCTTAACGGTCTTGGCCTTGTCGAATGCTTTTATAAGTTTCTCTATGTCGTGACCATCGGTCTCTATAACGTTCCAGCCGAAGTCCTTCCACTTGTCGAGGTATGCGCCCATATCCTTGACCTCACAGCAGAATCCGTCTATCTGGAGTTTATTGTAATCTATAATGGCGCAGAGGTTGTCCAATTTGTAGTGGGATGCGGTCATGGCAGCCTCCCATACCTGGCCCTCGTTCGTCTCACCGTCGCCCATCAGACAGTATATCCTCGTATCCGACTTATCAAGGCGCGCCGCCAGGCCCATGCCGTTGGCTATAGAGAGACCCTGTCCGAGAGAGCCGCTCGATATCTCTATCCCGGCAAGCCCTATCTGGGGATGGCCCTGTAACTTGCTTCCCAGTTTTCTCAAACCCCAAAGATCTTCTTTATTAAAATATCCCTTATCTGCCAGAACGGCATACAGGGCCGGACATGCATGCCCTTTGGAAAGCAGGAACCTGTCCCGTCCGGGCCATTTTGGATCTTTTGGTTCATTGCGCATCTCATAATAATAGAGCACAACAAGTATGTCGACTATCGATAGGCTTCCTCCGGTGTGTCCCGATCCGGCGGCAGTAAGCATCTTCAGTAGATCCTTGCGGATCCCGACCGCCTTCTTCTTCAGCTCTTTTATATCCGGTTTCTCAGCCATAAGTCTATTTGCTCTTCTTTTTTAATTTATCCTTCGCGCTCTTCAAATGCTCTTTTATTACCGGGTCTTCCGGCTCGAGTTTTACCGCCTTCTCTAATTCTATCAACGCCTCGCTGAAGTTGCCCTTTTGAAAATACGCCCAGCCCAGCGAATCTATGTACGCTCCGTTATTCGGCTCCAGCTCGAGGGCCTTCTTCACGAGGGTGACCGCTTCGTCCAGGTTCGATCCTTCTTCGGCGTACATGTAGCCGAGGTAATTATACGCGTCCGAAAACTTCGGATCGAGCCTTATCGCCTCGCGAAGCTCGCTTTCCGCAAGGGGGCGTTCTCTTATCTTATCATAATATGCGCCCATATGAAAGCGAACTAATGCGCTGTCCGGGCTCATATCGAGAGCCATCCTGTAATATTTCAACGCGTCTTCTTTGCGGAGATCTTCGCTGTAAGCGTATCCGAGCGCGAGGTACAGGGACGTGTCTTTAATGCCCTCTGAAAGAGCCCTATCCAACACCGCTATTGCTTCTTCTTGCTTCTTCTCCCTTATATAAGCCCCGGACCATTGCATGTAAGCTTCAAGGTCCTTAGGGTTCAGTTTTATTAAAAGTTCGTATTGACGCGCCGCGTCATCGTATCTTTTGGCGCGGTAGTACAAATTGCCCAAAGAATAATAGACCTTTATATTAAGAGGGTCTATGCTTACCGCTTTTTCAAAATTAGAGATGGCTCCGGGGGTATCCTTCTTCATCTCCAGGAGCACTCCCAAGCCTATATATGCCTCGAGATACTCCGAATCCAGTTCTATCGCTTTTTTCAGCATGGCTATGGCCGGATCCGGCTTGCCGAGACGAGAGTAGATGACGCCGAGGTTAAAATATAATAGGCTCGAGCCCTTCTCTTTTTCTATCAGTTTCTCGTATATCCCGACGGCATCCGTCATCTTCTCCTGCACGACCAGGAGATCTGCCAAAGAGCCTAACGCCGCTATGTCGTTAGGATTTATCCGGACTACATCCTCGTACTCTTTTTGAGCGAGGTCTAGTTTATTCAGCGCCGTGTACGCGAGCGCAAGCAAAAATCTCGGTTTTGTATCGTTGGGGTCGAGGGATTTAGCGGTGTTGAACTCTTCGACCGCCCTATCTATATCCTTAGCTAAAAAAAAGTCCACTCCGAGCCTGGAGTGAAGATAACTCACTTTGGGCTCAAGGGCCAGCGCCGCCTTATATTCGCGTATGGCTTCGCTTGACCTTCCCTCGTTATCATAAATAATGCCCATCGTGTAATGGGCAAGCGCTTTGGAGGAAGCGTCCGGAGAACTTCTCTTCTTCTCGTACCTGAAGTCCCCGGACGACATTTCCCCTTTTGACGATACATCGCGTGCCGCTTCGGAACTGCTTAAATAACAGAATGCGGCAATTATGATAACTACTATTGTGCTGCTATTTCTTCTTATGGCGATCTCTTCTCATCCTCTTTTTTCTCTTGTGCTTCGCCATCTTCGCTCTTTTTCTCTTCCTTCCGCACGGCATGTCAGATCACCTCCTAGCACCTAATAGATGACTTTATTTAAAGGGTACTCTATAATGCCTTCTGCACCCGCTCTCTTCAGTTCCGGTATTATTCTCTTGGCGGTCTTCTCGTCGATGATAGTGTCCACATCGCACCAGTTAGGGTCTGAAAGAGCCGATATGGTGGGCATCTTCATCGCCGGCAGGAGAGCCAATACTGCTTTCAGGTCTTTCTTGGCGACATTCATCTTTAGCCCGACCTTTTCCTCGGCCATGATGGCCCCTTTTAAGAGAAGGGCCATGTTCTCTATCTTCGCCCTCTTCCAGGGATTCATCCAGCTCTTTCTATTCGCTATGAGCTGTGTTGTAGATTCGCAGACGGTCGCCACTTCTCTCAGCTTGTTCGCCCTGAGCGAAGAACCGGTCTCGGTGACTTCCACTATAGCGTCTATGCCTATGATAGCTTTAACCTCCGTGGCGCCCCAGCTGAACTCCACGTCGGCTCTTACCTTGTGCTTCTTAAGATAATTCTTTGTCACATTCACAAGCTCGGTGGCTATTCTCTTGCCGCGCAGGTCCTTTACGCTCTTGACCTTTGATCCTTCAGGCACTGCGAGAACCCACCTGACGGGCCTCATGCTCTGCTTCGCGTATATAAGTTCCGCCACTCTTACGACATTAGAAGAGTTCTCCAATATCCAGTCGTTGCCTGTGATGCCGACATCGAGGATGCCGTCTTCGACGTACCTGGACATCTCCTGGGCCCTGAAGAGTATCGCCTCTATCTCCTCATCGTCCACCGACGGAAAATAAGACCTCTCGCTTATGCCTATCACGAATCCGGCCTTCTTAAACATCCTGACCGTAGCTTCCTGCAGACTGCCCTTGGGAAGCCCTAATTTTATTTTTTTCATAGTATTTGCCATATCAGTTTCCTTTGTTATCCGTGATTATATTATCATACTGTAATGAATAAAGTCAATGGTTCGACTGTGCTCACCATTGATCCTGAGCTTTTGCCGAAGGATCAACACTTCGACAGGCGCTTCAGTTCTTCCTTTGGTATTAACGATACTTTACCCGACAATCCGGAGAGTATATAGGTCTTGGCCGCTCTCTCCAACGCAAGAGCCCTCTCGTAGGCCTGGCCCAGGTCTACGCCCACGACTATCGTGCCGTGGTTCTTCAGCAACACGCCATTATATTTTTTGATGGCACTTTCGACTGCTTCGGCGAGAGCACGAGAGCCGGCGCTCTTATAGTTTATCGTCGGAACCTCCGACCTCATCGCGCACATGAATTCGTATGATATGTAGCCGAGTTTTACGCCCATTATTCCTAAAATAGTGCCATATACGGGATGGATATGTATAACCGCGCCGATGTCGGGCCTTGCCCTGTAGCAGGCCAGATGCATCGGTATCTCGATGCTGCATGGCCTGTTGAAGCAGGTCGCCTTGCCTGTCTTTAGGTCAACTTCATTGTAATCAGAGGGCCGGGAGTTTTCCAGCGAGACGCCGCTAGCTTTGATGTAGATCTTGTTGCCGCGCCGCGCGCTTATATTCCCGCCGGCGCCTATGACTAGCTTCCTGGCATATACCTTCCTGCCGTACTCCGCCAATTCCTTCTTCAGATCCTTCATAATGATTCACTCTAACATATTGCTCTCGACTTTGTCAATTTTTCTTGTATAATTGATGAATAAAAGAAGGGGATATATGCTTAAATTATTCAGAAAAAAGATAGTGATGAAGATCATATTGTGGGGGCTCGTTATAATCATAGTGCCCGCTTTTGTGCTATGGGGCGGCGCCAGTTCTTCGCGTTCCAAAGATAAGGGCCCGGGATACGTCGGTTTTGTAAACAATAGAAAAGTTTCGTTCGACGAACTCTCCAACGCCCTTTCGGGCGTAAGGAGCCAGATCATATTGAACTACTTTAACCAGCCCAAAGTGCTCGACGCTCTTCTCTCCAATAAGCCGATCCTGGCGAAACTCGCGTGGGACAGGATATTGATGATGGAGGAGGTCAAGAAAGCCGGTATAAAAGTATCCGATAAAGAGGTCATTGAAGCCCTGAAGAGTCACCCTCTCTTCATAAGGAACGGGGTATTTGATGATAAATTCTACGCGTATATGCTGAGGAACAACATAGGCCTTGAGCCCAGGGCTTTTGAGGAGATAGTCAGGCAGAACCTGGCACTGCAGAGATTATCAGCCTCTTTCAGCAAAGATATCAAGTTAACAGACGATGATATTCTATCTGACTACAAAAAAGAGTTCGCGAAGATCAAGATCTCGTATATCCTGCTCGAGCCAAAAAACTACCTCGATAAGATCAATATAGATGAGATTGCCGCAAAAGATTTTTACGACAAAAATAAGAATGAGCTCATAGTAAAATCCAATCTGAAGGGTGCGATCCCCGACCGCCCGGCAACATTTGAAGAGTCAAAAGCCGATATAGAAAAGTTCCTCAAAGAGATCGAGGCTAGGAAGATGCTTAAAGAAAAGGGCGGCGAGATATATAAAGAGCTTGCGGAAAAGACTTTAAATAAAGGCGAGACGTTCTCAATAGCGGCCTCGAAGCTGGGTTTGACCATCAAAGATACGGACTTCTTCTCAATAAAAGATACCGTCGAAGCCGTGGGCGATGTGCCCATTATAGTGGAGGCATCATACGGGCTGAAAGATCTCGAACTGTCCAAGCCCGTGGAGATAAATAAGGGCTATATAATATTCCAAGTGGTCGATAAAAAGGCTGCGGACGAAGAAACATTCGGCAAGGAGAAGGAAGAGTATTCGAAAGTGGTGCGCGAAGCCCGATCAAACCAGATCATGGAGAAGTGGCTGAAGGGTTTAGAAGATAAGGCAAAATTAGCTATAAAGTTGGAAGAGTCGGAGAAGTATTACCAAAATTAGGGACAGCGCCCTATTTTCCCATATGCCAACTTGAACAAAAATAGGGCGCTGTCCCTATTAAGCGTTGCCGATATAGACGTACTTCAATTTTTCTTTCGCTATACGCTCCACTCTTTTTATTGTCTCTATCGGTGTGGGCGGCAGATCCATTTTGTAACACGGAAAGTACCTTGATAGATGCAGGGGCATTTCCGCTCCGAGATTATCACATATCCAATCGACCATCTTTCTCACGGAGCCTTCCGAATCGTTCAATGTCGGTATGATAAGATTGGTCAGCTCCACATGACACGCCTTGGCCGATATCTTTATAACATCCAGCACCGGTTTCAATCTTCCTTTACATATCTTCGCATAAAAATCCTCATCGAAAGCTTTCAGATCTATGTTCATAGCGTCTATATATGGGAGCATCTCTTCCAACGGAGCCCTGTTCACAAAACCGTTCGTCACAAGAATATTCTTTAACCCGTCCCTGCGGGCGAGCTTCGCGGTATCCAGTACGAATTCATACCATATGAATGGTTCATTATAGGTGTAGGCTATACCGAAAGAGCCGAGCTCCTTTGCCTTTCGGACGACCTCCGGGGATGTTATATCTTCAGTGGGGCCGTCTACATCCTGAGATATGTGCCAGTTCTGGCAGAAATCACAGTGAAGATTACAGCCGCGAGTCCCTAATGAAAGTATCTCTTCTCCGGGATGATAATGATACAGGGGTTTCTTTTCTATGGGGTCTAGCGAAAGTCCGGTGGTCTTACCGTATATGAGACTGTAGAGAATTCCGTCGACATTCCGCCGTATGCCGCAGGCGCCTTTGCCGCCGGGCGGGATGATACATTCATAAGGGCAGAGATGGCAACGGACCTTTTCGGAGCCGGTCTTTTCGTAATACAGGGCTTCTCTCATCTCAGGAAAGTTTTGAGTTCCTTCATGAATTGTCCGACGTCCCTGAACTGCCTGTAAACCGAAGCGAACCTCACGTACGCTATCTCATCTATGGAGTGCAGACCCTTCATGACGAGCTCGCCTATATCTTTCGAAGCGACTTCCTTCTCGTGCTTCTTCTCTAACTGTCTCTCTATTTCGTCGACCAGCTTTTCCGCGCGCTTCATGCTGACCGGCCTCTTCTCGCACGCTACGAGAATGCCGTTCATCAATTTCTCGCGGTCGAAGGCTTCACGCCTGCCATCCTTCTTCCTCACCATGAGAGGGATGCGCTCGACATATTCGTAAGTCGTAAAACGACGTTTGCATTTGAGGCATTCGCGTCGGCGGCGAACGTTCGAGGCATTGCGGGACATGCGGGAGTCTATGACGCTATCTTTTTTATTGCCGCAGTATGGGCATCTCATTTAAAATTTATTATTTACTTTCGCCACGCCGAAATCATCCATGCCGACGCAGGTATCCTTATTCACGTAGAGCCCGCCCTCTTTAAGCTCGGCACCATGACATCCGGCTAGCATTATGCAGATGACTATTACGATAAGTATCCTCATCTTACTGTGCGAACTTTTATCTTCGCCTCTTTCAGGATCTCGCGGGCCATCTTGTCCGGATAAGTGCCTTTTATGACGATCTCTTTGATGCCGGCGTTGATGACCATCTTGGCGCAGATTATGCAGGGCTGCGTCGTGGAATAGAGTATCGCGTCTTTTAAACTCGTGCCATGGAGCGCGGCCTGCAGAAAAGCGTTCTGTTCGGCGTGCAGGCCCCTGCAGAGCTCATGCCTCTCGCCCGATGGAACTTTAAGCTTCTCGCGTACGCATCCGGCCTCGCTGCAATGAGCGATCCTTGAGGGAGCGCCGTTATATCCGGTCGCGAGCATCCTCTTGTCTTTTACGAGCACCGCTCCCACTCTGCGTCTTAAACAGGTAGAGCGCCTGGATACAAGATCGGCTATACCAAGAAAGTATTCATCCCATGTGGGCCTGGTCTCCTTGATCACTTTTCCATCCTCCTGATAAGCGCTTTATAAAGAGGGAAGGCTTTTACGAGTGCCGTGACCTCTCTTCTCACCTTTAGTATATTCTTTTCATTATTCGGATCGGTCAGCGCCTTATCTATAAGCTCGGCTATCCTCTTCATCGCGGGTTCCTTCATGCCGCGCGTAGTGACGGCCGGTGTGCCGATGCGGATGCCGCTGGCGACAAAAGGAGATTGCTTATCGTACGGTATGAGGTTCTTATTGACCGTTATGCCGGTCCTGTCCAAAACGGTGGCCGCCTCTTTTCCCGTAATATTTTTGCTTGTCAGGTCGACTAAGAAGAGGTGCGTATCGGTCCCGCCGGCGACTATCCTATACCCAAGTTTCGCCATTTCAGAGGAGAGCGTTTTGGAATTTTTAAGTATCTGCGATTGATATTTTTTGAATCCCGGCTCGAGAGCCTCTTTAAAGCATACGGCTTTCGCGGCTATGACATGCATCAATGGCCCGCCCTGTAACCCTGGGAATATCTGGCTGTCTATCTTTTTAGCGAACTCTTTCCTGCACAAAATCAAGCCGCCCCTGGGACCTCTTAATGTCTTATGAGTGGTGGATGTCACAAATTCCGCGTACTCCATGGGATTCTGATGCAACCCCGCCGCCACGAGCCCCGCTATGTGCGCTATATCCACAAATATAAAAGCGCCTACTGAGTCTGCTATCTCTCTGAATTTTTTGAAGTCTATCGACCTTGGGTACGCCGAAGCCCCTACGAGTATCATCTTTGGCATACTCTCTTTTGCGAGCTCCGATATCTCGTCATAGTCGAGAGTCTCGGTCTTGCGGTTAACGCCGTACGGTGCCATCTTAAAGAATCTTCCCGAAAAATTATGAGGATGACCGTGCGAGAGATGTCCGCCGCAGGCTAAGTCCATAGCCATGACGGTGTCTCCGGGCTTCAGCATTGAAAAGTATATCGCCATATTAGCCTGCGTGCCCGAGTGAGGCTGAACATTCACGTGCTCTGCGCCAAAGAGCTTTTTTGCTCTCTCTATCGCCAGGCTCTCGACGTCGTCTACGAATTCACATCCGTTATACCATCTAGCCTCGGGGTAACCTTCGGCGTATTTGTTGGTAAGGACAGAGCCCTGAGCCTCGAGGACAGCCTCGCTCACGAAATTCTCGCTGGCTATCAATTCTATGTTATCGTTCTCGCGCTTAGTTTCATTCAGGATAGCGTTATATATCTCACGATCCTGCTTCTTTAAAATGCTCATCTATTATTCCCCTTCAATTTTGATTCTATCTCTTTTATCTGCTTGACGCGTCTTTCATGACGGTCGCCCAGCGGTTCTGTGGCAAGCCATACTTTCAGCATGCCTTGAGCCTGTTCAAAATCGGAATAACTGGCGGCAAAGACTATGACATTGCAGTTATTATGCCCCCTTGCGGACCTTGCCATCTCTTTGTCATAACAGGCCGCTGCCCTTACCCCGTGCACTTTATTTGCTATTATCGCCATGCCAACGCCCGTCTTGCATATCAATACGCCCCTGTCGGCTTTGCCGTCTCCGACGGCTTTAGCCACATCGAATCCGATTAGCGGATAGTCGCAGGACTCTTTTGAATGCGTACCCAGGTCGTCCACATTATATTTTTTCGCTTTAAGATACTCGACGAGCTTCTTCTTAAGCTCGTATCCGCCGTGATCGCTTCCTATCGCTATATTCATCCCGCACTTTCTCCTATTCTCCCGCACCTTTAAGAAAGTGCGGGATTCACACCTATAAATTATAGATCGAGCGCAATCCTATTAACCTCTCTCTTTATCTCACCGAGAGTGTATTCATAGACCTCCATAGGCTTGCCTATAGGGTCGGATATATCCAGGTCCTCGCAGGCGCTTGAATCGTCACTGCGGCCATACTGTTTTAAGATATGCGTCTTGGGCGCGGCCTCTGGAACGCGTTTTATTATGTCATCCATATGATGAGCTGCCATGACAAGTATGAGATCTGCAGACATTATAATTTCGTCAGTAAGAGCCTTGGACCGGAACCCCGAGACATCGATACCTTCGCGCTCCATAACTTCTATCGTTTCCCGCGTTGGACGAAATCCATCTATGGCGCTCACCCCGGCAGAAATTACATTCACATCAATTTTGCCGAGCCCCTTGAGAGCATCTCTCATAAGGCCTTCAGCCATTATAGACCTGCAGCTGTTCCCCGTGCAAACAAAAAGGATCTTCTTTATCTTACCCATTCACTGCTTTCGATAGCTCTTCTTCTTTGATGGCGCCTGCTCTTATTATCTTGAAGGGGTCCATCGTAAGATCCAATACTGTGGACTCAATCCCGACCTCAGTCCTGCCGCCGTCGATGACCATATCGATCTTGCTTTCGAGATCCGCCATGGCTTCATCCGCCGTGACAGGCGCCGGTTTACCGCTTAAATTCGCGCTTGGGGCTACAACAGGAACGCCGGATGCCCTTATGAGTTCAAGAGCGATCTTATTCGCTGGCATCCTGAATCCTGTCTTCTCGCCCTTACGCGACTTTAAAATTATTGTGAGAGGCCCAGGCCAGAATTTGGCTATTAATTTTTCTGCCGTGCCGGTTATCTCACAGCCCATATCCCTGATCATCTTTAGATCTGATATATGCACCGTGAACGGCTTCCCCTCGGGCCTGGCCTTCACCCTATAAAGTCTCTCCAGAGCTTTTTCGTCAAGAAGATTTGCCGCTATCCCGTAGACGGTCTCCGTGGGAAATATAACAAGGCCCCCGTCTCTTATGATCTTGGCAGCGGCAGCTATTCTCTTTTTATCCGGCTTTGCGGGATCTATCTTTATTACGGACGCTTTCAACGAGCGATCTCTTTAGGTTGTCTAATTTTTTTGCCACATCCTTGTCGGCAACTCCCAGGATCTGAAGAGCCAGTATAGCCGCATTCTTGGCGCCCGTCTTCCCTATAGCAACCGTCGCTACCGGCACGCCTGAAGGCATCTGCACCGTAGAGAGAAGAGAATCTATACCTTTGAGCTCTTTCGTCTCCATCGGAACGCCTATAACGGGAAGGGTGGTATGGCTGGCTACCACTCCGGCCAGATGAGCGGCGCCGCCGGCGCCCGCTATTATAACGGAGAGTCCTCTTTCCCTGGCACTCTTGGCAAATTTTGCGGTGTCATCGGGTGAGCGATGCGCCGACAATATCCTGACCTCACAACCAACTCCGTATTCGGTCAGCACTTTTACCGCTTCATCCATCGTAAGAAGATCGGAATCGCTGCCCATCATCACCGCCACCCTTGGTCTATTTGTCATAAACATACTCCCTCTTTTTAATTTTATACTTTAATTGCCCTGTGACCAATGTCCCTGCGATAGTGCATCCTGTCAAAAGATATCTTGCCGAGCGCGTTGTAGCAATTATTGATGGCGCCTTTTATATCCGAGCCCAGGGCTGTGACATTCAAAACCCTCCCGCCATTTGTCAAGAATGTGCTGCTGCCATCGGTAGCGCGCCTGCCTGATTTAGTTCCGGCATGGAATACAACGACATCCTTAAGGCCCTTTGCAACATCCAGGCCCTTGACCTCTATACCTTTTTCGTAATCGCCGGGGTAGCCTCCGGCCGCCGCCACGACCGAAACACACGGCCTGGGATCCCAATCGAGTGAATAGTTATCCAATCTTCCCTCTATCGACCTCATGATCAGCTCTACGAGGTCGCTCTTAAGCCTTGGGATTATAGTCTGGGTCTCCGGGTCACCAAAGCGGGCGTTGAACTCAAGCACCTTGGGCCCCTCTTTGGTCAGCATTATACCGGCATAAAGTACGCCCTTATACGGCTTGCCGTCTTTGGCCATACCTCTTATCACGGGTAATATGACTTTCTCCACGACCTCTTTAAATACGGCATCCGTAACTACCGGTGCCGGGGAATACGCGCCCATGCCGCCCGTATTGGGTCCTTTATCTCCATCAAAAACTCTCTTATGGTCCTGGCTTGAAGCGAGAGGCACCACATTTTTGCCGTCGGACACCACTATTATTGAAGCCTCCTCGCCATCCAGACACTCTTCTATAATGATCTTCTTTGCCGCATCGCCAAACGATCTCTTCACCATCATATCGGTCACCGCGTCTTTGGCGGACGTTATTGTTCTGCATATCACTACACCCTTTCCGGCGCAAAGGCCGTCGGCCTTCACTACCAGAGGCGGTTGCTTTCCTTCGAGATACTTAATGGCTTCGTTGGGATCGTCGAATACTTTGAAATCTGCGGTCGGTATGTTCCATCTCTTCATCAGCTCTTTCGAGAAGACCTTGCTGCCCTCTATGAGAGCGCAGCCCTTTGAAGGGCCAAATATCTTTAAGCCCGCCGACTCGAACTTATCGACTATACCCGCTACCAACGGGACTTCAGGCCCCACGACCGTCAGATCTATCTTCTTCTCTAAAACAAAATTCAAAAGGCCCGCGATATCATCGGCCTTTATATCCACAAGTTCGGCCGTTTCAGATATACCGCCGTTGCCGGGCGCCGCGTAAAGCTTATCGCAAAGCTTGCTCTTCGCTATCTTACAGCATAACGCGTGCTCTCTGCCGCCCGAACCTATTACCAGAATTCTCATTTATATTCCCTACAAGATCGTTACTTCTCTATTGCCTTTTACCACTCTACCGATCGCGTAACTCTTTACGCCATTATCGCCCAATATGCGCTCTGCTCTTGCGGCGTCGCGCCTGGAGACCGCTAAAACCATACCTATACCCATATTGAGAGTGCGGTATATCTCCCTATCGTCAACATTGCCTCTTTTTTGTATCAGAGAAAATATCGGCGGCACCGGCCATGAATATTTATCTATCTCTATCGCCAGATCCTTCGGGATTATGCGCGGCACCTTATCATAGAATGCGCCTCCCGTTATATTGGCTATTCCTTTTATATCCACCTTCTTTTTTAGCGCAAGGACCGGTTTAGCATAGAGGCGCGTCGGCGCCAGAAGCTCTCTCGAATGCCGCTTCAATTCTTTTTCAGTAAATATCTTTCTAATAAGAGAGTAGCCGTTGGAGTGCGGACCGCTGGACTCAAGGCCTATTATACAATCACCGAGCTTAATATTTCTGCCGTCGATTATTTTGGATCTATCGGCTATGCCCACTCCAAAGCCGGCGAGGTCGTATTCCCCATCCTTATACATACCGGGCATCTCAGCGGTCTCCCCGCCTATCAGGGCATATCCGGCCTCTCTACACGCTTTTGCAATGCCGCCCACGATATCTCTTAGGACCTGGCTCTTTATCTTGCCGGTTGATATATAATCGAGGAAGAATAGGCCCTCCGCGCCCGAACATAAAATATCATTCGCGCTCATGGCGACTAAGTCAGAGCCGACCGTATCATGCTTATTGGCTAAAAATGCGAGTTTGAGCTTCGTTCCGACACCGTCAGTGGAGGATACGAGGATGGGATCTTTAAATCTCTTTATGTCCGGACGGAATAGGCCGCCGAAACTTCCTATGTCGCTTATCACGCCCTTTGTAGCCGTAGACTTCGCGAAGCGCTTATAATCCTTCACGAGCGCATTCGCTTTATCGATATCAACCCCTGCCGTCTTGTAGGTTATACGCCTCATTATTCCATTACTCTGCGGAGCACTTCCTGATATGCGCCTTCGACGTTGCCCAGGTCCCTGCGGAACCGGTCTTTGTCGAGCTTCTCTTTTGTCGTCTTGTCCCAGAGCCTGCAAGTGTCGGGCGATATCTCATCGGCAAGTATTATCTTGCCTTTGCATCTTCCGAATTCAAGTTTAAAATCTACAAGTATCAGGTTCTTCGAATCGAAGAACTTCTTCATGAGATCGTTGATCTTGTAGGAGTACTTCTTTATCGTCTCGAGCTCTTTTTCCGTCGCGATACCGAGCGCTCTTACATGGTCGTCGTTTATCAGCGGGTCGTGCAGAGCGTCTTCCTTGAAGTGCCACTCAAGGACCGGCTGCTTCAATATTATCCCCTCATCAAGACCCAATAGCTTGGCCATCCCGCCGGCAACGATATTACGCATAGTGACCTCTATCGGCACGATCTGGACGCGCTTGACGAGCATGTCCCGGTCGTTCATGCGCTTCATGAAGTGCGTCGGAATACCTTTCTTCTGAAGGACCGTGAATATCTTTTCCGACAACTTATTATTTATGATGCCCTTGTTAGTAATGGTGCCGCGCTTAGTGGCATCGAATGCCGTCGCGTCGTCCTTAAATTCCTGAATCAGCAGATCCTTATCTTCCGTCTCGTACAGCTTCTTCGCTTTGCCCTCGTAGATCTGTTTTAGCTTCTGCATATATCCTCCTGATTTTATATCCCGACTCTTCTGAATATCCTGTCGACGCTTCTGATATAGTATTTTATATCGAACATCTCCTCTATCGCTTTTGCTCCGAGGATGGCGCGTATGTCATTATCCGCAAGAAGGGCGTCTATAAAATCTATCTCGTCCTTCTTCGCGATGAATGCCGCGCGCTGTACCAGGTCATAGGCTTCGTTGCGGCTGATGCCTTTATTTACCAGCTCGAGCAATATCTTTCCGGAGAATACAAGGCCCTTCGACCTGTTAAGATTTTCTATCATACGGTCCTCGTTCACTACGAGCTTCGCCACAATACCTGAAAACTTGTCCAACATGTAGTCCAGTAGTATCGTAGAGTCCGGAAGTATCACCCTCTCCGCCGAAGAGTGCGAAATGTCGCGTTCGTGCCATAATACCATGTCGTCCATGGCGGCGTGCGCGTTGGCTCTCAGGATCCTCGCCAGGCCCGCTATCCTCTCGCAGAGTATCGGGTTCTTCTTGTGCGGCATCGCGCTCGAGCCTTTTTGGCCCGGGGCAAAGTACTCCTCGACCTCGCCTATCTCCGTATGCTGAAGATTCCTGAATTCCGTGGCGAACTTCTCCAGAGAGGTACCGGTGATCGCTATGGCCGTTAAAAATTCCGCATGGCGGTCCCTCTGCACTATCTGTGTAGATATTTTAGCCGCCTTTAATCCCATCTTTTTACATGTATATTCTTCAACGAACGGATCTATATTGGCGTATGTGCCCACGGCTCCGGAGATCTTGCCTACGCTTACTATATCCCGGGCCTTTTTCAAGCGATCGAGGTTGCGGTTGGTCTCGTCAAAATAGAGGGCCATCTTTAATCCAAACGTGAGAGGCTCGGCGTGGACAGAATGCGTCCTGCCGATCATCAGGGTCCTCTTGTGCCTTCGGGCCTTCTGTCTTAACATCCTGAGGAGCTTCTTCGTATCGTCTATTAATATGTCGCAGGCCTCCTGCATCTGGGCGGCAAGCGCGGTGTCGAGCACATCGCTTGAGGTGAGCCCCATATGTATAAACTTGGCGTCATCCCCGACATATTCCGAAATATTCTTGATGAAGGCTATGACGTCGTGATTGGTCTCGCGCTCTATCTCCTTTATCCTTTCTACATCAAAACGGGCTTTACGCTGGATCTGCAAGAGGGAAGCCTTCGGGATCTTGCCAAGCTTCGCAAGGGCCTCACAGGCATATAACTCTACGTCGAGCATCTTCCTGAAGCGGTTCTCTTCGCTCCATACGCCAGACATCTTTGGGAGACTGTATCTCGTTATCATAAGGAGGAGATTATTTTATATTATAATGGTGGGGCTGTCAATATATTCAGCGGCTCTTTTCTGGCGGGAAGCTATTACCGGATGCCCCTTTTTGTATAGAGTAGGGCCCAGGAACCATCCTTTCTGAAGCGCCTTAAATACTTCTTCCTTCGGCATGTGAAGGAAGTTGATCTTGAAGTAATGCTTTAGGAGAAGTTCGGCATAAGCTTGGGCGAATTTTTCGTAAAGGTCGCGGTCTGACAGCACATTATCGAGCGTATAACCGTATAACAGCGGGTAATGAAGCCTTACATCTTTGATGGCTATAGGCGTTATCGCCAACGGACCGTAAGCCTTCCCGCCGGGATGCTTATAGTGTATAGGGACATCCCTGCCCGAGGCTTCGAGATAGTTTATACCCGCCCGAAGATAGCGCCACAATCCCGTCTTCTCGAAAGTATAAGTTCTGTTGTCAGAAACGGTTATTGTGATCGGCGGCTTTGGAAGAGGGATCTCTTTTGATATGGTAGCCGGAGATACGGTGATTCCCGCTGCGCAGAAGAGCGCCAACGCATTCCGGTATATGAGAACTGCAGCACTATGATCGACCATCGGACGAGCCTCCTTCCGCTAACTTCCGGCTCGCCGAAGGGTCCATGAAAGCATAAAACCCTAAGGCAATATCTTAGGGTCTTTATACTTCCGCCCCTTTGGCAACGCAGCCCCCCGCACCTAACCTGGTACGGGGCTGTCGCTTTGCGCCCTCACGTTACCGTGAGTTTGCCTTTTTCAACAGGTAATCCTAACTGTCGACTACAAGTATACCATATAATCCTGCGAAAAAAAAGGGGCCAGGCGCTTTTTGACCAGGCACCTGGCACCTATTATTTATTTTATCGCTTATTCTTCAGCGTGTTCCGCGACGAACTTCTTTATCTCTTCGATATTTTCCAGTATCAACTTCGCTTTGGTCATACCGAATGAAAACGGGAACTTATCGTCCTCGCTGCGCCTTATGATCAGGATAGGCTTGCCTTTAAACTCTCCGATCTCTATCATTTACTCCTCCTTTATTTAACGCTTATCTTCACTTTATTCTCTTTGACAGGAGTCTTCTTCGGGATAGTGACTTCCAGAACGCCATCCTTATAGGTGGCGGCTATGCCGGAGTTCTCGACCTCGCACGGAAGCTCCACTGTCTTTTCAAAACTTCCGAAGAACCTCTCCTGCCTTACAACGCCCGGCTCGCTCTGACTCTTCAACATCTCCCGCGACCCGGATATCTTTAAAGATCTTCCGTTCTCAAGCGTTATGTTTATCTTGTCCTTCTCCATTCCGGGAAGGTCGGCCTTCACTATAACGCTCTTTTCATTCTGTAATATGTCTACGCTTACATCGCTGGCGAAATCCTTTAGTACAGCGTCGCTTGCCATGGATGCGCCGGATACCATATCTTTTATCAGGAGGTCCATTTCGCGCTTTACGCGGCTCAATTTTTTCCGTAGCGTAGAAAGGTCCTGCGCGGTAGCGTCGTTAGGTTCCGTGGCGCCGTACGCGAGGCTGGCTGACAACATTAAAGCCATAACTACCGCCGATATCTTCTTCGTCATAAGTCGATATGTTACACTATGAAATTGACATTGTCAAATTATTAACGTAGAATAGGCAAAATAAAAACCGGAGGGAAGATGATGTTGAAGTTCAGGAATAAAGTATTGATCATCGGCTACGGCTCTGTCTCTAAATGCACTCTGCCGATATTGTTGAAGCACGTGAATATCCCCTGCAAGAATATAACGATAGTGGACTTCGCCAATAAGCGCGGTGAATTAAAAGACTGGATAAAGAAAGGCGTACGCTATTCCCAGGAGAAGATCACCCCTATAAACATATCTCAATTACTCTCTAAGTACGTATCGGCCGGCGGGCTCATCATTGACCTCGGATGGAATATCGGCTGTAACGACATACTGACCTGGTGCCATGATAACAGGGTCCTCTATATCAACACTTCTGTCGAAGAGTGGGATCCGTACGCAGGCATACACAACAAGAGCCCTTTTAAGAAATCGCTATATTACCGCCAGATGCTGATCCGCGAGATGGTAGCCAAGTGGAATAACGGCACCACCACCGCAGTAGTGGATCACGGCGCTAATCCGGGACTGATATCACATTTCACTAAAAAAGGTATCGTGGATATAGCCGAAAAGGTTATGCGCGATAAGACGACGTCAAAGAAGGAGTCCTCGAAACTCGAGAAGCTTCTGCGCACAAGGTCATATCCGAACCTCGCTTACGAACTTGGCATAAAGGTCATCCACTGCAGCGAGCGAGATACTCAGATAGCGAACAGGCCCAAAGAGGTCGACGAGTTCGTAGGAACATGGAGTATAGAGGGTTTAAGAGAAGAAGGTGTATCACCCGCTGAAATGGGATGGGGGACTCACGAAAAAACGCTTCCCGCTCTGGCTAACATCCCTCCGTACGGCCCCAAAAATCAGATATTTTTATCGCAGATGGGAATGAATACCTGGGTGAGGAGCTGGGTGCCGCATCAGGAGATCATAGGTATGGTGATAAGACACGGCGAGGCATTCTCGATATCCGATAAACTTACAGTGTGGAAAAATGGTAAAGCAATATACAGGCCGACCGTACATTACGCCTATATGCCGTGCCACGAGACGATCTCCTCTTTACATGAACTTCGCGGCAGGAACTATGAACTTCAGCCAAAGCTTAGAATAATGGATGATGAGATAAAGTCGGGCGACGACATCCTGGGCGCCCTTCTCATGGGGCACAAATATAACTCATGGTGGACCGGGAGCATCTTGAGCATAGAAGAGTCCAGGAAATTGGTGCCGCACCAGAATGCCACGACAATGCAGGTGGCTATCGGCGTAGTCTCGGCAGTCATGTGGATGATAGATAATCCGCATAAAGGCGTGTGCATCCCGGATGATCTGCCCCACGATCATATACTATCAATAGCAAAACCATATCTCGGGAAATTGGCGTCTATCCAGTCCGACTGGACGCCTCTGAAAAATTACAGGGTATTCTTTAAAGAGAGCCCCGGGGCATATCTCGACAAGAAGAATATATGGTGCTTCAATAATTTTCTATTCAAAGATTAAAGGAGAATAAATTGGCCGACATCCTAAAGATAGCTAAGAGTAAAGGCACCCCGGTATTTATACTCGACCACAAAAAAATAAGGGAGAACTACCGGGAGTTCAGAGAGGCCCTCCCGAGGGTGCAGGCGTACTACGCGGTAAAAGCGAACTCCAATCCTGAGATAGTCAAGACGCTCTATAAGATGGGCGCGAGTTTCGATGTCGCATCACTGCCTGAGTTCATGATAGTGCACGAGAATATAAAGAATCTGCCCGAAAAGAAGAGGCAGGATTTTATATGGGATAAGATAATCTACGCCAATACGATAAAGCAGGAAGAGACCTTAAGAAAGCTCGACCAGTATAAGCCGCTCGTCACATACGACAATATGTATGAGCTGAAGAAGATAAGGAAACATTGCCCTCATGCCGGGCTCGTCTTAAGGATACGCGTCCCGAATACCGGCTCGATGGTCGAGCTCTCATCAAAGTTCGGCGCCCATCCGGGTGAGGCGGTGGACCTGATACTCGAGGCATTTAAGATCGGCCTCGTGGTGGAAGGGATAAGCTTTCATGTGGGAAGCCAGTGCAATAATTTTGAGAACTACATGCAGGCTATCCAACTTGCCTCATCGATACTGAAAGAGGCCGAATCTCGCGGACACAAGATCAATATACTGGATATCGGCGGCGGATTCCCTGTGAAATATACAAACAAAGTGAAGTCCTTCAAGACCCTCGCCAGAAAACTTAACGCCGAGATAGACCGGCTCTTCCCGAAGACCATGGAGATACTTGCGGAACCCGGCAGATTCATGGTGGCAAATGCGGCGACCCTTGTCACGAAGATCATCGGCAAGGCCGTGCGGGATGAAAAGACCTGTTACTACCTGGATGACGGCGTATACCATACGTTTTCGGGTATAGTATTCGACCACTGCGTATATCCGTTGAAGTCCTTTAAGGATGGCGAGAAGAAGGTCTGCTCTGTATTCGGTCCTACATGCGATGCGTTCGATACTATATCCGTGGCCGAGGAGCTTCCGGATCTTGAGATAGGCGACTATCTATACGCGGAGAATATCGGCGCTTACTCCATAGCCTCAAGCACCTACTTTAACGGCTTCCCGCCAGCGAAGGTAGTGCACATCAATAAATAATTTTATCTTTACGCCGCAGTCCAGAACGCTTTCATTAACTGGATCTCGCGGCCGATCTTCTCCACCAGCTTAATGGGCCTTGCGAGCAACCTTGTTATTACACGATTCATAAGCCCGATCGCATCCATGGCCGCGACCTCTTCGTCCGGCCTTCCCAATTCGTTAATAAACGCTGCAAGAGCCGTTTCATCGCCCGCAAAAGTCTCTTTGACCATCTCCCTGAAGAGCGCTTCGGGCATGGGCGTCTTGCCGTTTTCAAGCAATGCTCCCAAAAGGGCCGCGGTAGTAAGTTTTGCCTGATATACCGTTGCCACATTATCGTCCTTCCTGAAATCCTCATAATCATCCGGCAGCGAGATAGGCAGAAATCTTGCAAGTTTAAATATCTCCTGATCGCGTTCTATGATACCGGCTATATCAGCCCGATCTCTATCCTCTACGAGGATCATTCTTCTTGTGCCGGGCGCCGGCTTCTCTTTGCACATATTGACGAGCCTGTCCATATTCGCGTACTCACGCAGCTCTACGGCATCCTTGCCTTCGTGCTTGCCTATCTCCCTTATCGCCCTTTTCATACTACTGGTAAATTTAAGGCTCTGCGGAATAATTAACTCTACCTTGCTATCTTTTAAGAGCGCGACGGCTTTGTAAATGGTTTCCAGCTCAGTCGCTGATAATTTTTCTGCGCCCGGCCCCTTATCGAGTCCGAGGCTTATGATGTATTCGGAAATTATCCGGATGACCGGCTGTCCTTCGCCACCTTCCGTCTCGGCGAGACGTTTTCTCATGGCATCCCTTAACTTCTCTGCCTGGTCGGGCTGCGAAAGAAGCGACTGAGGCGGAAGTTGCGGAGCCTGCTCTCTTTTTCTATCTGCCATCAATTTTCTTAATTGCGCGGCCTGGTCAAGAGGCGCTTTTCTGCCCGCAATAAAATCGCCTTCGCCCCTGGTCGGGCCTTTGCCTGTCGTATCGCCGTGTCCGGTCGTACCGAGCACATCACGTTGTCCGGGCCTCGTCTCTGCCGCGGGTAGATTTGCCTTGCGCTTACTAACCCGTTGCCAGCTCCCGTTTTTTTCCAGAAAACCCAGCCTTTCCAGCGAATCAACGACAACATTTTCGGGCAAATTATGGGCATTATATCTTCTGTCGATCATCTTCAGGCTGATACCCGAAGCCGTATTCGCTGCGAAGGACCTGTCTATTAGATCCTCAAACTCTGTCACTTTTTCAGGATCGACCGCGGCTGTATTCTTATCATCCCTCACGATAATTCCAGCGGCTCGACGCAATATTATCTCTTCTTCTGCCGTAGCTATATTATGTTCCGTGGCAAAGCTATATATGCGTCTCATCAGTTCGTCTGAACTTAATTGCATGTCCTCGATCTTACCGGCAAGTAGACGAATTTCAGCAAACTTAAGCCGCGAGCTAATCTTATTCGCCAGATCAGAGCTTTCACTGCCGGAGATCCCACTCGCTCTCAAAACAGCATATATTACAGTTACTGCTCCATATCTTGCTATGTCAAGCAGGTCCTGTTCTGAAAATTCCCGGCGGCCCTCTTCTAACCAATTGTAAACCACGGACTGTTTTGCATCGAGGCCGTCGAACGCAAATGGTTGAATATTGACGCCTATATCATAACCTTTTCCGGCCAATCCCGCATGGGCATCCTTGTGCATAGTGCC
The DNA here is from genome assembly GCA_964450115.1 of uncultured Planctomycetia bacterium. Taxonomy (GTDB): domain Bacteria; phylum Omnitrophota; class Gorgyraeia; order 2-01-FULL-45-10; family 2-01-FULL-45-10; genus 2-01-FULL-45-10. The sequence goes on from CAYVCD010000005.1 coordinate 38,970, forward strand.
GCGCAAAACAATGATATACGCCCCGGGATTGGCGGCCCTTGTTTCCATCACTAAGGTGTTTATTGCCGCATCCCTTGCTTCGACCTCATACTCCACGGTTTTTTGCACCTCGTTCTTAGCCAATTCCATGTACATATCAAATTGCGGAAATCCCAATGAAATTATATCCCTATACATATCCAAAATGGCGCTTTGCCGCCATGCTTCAAAATCCGGTCTTTCCGGTATAACCTTTATTTTATTGGCAGCTGCATAACGGGCGATAGCCTGCAGCCGCTTATTTCTCTCGTCGTAAACACGCCCTTCCTGAAGCCCTTTAGCATGTTTTTGTCCAGCCTTTATCGCAGTCATATCGTATAGTTGGCGAGCTACTTCATCGTTCATTAAAAGACGCACTACTCTTTGATTGTCATCCGTTTTTAACAGAGCTTTTAGGGATTCCGGAGCCACGCCTCCATATTCTGCGATCAGTATAACCTCCGAACCCCCGACTTTGGCGGAATCGATTATGGGCGCCATCATGCCTATGGCCGATTCTCCTTCTTCCTGGCTCATGCCGTGGCTCTGGTACAGAAACCAAATAAGGTCTTTTGGGATGATCATTGTTTGGGCAGGAACGGATGCCGGCTCTCTGCCTGTAACCCAGTCCGCCGTGCGTCTATCGACTGGCCTCCCATCAGTGCTTCCGCTCCCGACCTCACCGAGCACATTACGTTGTCCGGGCTTCTCGCCGCCTTGCGGCATGGGCGATGGCACGGTAGGTGCCGATACCGACGCATCCGGTGAGGCGGGTGTTTCTTTTGCCGCCGCGGCGGCGGCTTTTCTTGCTGCGAGGTCAGCTTTTATCAGTTCTATCGCTTTGTTACATCTTGCCGGGTCTATTGGCTTTAATGCAGGGCCGCCTTTATTTTTATACACAACGGCTCTTCCATTAGCAGGATTTATTTCGACATATACGCCATCGAGCTCTCCCCCGACAATGGCTACAGCGCCCATGCCTCCATTTTTACCGTATACTAATTTAGTTTCCGCCGTTTCTCTAACTTTGGCTGCGACCGGTATTATTACCTCCCCGCCGCTCAGAAGTATAAATCTTTCCTTTACTGGTAACTCTTTATTTATTAAAATTATAACGCTTCTGACCTCATGGGCCTGGAGCACCGTATTCTTGGCCAGCTCCGCCAGCGTCGTCTCTTTTTTGCGGTCTATCTTCAGTGCTTGTAACGCCGCGAGGACTTTGTCTTTGTTAAGCTGCTCGCCGCTGCCGGTGGCATATAGATTTCTTACTATCTTGCCCGCGCGTTCCATATATTCTTCTACGAATGTTTGGTCGATCTCAAACTCCGGAACGCTTCTGCCCGTAGAGAAGAAATGATAATTTATGCCGCAGGCAAGATCGGTCATCGGCTTTAGCACTCTCTTCTCCCCTAAGGTCGCGTAGCTTTGGTCCCACGTCAAAGGGAATTCGCCTTTTATATATTGCCGGCCATCACCAAGACAAAGCCATTTTATTCTTTCGCTCAACGTTTCGTTGTTGTACCTGGTAGTATTGGCAAAAGCATACGAAGCTAAAAACCACATCCATATCGCGTCGTTTGTGACGGAATATTGCCCTTTTATCCCGTTAGCCGCGGCTTCATCCTCCTCTATCTGCAATCCGCCAAAACTAAACCCTATATGGCCCGCACTCTTTATTCCTGATCCATTCTTTCGCAAGTCGGTCATTTCATGCTTGGCAACACGATAGAATATGCCCCATGCTACGCTCCTAACTCTATCGCTATTCTCGGGCTTATACCATACATCGTTCTGCCTTATGTGGTTCCATATCTGGACGAACTCCGTATGGACTATCAGGGTATATTTCATTCTGCCCTGTTCAAAAGAAGCTTCAAGGCGGGATATCGGCAGCTCTCCCTTTTCTGCGTCAACATCAAAAAATCCTTCTCTTATATCAAGAAGCTCGGGAGGGATCTTCGCCTCGTTATCTCTGAAGTATTTGAACGCGTCTATAAGGTTGGTTTTTTGCAATATAGGATTATTGGCCCAGCCTGCCGGAGGATTGCTATAGTCCGCATTTATAAATTCAGCGCCCGGGACCTGCCCATTTCCGACAAAAGATCCGGGAGGGCATTTGTCCCAATCTATAGATCCGGGGCCAACTTTAGTTGCAATAAGTTTCCGGCCAAGAGCATACATCGCGTCTTTGGTTGGCGCTTGAGTCGATCCAGGCTGCACGCCTAGGCCGAAGCAGATGTCATTAAGCAGGAAAGTGGATAGAACTACTAGGGACAGCGCCCTATTAAGTATTGTATTCCTCATTTAGAGACTACCTCCTGATTAGTATGGGTCTTGTCATTATTAACAAAAGAAATAGTAAGAGAGAGTATATCATCTATATGTTGTTAAGTCAATGGAAATTCAGCCAGATTTTTTCATTCTTAACAGGCTTGCACTATTCACTTCATCAGCGCATTGCTCTCAGAGACAAAAACAAAGTAGCCCAGGTTTAAGCCTGGGCTACTTATACAGAATCCAATGATTAATCTGTTATCTATTTCTCGGACTTTGCAACGGTTTTTACGTCAATCACCGTTCCACAAAACGTACACCATTTGCATGAACAGTCGACTTCATCCAGCTTCTTGCCGCAATTATTACATTTCATGTTCAGATTCCTCCCTAAGTGACTATTATTAAAACTTTTTACTAAGGGGCGAAAAAAATTCGCAAAGCCTTAACAGGCTTTACGTCTATCATCCCTCTTCGCCCTTATATAAGTATACCACATGTTAAGCAAAAAGCAAGCTAGCACAGGTTTTTATGGTTCCGCAAAACAATACCTTTTTAAAGAGGAAGGGATTGCTAAGGGGAGGAGGAATATTCCCTTTTTCAACTTTAGGAGAAATGGGGTTTGTAAGGGGAAAGGAGGACATTCTCCTCCTTTCCCCTTCTATAGGTTAGTTCTATAGTGAGAGATTGGTACCTTTAAGGAAAAGGGATACAGCGATCCCGCCCCGGTTAGTTTGCGCATTGCGGCGGGAGAGCGTCAAAGGGAAAAACTACGTTTTTCCCTTTGAAATTTAAAAACC
>CAYVCD010000006.1:0-31595 GCA_964450115.1 uncultured Planctomycetia bacterium
CATACCTTTATCGTTCTTTATCCTTGCGAGAGCCTGGGCTAATATCTTATCTTGTCGCTCTTTCTGTAGGGCGAGCAGCTTCAATCGGATCGCTCCGGATCTTTGCTGCGATTTTAATTTCTCGCCTTCGGTAGCTGCCTTTTCAGGGGCGTCTTGCGCGTCATTTACTTCTTTTTCGGCGGCGGCTAGCTTGGGGGCATACTCTTTTACAACTTCCGGAGCTATGCCCAGGATCTCTATACGCTGCGCGGTCCTTTCGTCCCAAGACTTAATGCTCTCTACCTGTGCGGTCAATCTCCTTACATCAGTCTCCAAAACTACGGCTAAACGCACATCGCGACTCTCTTCCTTCTTTATAGCCTCTCCAGCGCCGGGTGCTTGCGGCATCATGCCTCTAAATTGAGGCGGGATATCCGCTTCTGCGCCAGCGATCTTTTTTCTCAAGTTAGCGAACCTTGTCTCGAGATCCTTGTTGCCTTTTATCTTTGCGAGGGGCACGGCGAGGATCTTCTCTTGCCGTTCTTTCTGAAGGGCTAGAAGCTTTAACTGAGCCGCTCCTATATTTTTCTGCGCCATTAGTTTCTCGACTTCGGTAGCTGCCTTTTCAGCGGCGGCTTGCGCTTCATTTACTTCTTTTTCTGCGGCGACAAGTTTTGCGGCATAATCTTTGGCTATATCCGGCGCGAGCGCATCGATCTCGGCTTTTTGGGCAACAACCTCTATCGTCGATGCAACGTTCTTTATATTCGCGTCAAGGCGCTCGAGCTGGTCATCAAGTATGCATGCCAGGACAGGTATCTCTGTGCCTTTTAAGAGGGCTTCCCTTGTTTCAGAGGTCCTGGCTTCCTTTATCTTCTTGGAGAGATCGGTGACTTTTTGCTCAAGCTTATTCTTTACGACTTCTGCCTGGGCCTTCTTTCTTATGGCGCCCGTTCTCTTCTCCTGAAGATCCGCAAGATCGGCCTGGGCTCTCAGTATCTTGGCCTGGTCACCTGATGCCTGGGCTGTCTCGAGATCCTTATTCGCTTTTTCAAGTTTATCTTTGTACTCTTTCACTACCTCCGGGGCCATCGCTTCGATGGCGATCTGCTGTATATTCGCGGCAAGGCGCTCAAGCTGGTCATCAAGTATGCACACAAGGACAGGTATCTCAGTGCCTTTTAAGAGGGCCTCTCTTGTCTCAGAGGTCCTGGCTTCCTTTATCTTCTTGGCGAGATCGGTGACTTTTTGCTCAAGCTTATTCTTTACGACTTCTGCCTGGGCCTTCTTTCTTATGGCGCCCGTTCTCTTCTCCTGAAGATCCGCAAGATCGGCCTGGGCTCTCAGTATCTTGGCCTGGTCACCTGATGCCTGGGCTGTCTCGAGATCCTTATTCGCTTTTTCAAGTTTATCTTTGTACTCTTTCACTACCTCCGGAGCTATCTTTTCGATCTCGGCTTTCTGGACGAGCCGATACTCTTCCGCAGAAAATGTTGCGCGTATAACGTCACATTGTCTTATCTCTTCTTCCGCGGCTTTTCTGTCGGCTTCACTTAACCTGTGTCCGGACCAACTAATCGCGTTCACCAGTTTCGCCTTATTCGCTTCTATCAGTTTTCCCATAGCGCTTACTTTGGACTTCTCATCCTTTGCGGCGGCGACATCTGTAAATGCTTTGTTTTCAGCCGTCACGGCCTCGAGAATAGCAGCCTGTTTTCTCGCATCAGCAGCGGCCTCTTGGAGCATCGCTCTTTCAATAGACGCGGCGATAGCCGGATTGATGCCGCCTGTTAAGCCAAGTTGTTTCTTTACCGAACTTAAAAGATCTGTTTTTGCCTCGGCGCGCTCTTCAGCCACATAAGCGGCCTGGACCTGCTGACTATAGACTCCGAGAACAGTGGATGCCGCGCCCGCAACTCCGAGCGCTGACATTAACTTTTTAGACCGTAAAACAGGGAGGATATTCCTCGATACTAATATTGCATATATACCTAGTACGATGACGAATGGAATGACGATGTATGGCTGGGAAACGATAGATACTATAATGCCTTTGAGTCCCAATTGGTAGATCACGATAAATAAGGGCACTACTGCAACGAGGCTCGCCGTCACCTTTTCTATTACTCCCAGGATGATATTGGGAGTCCTTCGCTCACCCAGATGTTCTTTTTGTAATTCAGCTTCAGTGGTAGTCGCTTTTACCTGGGCTCCGAACTGCAGGCCGCTTGAAAGAGAATAGGCGGCGCCCGTGATAACAAGCATCACCCCTAACGCTATCAGCGCGCTTGAAGTTGCGCCTGCCAGAAGGATCGTCAGCCCTGCCAGGGCAGCGCCGATCACATATCCCCTCAAAGAGCTCTTGCCCCCAAGGAGAGTCTTCGATTCCGCTCCGCCGCCTTTCTGTGCGACGAAAAATCTCTGTGAAAGGGTGTGGCTTAAAAATAGAGCTCCTATGGTTATCGCTATAACTGTCAGCCCCGCTAAAGGCGATAAGGAAGAGGCAATAACGGCCGTGATCACAAGTGCTGCGGCAGCGCCTCTGAATAAGGATAGAATATTTACACTGATCCCGGCAACCGACTTCTCCGCCCATACTATGGGCTTCTTGTCCTCTTCTCCCGGGACACGCTGCTTACCATATATGAGCGCGGTTAAAATCGACGCTGTCGCTCCGATAGCGCCAAATACGGCGGCAATAGCCATAACGCTGACGGCGCTTAAACCAACGGTAGCCAATAGGACCGGTGTCGCGGCAAATAAAAGAAGCACAAGAGTTATTGGGAGAGTGATGAAAACAACCGGATTCAATATGTGCTTATATAGAAAATTATTGGCGTAGAGGAGCTGTTGGCGCGCGAAACCTGATTCGGATCCCAGGAGGACGCGCTTCATCATCTTGTCCGAGACATTCAACTCCCCGATCCTCTTAAGATGAGTAAACTTCAATGTCACTATAACAACTAGCGAAATAACTATTAAGGCTATGAGCAGAGTCGGGCCGAGAGATTGAATGCCCGGGAGTATATCGAGCAGCTGCTGAATGGCGCCGGCTACTCCGCCAGTACCTATAAAGAGCTTGGCGATTATCCCTCTATATATATAATAGTACAGTACGCTTGTTATGGAACTGTAGATGATCGTTCTTATCGCCTTGCCCTTATCCGCAATGATGGGCGCTGTGGCTTTTACCGGCGCCTGCACGGCCGGGCCGCGCAGTATGTTCACGGCGATCTGTTTTAGTTGTGTCGCTATAAGGGACTTCTCCGCTTCAAATCTCTTCCGGGCGTCTTTCTTCAGAGTCTCTTCACGGTTGGAATCGGTCTTCTCGAATTCCGTACCACCTAGATAGTCTTCCTTCATCGCCTCCGCTGCCGTAATATACCTTTCACGCGCGCTGACAACGATATCGGGCGCCATTATCTGTATGACATCCCGGATCCTATCCAGAATAAATTGCGAAGCGCCTCTGATATCACCTGAGGTCAAGACATATCTTAAAGTTCTAAAGAAGTTCGCCTGCCCTGCCTCATCCAGCCCGATAAATATCTCATCGCTGAATAATTGATTGAATCTTGCCGCGAACGCAACGGCATCCTCTTTATTCACCGCCATGGCAAGAGATTCCATTTTGGAGCGCAGCATCTTGGCGAAGTCTTCTTGCTCGACAACGCTAAGGACATCCTTAACTAAAGGCGCTGTCTCTTCCTGCATACCATCCAGGTCAGGCAATGAACCGTATACTGCCGTATCTCTGGAGATCTCACTCTTATGAGACTCCATAAGTTCCGCGAGGTTAGTTGCGAGCACGCCGTGCGCGCCAAATATCAGCTCTTCTGTCGGAGTCAATCCTATACCGTTTTCAAAATCTCTTGCTCCGTCCGGAGCCTTCTCCTTGTAGGCGCCGTCTGGACCCACTTCGAGTTTGCCAAGGCTCGCTATCAAGCCGGCGACAAGGTTACCTTTTGTCTTCTCGCCCACCTCCCTGCCGAGCCGGACAAAGTCTTCCTTTGAATAAAATTGATGTACCGTTCCTTTATAACCCTGCCGTCCGACGCGTCCTATCAACTGCTTGATAAGTATTATGGAGGACTTAGCGTAAGTAAAATAGAGGTGCAGCCCCTGTGTCTTAGCGGCTTCCTCTATAAGCTTTATCGTAACGCCACGCGTCATGGTATCGTCTATAAGAGTTACGTATCCTGCTTCGCCGGACGTCTTAATAACATTCTTCTTCTCTTCCTGTGACAAGCTGCCGGTATATGTGCGTACACCTTTAAAACCGGCGCTTCCGGCAAGCTTCTTCTCAAGATATTCTTTAAGCGCGTAAGCATCTTCGTAGCGCACGTCTATAAGATTGGGCGCTCCAATATTTTTCATAACGGTCGCGGCGAGTAGCTCCCATTTTTTACCGTCATCCTCCGCGATCACGGACTGTTCTATCGTCCTTGAATAAGCAAACGGCGCCTCAGCCTCGACCGCATCCATCGAATCTCCATACATGGCCTTTAGCTCATCTTTGCCGGTTGCGCTCATCATTATGGTCCTTGCGAAACACGGGAGCGCGTCCATCTCTTCGACCGTCAGGCGCGATTTTGTATTCTTCTTGCCCTTAGGTTCTATGATGCCTGGCACTCTATTTATGATCCTCAGCGAGTCATGTAATCCCCCTCCCAGCTCCTGGCCATACCTGGGCTGTCCGTGTTCTATAGTGACTACATCGCCATACTCCGCATCGACCTTATACCAGTGGAACTTCCGCTTCCCGTACCGGCTGTTTATGGCGTCTATTTCAGAGGTTGTCTTTCCAGCGTAAACATCGTCCCTTCTGTAATTATTCCGCGCGGTAAGAGCTATCTCTACCATCTGACGCCATTTTCTCAATGCCATGCCCTTCATCTCGGAACGATAATAAAAGAGATACAGTATAAGAAGCTTGATATTTCCAAAGAAAGTCGGACGCGTCTTATAATTTTCTTCTTCGGACCTGAAATATGTTGAAAAAGTCTTCTCGGACGGCTCGTCGCCCATGCCTAATGACCTTAACAGGGTCGCATGAACGAATTCCCGTCTCGTTATATCGGCCTTCGCGTCGGCCGTAAGGTCGCCGGACATAACCGCTGATGTCCTGTTCAATACCCTCGTATTATCCGCTTCATCGTGTATATTTAAGATCTTTCCTGCCAGCGCGGACGACCTCTGATACTTTCGGCCCTCCGGCGACTGCATGAAGAATCTATGATATGTCTCTTCCGCGTATATGATATGAGCTGTGCGGTATGCGTATTCCTCCGTTACCTCTTCCCATTGCCCTGTCTTGTTATCATAAATAAAACAGACCCTGTCTTCGCCGCGCTTACCCTGTCCGCTCACTATATACGCGACGCTGATACTGTCTTTCATAGGCGAACCATCAGGAAGCGCAAGGAATACCCTTTGAGCCTCTCTTGCATCGTTCTCCGACAAATAGTCTTTATCTGTTCCAACAAGGACTTTTCTTGAAGGGTCGGCAGTCACCCAGCAATACGCGCTTCCATAACCTATTATGGTCTTGCCGGCGCTCGTCACGGCTTCGTCGAATACTTTTCGTTTATCTGTATTTGTATCTTTAAGATTTCGCCTTATGACTTTGAGCTGACCTTTCGACATCGTAAAGCCCATGACGCTTTGAATAGCGTCATACAGAGCGCCTTCGGTCGGATCGCTCGGCCTCTCGATCGATTCCTCTTCTAATAGTTTTGGAGCCTGAAATTGCGCTGGCTTTCCGGTTGCTTCGGCTGCAGGTGCCGGAGCAGGAGCTGCTTGAACCGCTGCAGCTACCGGCGCTTCCACCACAGGCGCGGGCGCGGAGACTTCCGGGGCTATCGGCGCAGCAATTTCTTCCTCCGCTGTCACCGGCAATGATTTAGTCTGGGTTCTAACAACAGTTACTGTTATATTCTCTGGTTTTATACCTGCATCTAAAGCTTTCTTAATGCCGATCTCTATTCTCTCTCGGCCTAACGAAAGCATGCCGATCTTATCTTTAATTGATAAGCCGTATCTCTCCATTAACGCTATTTTTTGTGCGTAAAAATATGGGTTTGCAAGATATGTCTTATTCGTGGTGCCGGTCTTCCATAAAGCTTCCAATGGTTCGATGACGGAATTTTGAGATTTTATAAGCTTATCTGCCAGTTTTAAATCATCGAGTGAGGTATCTATAAAATCTGCGTTTGTCTTTGCCAACATTATACTGATTTCAGACATTCCCTCAGTCAGCAGATATCTATAATCTTCCATCCTGTCAAGATCGTAGCCAGAAGCGAGAAACAAACCTTTTATATGAGCATTTCCCTTGGCGGCCTGGAAACGTTTTTTATTAGTTACTATGTTTAGAAATGCCAGATAAACGGACGCGATCTCGACTGCATTGGTATTTCTTTCAACTTTGGATTTGAATAAGGCATAATGGAAAAATTCGTGGGGAAGATCAAATAATTTTACATCTTCTATTAATTTTTTTGTCTGCGGATCATACGCGCGCGGACTTATATGGATTGCTCCGTCTTCTTCATTAAATACGCAGAAACGATCTACGAGATCCTTATCTACAACTACTTGCGGCGCATTAATATCCGGATAAAATCTGCTCATCAGCTGGGAAACTATCGCCGCCGCCTCTTTACCTGCGGTGCGCTTTGCCGCAATCACCGCTTTCGGCTCTAATTCCGCTAGACCTACCGGTGAAGGCCTGGTCTCTTTCGGCCCTTCTCCCTTGACCGCATCTTTTACTATTCTTTTGACTTCATTTTGTCCATCAGTAGTAAGGCCTGAATATAGCTTGTACAGATCCCGTCTTCCCAAAATAGTTTTGATACTCTGATCATCTATTGTCTGTTTGCTACCTTTTACTGCAGAGATAACATAATTGGCAAGTACCGTTATCGTGACTTGATCATCCACCACCGCCCCGGCTTCCTTCAACACCCCTATCTTTTTCGCACCCTCTTCTATCGAAACAGCTTTTCCTTTTCTCGCCGCGTCTTTTTCCACATCCCTTTTATACGCCTCTACTTCGCCGGGGGTGGAAAGTTTCGCGGTCACCGTTCCGTCTTCTTCTTTGATCGTAAAATAAGAGCCTTCCGATTCGATCACCGCCAATTTCTTACCCGCATATGTTACTACAAGAACGTTCAGCTCATTTACCAGGCGACCAAAATCTATAGGCGAATATAAAGGCGGCAGGTTGGATGCAGTAGCGATAGTCGAATCACCGGCGCTGCCATCTTTCGCTCCGGACGCTTGAATCGTTTTGCCGGCTTTAGTGAAGTTCTTCTCACTCTTTATAATGCCTCTCGCCTTGAGATCTTCATAGGCATTGCTATAGCTCTCTATCCACAATTTCTTTACGCTCTTTATATCTTTGCCCTGTATCGCCGCCTGGCCTAAACTCACCATTATCACGTCTTTCACAAATCCCTGGACCTTATTCGGGTCGGTGATGTTCTCTCCAAAATAAGTGGTCGTCATCACCTGATACTTTCCGCTCTCGAGCACCTCTTCGTAGGCATCTCTCTTATTCGTAAGTATGGCCACATACGGCCTCTCGCCTTTTGACGCGTCGAATTTCGGAAGTATGACAAGGTAGGATGTCTCTTTCTCTTTCAGTAGCTGGGTAAGGCCTCTGGTGTGGTATCCTCCGGTGATCAATGCCGCCAGGCTCTGCCCTTCATCTTTCATCTTCTTGACGGTGTTGGAGAGCATGGCGTTATTTCTCATCTCTGCGGTCTTGTAGAATCCTAAAGCCGTGGGTGCATTATCGAATATCTTCCCGATATCGTAATCGCCTTCCATCACAATATTATATTTGGCGGATGATGTTCTGATGAAATCGGCTACTGCCTGGGCATTGCATACCGTTATATGCTTATCGAGATAATCGAAGTCGCCGTTATTGAGTTTCAGCTCAAATAGGTCCTTCACAAAACCTACGCACTTCAGGATATCGTGAAGCTTTCTCTCTTCGGGCGTGGTAAAAAGTTTTTCTTTGATCGCATCCTCAAAATCCTTGACCTCTTCGAATATCGCGAGGAGGTCTATCGATTCGTAGAGCGTGATATAGTCGGTGTATTTTATGAGGTCTTTGTACGGCTCCGGATCGATGCCCGATCTCTGGGCGAGCGACTGCAAGAACTGATAATATTCACCCTGGTAGATCTTGCCGCTCTTGAACGCTATAGATTTTAATATCAACTCTTCGAGGCTCTGCTTGGTTATCTTCTTCGTCAAAGTATCGATAAGGGCGTCGCGCTCTTTATTGGCCAATTCAAATTTTATGGATTTCTCCACTTCCATCGATTCGACGAGCTTCGAAAGGTTCTCGTATTTTTTGTAATCCAAAGAGACTTTGTCAGCCAGACTCTTTACGAGCTGCCATCTATCGGTGAAGGCTATCTTGCCGTCTTTGTGAAGTACTGAGTTATCATCAAGTGCGGCCATATCTTTTGTGTAGATCCTGGCCTTCAAGCCGCTCAAAGCTTTCAGAAGGCCGTCAATATCATTCTTCGTCGCCAGGTTTATCTCATAGACCTTGCGGAACTGGTCGACGTTCTCACGGTAAAGCGGGTTGTCCTCTATGCCGTACAACGCTACAGGTTTATCTGACGTGATAGCAAAGAATTCACCAGCTGACATCTTGCCTTTGCGCATTAAATACTGGGCTGTTCTTTTACGGATAGTCTCATCGGGGAATGTTCGTAAGAGAGACGTATCGATATAACCGGTGGAGCCCTCTATCGCTACCAGCTTCAGGTCATAATTTGTTACTAATGAATCGAGTATTGATACTATGGAGTCCTGAGCGGCTAAAGAAGCGTGGGCATCCTGGATATTTATTATGGTATTACCGCCGCCATTGGTGGAGTTATAAACTTCCTTGGTTACGGCGATGTCTTTGGGGATGGGCATAGCACCCTGTGAAGCGGGGGCTTGAGTCTTTAAAGCAAAATTCCCGTTCTGTCCTTTGGACCAAACGGGAGCGCCATCCTGAGCCCATATCAGATCTTGATTGATAAAGGTTACTACTAAAAAAAGCGCGATAGCTCTTATCCACTTCTTATTCCGGGCGCTTTGCAGATCCATGATAAGCGATTGACGCCCTAACTCTTCTCTTGTGGATAAAGAGTCGCGCGATAATACCTCTTCTACATCTCCATTTTGAGGCGCCTTTCGGCGTGCCTGCCAAGCATTCATTTTGGAGAATCCTTCATGCTACTCGTTGCGTTAGAAACTACCTTTTTGTTTCTATTACATCTGAAGTATAACATATATATATTATACTGTCAATGTATGGGATTTTCCTTTTTTGTATCTTAACATAGTCATAACATCAACATTTATAGTATGTTATGGTAATAGTACAGGCACTTGATTAGGCGAGACAAAAAGCAGGCCTTGACACGTGCTAAAATACGTAAAAAGTTGTTGTTATAAGCTCTCGACTACCTTCTTCGCTGCGTTGTATCGGTCCCTCAATTCCGCCACGCTTGCCGCTCTCGTTGGAGGCAGCAATCTTATTATGAAGTTCTTGGCGAACTTTATCGGATCTTCGAAATAAGCCGCGACTGAGAGTGCATTTACGAGATTTGCTACGTCGCGCACTCCTATTTCATTCAAAAGATCCCTTATGGAGTCTCTAAGTTCACGATCCTCGGGCTTATCAAGGGGCCTGTTAACACGGACCAGCACCGACATAAGATCGAAGAACCCTTTTAGAGGAACAAACTGGTCTCTGTCGAACCTCTCCATCGGAAGCAGCTTCGTCTTGCCCTGCATGTTGTTTGCTTCCAATTCCGCGGTCATCTTGTCAAGCGCTTGCTTGTCTACGAGGCCCACTATAGTGTTGGTCTTGTCCCAGTCGGGATTCTTCGCAAGCAGCTTGACCGCTTCTTCATATGTATCGACTACGTCGGCCGTATAGCCCTCCAACTGGTTATAGTAGTCGGCGCATATGCTGGCAAGGTTTATAACGGTAGTAGTGGCAAGCTGCTCTTCCGGTATCGCGCTCTTTACGAATATGAGATGCGTTTTGGCCAACGCGCCGGATTCTTCTTTAAATATGGTCTCCGCCGTCTTCCTGGCGCGTTCGCCGGTATTGGACGACTGCATAATAGCCTCGATAGTATGGTCGAATCTCTCGCGCTTATCGTCGGATGTCGGTGCGCTTTCGAAAGACTGTAAAGGTTCCGCAGCCGGCGGCATCTCTTTTGTTGTCTCCATCGCGCTATCATCCTGAGGCACTCCGATAGCTTGCGCTATCTTTTGCATGAATTCGCGCTCGCTTACAGGCTCAAGCGATGACTCGAATAACTTTTCCAGGCCTTTGGCTTTGGGATTCCTGAGAAACACCGCCAAATCTTCCAAAACTTTCAAATTTTCATTACCGGCCTGTGGATACATCGGCTTTTTGTCCGACAGGCTCAATTCTTTTATCTCATTGACCGGTTTCATGAATCTCACCGGCGCAGGGTTGCTTACTTTAGTCGGCTTGGCGTCATAATTTGGGTTATGGATGAATTTAACTACTCCCTCAGGAGTTCTGACAACCCAGTAGGTGTAACCGTTCTTCTTTTCTATCTCTTTGAAGTCCGCCTTGACCGGACTTTCAGGCGTCTTCTCTTCAGCGGCCTTATATCTTTCCATACCCTCTACTCTGACCTTCTTGCCTCCGACCTCGTCGGATATCCAGTTGGCCATGACGAGAGGCTCGTTGCCTATATTTATCGTCCTGTGCGAATAGCCGGGTATCAGGAGCACCTTGTCGCCGGGCTTCGCTATCGTAGCGACGAATTCAAACTGCCCGGTCTTCGGGTTCACACCCTGCTGGACATACAAGGCAACGCTGTTCCATACCTCATAAAATTCCGGATGGTTGTAGGTGTTTGTCCTCGTATCAAGCGTGTGTATATGCCCTTTAGTCATTATGAATTCCGCGTCATTACCTTCATGGACCACCCCGGGCATCAGAACCGTTATGTTGAATCTCAGTTTCAATTTATCAACGCCCGTCGCATCCTTTTTAAGCGCGACGTTCCTGTAGCCGTAATATACTTCGCGGTCGCGGTTATATTTGTCTATTGCCGACGGGTTCGCAATGCTCGTTCCGGCGTCTTTGACCGGCCTCGACCACCTGCGCTCGCAAACTATATCATCGCCCAGTTTCAGCTCGCCATTTACAGGGTTCATCGTTATCGGTAGCCCCGAGACCCCTTCGAGATCCACGGTCTTGACCGACAATAATTCCACCAGCTTATCCGGATTCGTCCTGTATTCCGCGGGCAAGTGTATGCGCATCACGCGGCGCTCTATAGATATCCATTGCGGCTCGGGGCCCAGCTCTTTATTCATGCCCTTCTGCAATGAGCCGAGTTCTCCTACGACCATTGCGCGCAGCAGCTGATCTGTAGTATACGGTTTTTCAGGTATCGGCAGGCGCGCTTCAGGCGGAGTGTCAAATGTGATCAAAAGCGTCACGCCGTCTTTACAGGTGATGCCCACGTTATTGGAATGATGGAACCCCGGTCCGAAATCGAAAAGTGTCGTCGGGCGGTTCACTAGATTCTCTTTTAGGTTCGCCCTTAACTTTGAGAAGGCCTCGCGTAGCGAACTATCCTCGTTAGTATAGGGGAATAATCCTATATAGCCCTTTCCTTCCGACGTGCTCATGAAAGCGCCTATAAGGTCTTTAGCGGTAGCCGTCGCTACCGTCTTCCCGGTCCTTGCCAGCTCAAGCTCTGTCTGAATATCTTTAGCTGTCCGTCCGGCAAAGTAGAATTTGATCCCTTCCCTTGTCACTACCTCATTATTTTCTAAAGTCTGGTCCTTCTTTTCGGCAGCCAACAGGACTTTTTCCGCTTCCGCTGCGTTCGGAGTGGCCTTCAGCTCTTTCTCTAGATCACTTGATAGCTTCTTGCTGTTCTCCACCGACTCCTGTATGAACGGATTGACCCCAAGCGCATAGCCCCACGCCGTCACGGCCAGTTCCAGGTTCAATATCAGCTGTCCGAAGTTCTGGAATGTCACTTCAACCAAAGGCCTGCCATTAAGTTCGGAGACCTTTACGCCCTTCTCTTTTCCTATGGCGATTCTTATGAATATGACATTCTTTCCATAATATTTCCCATCTTTAAGGAGAGGCTCGCCGTATACCCAGAGCGGCGCCGCTTCTTTCTTGGTAAGGGATTCATTAAAGAGTTGTTCAGCCCATGGCCCCGTCATACTCGTGGACTCTTCGGGTATCTGGACGACATGGTCATAGCCCTTTGCGTTAAGGGCGCTCAATATATTACCGAGCTTAAAACCTACGACGTTCTCGGGATTATTACTATCCACCGCTGCAGCGATCTCTTTCGATTCGGCCGCAGCCTGCCCGAGCATTTGAGTAATATCCACCTTTGCGGACGCGAGCGGCACCAGGCCGAAAAGCGACATGGCGGAGAACCTTCCTCCGATATCTCTTCCATCCTTGTTGTCCCGCTTCAGATTATTTATAAAGACCTGCCTGAAATCACCGGGCCTATCGGCTATCTTGGTACCTTCGTCGGTTATGCCGGCGAAATGGTCCTCTACCTCGTCATTTAACTTTCCGGCTGCCTTCATCCCCAAGAGCATGCCCCTGAATATCGCTTCCTGCGTGGCGCTCTCCGTAGTAGTACCCGATTTGCTTGCCACTATAAAGAGGGTGTTGGCAAGCCCTCCGTTCTTCTCGAGCTGCGCCAGTAGGGCTCTTATCTCGGCGCCTTCGGGCGAATAGGTCACAAAAAGGTTCTTTGTCCCGAATACCTGCGAAAGCGTCCTGGCGGATCTGCCGGAACCGCCCGTCCCGAGAACCACGACATTATCATAAGGAAGCTCTGCGACGAACTTCTGTATATCCTGCACATCGGCCGTAAATCTCTCGGCGGCATGCAGCCATCCCATCCAGTTCACTACCTGATTCTTGCCGGCATTGTGCGGAAAGTCTTTCCATATAGAAGGTTCCTGGCGCCATATAGCGCGGGCAGTCTTCTCTTCGACAAGACCGACCGGTTTATTCATTTCAGCCTCAAGCCTGATTATTTCGGCATCGAGATCTGAAAGATTTGCTCCTTTAGACTCTTCTTCACGCAATCTTTCGGCGACTTCTTTCATTATCTTTACCAGGCTCTTCAAGTCGTAGCCTTCAAATATAGTCGTAAGTTCTTCCCCTGTATTAGACGAGCGCACAAGGGCTGACTCTCCGGTCTTTAATTGAATCTTAAATCCGGAGACGGTGACATAGCCCGCGTCCTTAGGTTGTTTGAGGTAATCGCCTTCCTGCATAGCTTCGGTATATGGTTTCAATTCCTGCCCATATTTTTCTTTCATCCAATTCCCGACCGCTTCAGCAACCGCTCTCTTTACAGGGTTAGGTATCGGTATGTGCACTTCTTCGCTGCTGAAGGCTTTCGGGAAATTGCTGAATAGATCGGTTAGGTGTTCGGTAGGCCTGCCCTGCGGCACTTCCGCGGTCGTCATCGTTTCCCTTATATTAAGCAGAGTAAAGAACCCGGCGACGGCGCAATCACAAACTCTCTCCTCATAACTTTTTGAGATATGAAAAAAGTTGTGGCCGGAGGCCTCAGCCGTAAAATATGTCTTTTTGAAATGTATAAATTTGCCCTTGAACTCTTTGTCATTCTTAAGTGACTCGTTCTTATCTACAAAATCATTAAGCTCTTCCATCCTCTTCTGCATAAAGCCTAATTGAGGCGGATAACCCGTGGTAATGAACCATCCCTCGACGATATTCTTGTCGCTTTTTCCTGCTTTTTTCTGTAATTCCGCATTTATCTGGTTCAGCAGGCCCAGCAGTTTACTATTAGCTCTCACATCACATACGATCTGGATCGGACCGAAACCCGCTTTCGCGAGCCTTACCATAACTTCCTGGTTCCCACTGTGCCTAAGGAAGCGCTGATAATAAGGAAGCGTCATTTCAAATGCCGGGACACCTGCACCGTCTTCCAGGATAGCCGTTATCCTGTCGGCGTCACCATCAAATACGCTGCCGATAGCTTTGGGCATCTTACCAATAAGATTTGCATGATTGATCAAGTTTACCAGCTCCTGAGTTTCCTTAAGAGCTTCGGCCTTTGAGGGATCCCATATCTTTTTGCCGTTACCCATTGTTCCATCCGGGGCCATATTAAGCATGACCGCTATTCTGCGCTTTCCTTCTTTTCCTTCAGCCCACAACCTTGATATCTCTACTAATAGACTGTCTTTTGTTACTTCCTGCATATCTATTATAGAGAATCCTTTCGCCAGAAGAAGGTCTTTTACCATAGGGCCTCCCGCTCCCCCGCGCGGATCTATTACTACGATCTCATCTTTGGTTATATCGGGCAGAGTATTGCTCATTATCTTTACAACTGTATCGCGTAAGCCCGGCCTCTCTGTAACGGTCCCGTTTTTTGCGCCTTGACGCACACCCTGTCTTAAATGTGCGCTCTTATCCTTCCAATACAAGCCTTCCAGCTTCTCGGCGTAAAGCGGCTCAAGGACCATAATGCCTTTAGCATCTTTCTTACCCAAGAAAGCTTTTATCTTGAAACCGTTTTTCTGCGGGACTCCGTGGCTGCCGGAGACCTGGACCATAAATTTATAGTTACCTTCATTTTCGGTTGAAAGAAGATTATGCGCGCCGGTCGTTAAATAGTCGGGACAATAATCTACATCCACACCGGCTGACGCCGCGCCGAGCGCCATTACATAACGAAGTATCGGGGTATGGAGCCTTATATCGCCCGTAATAAGCGCTTTGTCTTTTGGCTCGGCCTCGGCATAGTTACTGGCCAATAACTTCCCTACCGCATAAAGATTGGCAGGAGTGAGGTTTTCAACTCCGCCCTCTATGGGACGCGCGTTGCCGCGTACATCGTAACCTTTGCCAAATCCAAATATATCTTCCGGCAGATTATCGAGGGTCTTTTGCAGTCTCTCTTCAAAATATACGATAAGTTTTTCTTTCGGCATAGCGACTATTTCATTATATGCGGCCTCATTGCCGTCCATTGCCTTCTCAAATGTCTCTTTTAATTTAACGATTTCATCGGCCATTTTTATCTTCTCTATAGCGCCCCTGACTCTCTTTGTCGGCGCCTTCTCCTCTATTTGTTCTTCAGAGATACCATTATTTTCTATGTGACATATCTGGTGTTCGACAAGCTCGAGCACCAATTCTACACCATTTTCATAAGACAATAAGCACAAAAAGTATTCTTCATCAATACGAACATCTCTTCCCTGGCCATACGGCTTACTTACGGCGTCAACTGTCGGCTCGACGCCATCCGCGATAAGTCCATCCTCTATTATCAGGTTACAGCCTATCTTATTAACGCCTTTAACAAGAAGATCGTAGCCATTCGGCGCTTGCCCGTCAAGGCCCATCCACGTCTTCATTGCACCGGATTTATCGGGCAGTAGTGACCTTATATTACTTTGTAAAGACACCGGTGTGTTATAAATACTATTGTCAGGATACGATAAACTCGGGGACACTTTCTGTCCCAGTTGCTCTGCAACATGAGCAGGGTCTATTAAAACATTTTCATCCGGATACTCGGACGGTTTCTTATCGACCAAAACCGGCAATAGATAGCTTTGAGGCGGTTCCCCTAAACGCGTCTGCAGTCTCCAGTCGGCGGTCTTGTTTGTCCCCGCGATGATGGCGTAGACATTTGCTTTGCTTATGAATAGATGATCGGCATTAAGATTATGGCTTATGAATTCCAACCTTACTTTCTCACGTAAATCGCTTCTTTCGTTAACAGAAAGCGAATTGTAATAACCAAGCCAATCCGAACTTTTTACATAATGCAGTGCGTTTCGTCCGTCCGGTGTATTTATATTAAAGAGCGCTAGAAGCTCCTGCATTAAGAACGGGGCTTCGGTCAATAGCTTCCAATCGAGTTTCATATTTTCATACTCGATCATATCTTTAAGTCTTAACTCCGGGACGATCTTCTTTTGCGCCGCATCATATCTACCTTCTTTATTCTCCAGGACATTCCCTAGTTTCACCAAAAGACCTTTAGATATGCCTTTATCGCTTTGCGCGCCAGTTTTAGGCCTTAATAGCAAGAACCCTCCGGTCTCCAGCGCGGCCCTTGAGCCTGTGGTGCCGCCCTTTTCGGCAAAAGAACCATCGATCATCCATATAAATCCTCCTGCAAGCGGGGTAGGTTCTCCTGTTTTCTTATTCCTACCGATATGACCGAGTATTATCGTTTCAACACCAAACTTTCTTGCTATCGTCTCGGCTATCTTGCGGTTGGCCTCTTCATCTTTCAAATAAAGCGCTCCGTCTACTGTTTTAAAATCGTTGTTCGGGTCCAGGCCATATTCCTTAAATAAGCTCTCTTTTATCGCCTCTATCGTGTATATACCGTCTTTATTCAATTGCGCCTTAGCCTTTTCTTTATCATCGGTCTTACCTTCGACATCGGTATTATAATTTCTTGTCAGAAAAGCATAAGCGATGTTGTCCGGCTCTGTTACAGATTCCGTATAAGTACGAATGCGCATCTGTTCCCTGGCAAAAAGCGGTGAATATCCACTATCAGATATCAGCAGCAGCCACTCTTTAGGATCTGTAACCCTGCCATCCATAGTAAAATCCCAAAACTCGGCGCCGGTTATCTTTCCGCTCGTAAGGGCTTTATATTGCTCCTCAAAACGGGCTAAATTCTTATTCAATTCATCAAAGTACTTCTTTAGATCTTCCAGGTCCAGCGGCTTACCCGTTAGATCCACCGGCCTTCCCAGCCCGTCCATGGGTATATTGGCGTGAAGAAGAAGCGCTTTTGGATAACTGTCCGGCTTATAGAAGCTTACATCTTTCAGCCCGTTGCCGCTCGGAACGTCGGGCAAGGGCTGGATGATCTGGTATACCCTGCCTTTAAGAAGGTGCGAGGCAAGATTTTTCGGAGATCTTTGATCGTCACCCTTGATCTTTATGAATCCATCCTTTAATTGACTGAAGATCGCCTCTTCAACAGGACTGAGCTGATCGCTTACGAGAAGATCCTTCAAGTGCTCATTTTTCTGTAACTTTCCAAATTCATCCTTCACGGCTTTGAGCGAAGCAGGCACATTCTTTAATCTCTTGACTTCCCGTACCGCCAACTTGATCCATATGTTGAACAAGACCATCTCTTCGGCGCTCTTCGGCCCTACATATTTTTTCCCTACGTCTTCTATTGGCTTTTTTACATTATTTATTTTATTATCGTAAAGCTGCCTGTTTGTCATCCCGGTATTTTTATCGATCACCGTATTCAAGAACTTCTGCAGTTCCTGAGTATTAATTTTCAGATCTTGCAATATCGCGGTCGTCATAGTATTTCGATATAAAGAACGCAGCCACATCGCAAGCAAATAATCATGCCCTAAGCAGGCACCAATGGCCCACATCTCATGGTCACCAAGCGTAAAATAGTCCACCATCT
The DNA here is from genome assembly GCA_964450115.1 of uncultured Planctomycetia bacterium. GTDB lineage: Bacteria > Omnitrophota > Gorgyraeia > 2-01-FULL-45-10 > 2-01-FULL-45-10 > 2-01-FULL-45-10. The sequence goes on from CAYVCD010000006.1 coordinate 17,490, forward strand.
TCATGAGATTCCATAGCTCATCGCCCCTGTCAACCATATCGCCGTTATTGAATATAACTCTTCCCGGCAGGGCCTTTTTAACGCTGTATAAGGCTTCGATCGTAGCGTGCGGATCTGACAACACAACTATCTCGGGCACCCTTGATAAAGCATGATCGCGTGTGACAGCCTTAAAGATAGCGTCAAATTTTTCAATATCATATGTGGCTTCCACGCCATCCGGAGTTGTTTTAGTGGTCATAAGGTCTCCGGTTATAGCGGTGATGGCGTATTTATTACTCTTTAGATACTCTATTAATCCATCCTTACCTTTAATAGCGCCGTGCCGTACCTTGTCGGATCTTTCAAATTTCTCGGATCCATTCTGCGAACCCTTCTTGGTCATACGATACCTTGCTTCGTAGGAGTTCGCGTCGGCATCGTTGACTATGCAATAGCTGAAAAGATCGTCAAGCCTGTATGACTGTCCGCCATCTTCAAGATGAGCCTCCATCTGCTTAACAATCTGGACAAAAGTATTCCCTGCTTCATTTTTCATCGATATATCTTCATTGGAATAGATAGGATTAAAGACGAATGTCGTTATGGCTCCTCTTTCCTTCGCATCCACTATGGCTTTTACCATACCCTTAGGCAGCAGATTGCATATTAAGCTTGTATAGAAACTGCCTGGCCCCAGGACCAGCTTATCCCCGGCTTTAAGAGCATTTAACTGTGCTATAACTTCTTCGTTCGCATTCGGTCTTTCTTTGCTGCTGATATCCACCCACTCTATAGGTTTCGTATTCTGAGTGATGCCTTTTTGAGATTCAATTATTTGATCTTCGCCTTTAATTTTGGCGATCAGGTATCCGAGATCCTTGTCTACGGTGCTTAAATAGGTCAAGTTTTCGGAAAGCCCTAATAGATCGCTGAATTCCTTGTTCGCGGAGTCTACAGCTTCCGAAAAATTATCTCTTCTGGCGTCGTAATTTTTCAGGAAACATGCCAGATAGATCAGGTGACGCACGGAGTGACCGTTGATATTAAAACCTTCAAAATATCTGCCCGGTTTTTGGGCTTCATCGAAAATACGCGCCAGGTTATATAATTGCCCCGAAAAAACGCCAAACCTTTTTCTCATATCAGGATTTTTCGGCGCTCCCTTTTCGTACATATTCTGTATCTTCCTGGCAAGCTGCTCCACCAGGGTCTTGGATCCAACGACCTTCGTCTCCATGACCTCCTGAATAGAAGGAGAGTCCGTGACTTTCTTCACCAATTTTTTGGTCAAATCGCCGATAGCGATAAAGATCTTTCCGTTTTTTGTCACGATGTAATCTTTGATCAATCCTGTCCTGCCGCCGTCGTCAAAAGGAGTTATGATGTCAATGGTTTCCCATCCCAGTATTTTAATGACTTCCGATAAGAAATTTGTGCCGGAGCCGCCTCCAATGACTACAACTTTGCGTTTTGTCATAGATGCCTCGGTACGCATAAGTTCTACTTGTTCGCTTGCCGTAGTTATGGGAGCTTCGCGAAGGACGATATCAACAGGATAGGCTTTTTGGACGCGCTCTTCATCCCAATCCGGATTATCCAAATGTCCTTGTATTTCATGAGCCAGGAATTGTTTCCGGGCATCATCCGATAAAGCCACGAACCATTTTATTCTTGCGGGAGAAAAATATATTCGCCTCATCTTATGATCGCAAACCCCTCCATCGCGTCCGGAATGCGCCACGAGATATGGGCAATCTTTCAAACTGGGTATTTCATAGATTTCCACGCCATTCACAACTTGAATGCGTCTTGCGGAACCTACTTCAAAATCATGACGTATTTTGCCGTTGACTTCTTTCTTTTGCCTGTCCGTTAATTCGGAACCATCTATCGTAATACCACCCTGCTTGGATTGCTCGGCGCTATTGCCTTGTGCAACGCCGCCATTAAGGATCAGCATGGCCGAGGATTCAATGCCTTCCGATAGAAACTCTCTCTTTGGCTGGACGAGCGATATCTTATCGAGCTTAAGTACGATAGGCTTCTTCTTTAGCTGCCGATCAAGTTTTGCTACTTGGGCGGCAAGGGCCGACAACTCTGCGTCACTTAACATCGTATGATCGCCCTTAACGTCGGGCACCATCCTGCCTATAGTAATGACTCCTGACTGACTGGGTTTGCCGTCAGAAGCTCTGTTTATCTTTATCTTATCCTTCTCCCATCCGGCCGCTATCATAGCGTCATATACCATGCCGCGTATCCCGGCCACGGAAGCATTCTCCTCTGTGTCGAGGACTATAGTTCCGTTATCTGTTATCCTGGCGCCAATCAGCTTCGCTTCGACCGGTCTGGCCGCTGCCTGCCCGGCAGCCTTTAAAATTGAGTCTAATCTGCGCAGGGCATCGAAAGATACACCCTCCTTTAATGGCTCGAGGTTCTCCGCGTAACGGCCTCCGAGAGCCAGATGTAATGTATTCGTTCCGGGCAAGAATAGTTTATTTCTGTCAGGTACGATATTCTTCAACGCCAGTTGAATATCATAGAATCTGCCAAGGGCCTCGGCGTTACCCGTGCATGAAGATACGACAAAGCTGAATGAATCTTCGTATCCGCGAGCAGCCTGTCCAGGCGCTCTTACGGCAGGGTCTGACGGCAACTTTGAAGGCATTACGGACAAGATCTTTCCTTCGCTCAGCGCATAATCAAACTGCGACCACGGACCTTTGTACGGACTGGGCGATTCCGTTTTCTGTATACCACCGTCCTTGTCGATCACTATTGCGATATTTTCTAAAACGAGCCTTCCGTCCCGCTTAAGCTGACTTAATTTTTCATTGAGATCTACTGCGACACCGCTTTTATTCTCTATCACTACGTTCCCGGCAAAAGTTGAATTTGGCAGGATCACCTTGCCTATTATCTTGAGTGAGTATAACCGCTTTAGGTGGGCCCCTCCGAGAGCATCTTTAACATGCTGCTCCTCCTCCCACCACTTCGTGTCTTTGCCCTTCAAGTCTGGATCGCTAAGCTCAAATTCGGGTGGGATAAGCCCCTGCTCGCTGTCTTCTAGCGTAAATTTATTTGTGTTGAATCGGCAGTAATCACTATGACCCAATAAAAGTATGTCATATGCTTTTTTAACGGGAGCGAACGTTTTCGTCCTCTCCGACAATGGTATATTAACCAGGTGCAGTATGCGGTCTATGCCATGCGCTGCGAGCACCTCTTTGACCCTGGGGTCGGTACTCTTTTCAAAGAAGGCGTTCAAATTGTGGACCGCCACACCTATCGCTCCATCTATAGGATAGTAGCTTTGACCGTCTTCTGCAGTCTTAGCATTCTTAGCTATGAAAAGCGGACTTATGATCTCATACAATTTTCCCTTCGTCATTATGCCCCTGTCCAGAAGCATCCTGAATATGGAATTAAGGACCGTTTCATTCAGATATATCAGATTTGTATTAAACCTCTGTTCTCCTTGCGTTCCAAGGCCTCCCCTTTGACCGGAACCTGTGAACGCCTTTTCTTGTCCTGGCTGTACTTTTTCCGCGTCCTGCGCATCGGCCAATTCCATCATGTCAGGTGTATATACGGTCCTTCCGTCCTCCTGGCTGATCCTTTCGCCGTCTTTACCGCCTTTTTTATCGATCGGCGCCGCTATGGTCGTCACCTTTACAACCGGCCACTTATTTAAAACCATCGATCCGACTATGGAAGGATCCGCATGTGCGTTTACATTGTCGCCATTAAAGAAGAATCGTATATGGATATTGCCATCGCTGGGTGAGGGCGTAACTAAAGAATTATAAAGGAACATGAAACCTAATTGACCGTGCCCGCCCGGCTGATGCAACCCATAAAGGTTTGTAGCTATCATACGTGTGGCGGTATTTATTCCAGGCAGGTCAGCCTGGTCTATCATCGGAAGCTCTTGTATACGGGCTTTTTCTAGGGGTCCATGTAGCGCCTCACGATAAGTCCTCTTTACTTTTTTATTGGGGTCCAGTCTGTCGATCAAGCAGATACTTTGCATCAGGTTCTCATATGGCTCTCGTGAATCACTATTGACCACCGGCTGAAAGATCAAGCCCGCGTATGGTATATCTTCCGTATCAGCAATTAGCTGCAAAAGCCTTGCTTCCGCAATACTGACAAATGTCTTCCCACCTTTATATAAGATATCAAACCCGACATCTGTGCCCTTTGCGGTAAGCTTTACATCTTTGACAGGAATATCAAGCCTTTTGGCAAGGCTTTCTATCCTTACATAATTTTCGCCTCTTCCGGCATCCAATGAATTTAGCGTAACGACCGCTTTTTTCGCTGCTGTAGCGTTCTTAGGATCGTCTTTGAGAGCGCGATGGTCGTGCTCTCTCTCACTATTTTGTTTCCTGGTCATGAGAGCCGTTAAAATATAGTTCTCATCCGGACCTATCTTATTGGGATCTGCGGCTATACGCAGGGGCTTTGTTTTATTTTTCTTTGTTTTATCTCCTTCTGCTTTACCCTTGTCTGCCTCACGCAATAAATACTGCGCCCACATCTGCGCCAGATACATCTCATACGGTTCAGTAAGGTTAAATGCCTCTCCGGCATCTCTGATTTGGTCCCATTGCGCCGGGGTAAAAATATCCGTCGCAAGATCCTCTTTCGTCATCAGCTCCGTTATTACGTCTTTGGCTAATCTCTGGACCTCTCCGGCGCTTTTTCTGAAAGCCGCGAGTTCACCCTTTTTCAATTGATTGTCAGCGGCATGTCTTTCCAGAGCCGCATCCACATCGCCGTTAAAACGCACCGCAAGTATCGCCGCATTCGGCTGGATACCCATCTTCGCAATATCTGCCTCTGCTTTAGGAAGCCATGGCGCTATATTCATTACGGCCCATGCTTTAAGATCGGCTGCTGTTCTCTCTTTTATCGCGTCTATCTTGTTTATCCTGGCCGCTGTAATGAGGTAAGGCGCCAGCATACTGCCTTTCATGTTCTTGCCTTCCGCCGCGGCGCCCGTATCGGATAGTATCTCTTCGAGAGGTGTGCGCTGGTTGGTGAGTATCTTTATATATGGGGTTTCGACATCTTTAGTTATGTTGGGACATACTACTATATAGGATACACCCTGCTTCTCCAATAGCTTCGTTATGCCCTCGGAATGGAAACCGCCGGTAACAAGTACCGAGATCTCTGCACCCTCTTTCTTCATCGCCTGGACGGTATTGTCTACAAGCGCCTTGTCACGCTTTATCGCTATAGCGTAAAAGTCCTCGAGCTTCGGCATGCTCTCGATGACCGCCTGCGACGGAGGGTCTATCTCATACGCGTAACCGAACTTCACGGCCATCTTCTTTATGAAATCTGCGAATACTTCGTGAGCGAACTCTGCCTTGCGCTCTTTATAGTAATCGAAGTCCCCGTTCAGGAGCCTTATATTGGTGAGGCCGAGCAATATGTTTATGTGGCGAGCTAATTTGTCGAGCGTCCTCTGGTCGTCATTGGCGAATAGTCTCTCTTTTATCGCTTCCTCGAACCTCTTTATGTCATTGAAGAGCTTCTCGTTCTCTATCCTCGAATAGACGGAGTTATAGATTATGTAGTTGAAAAGATTTGGATACTCCTCCGGCATAACTATCCCATACTTTACGGCGAGACCCTTCAGATAATCATAATATTCTGCGGAGGATATCTTGCTGATCTTGAATTCAAGCGACTTGCCGACCAGCTCTTTAAGCTGGTCCTTATCGAGCTTCTTGGTAATAGCGTCTATCAGAGTAGCACGCTCTTTATCGACAACGTTGAAATTTATCTTCTTCTCATAGACTAGTACGCTTATCAGTTTAAATAGATTTTCATATTGGCGCAGGTTCACCTTTTGCTTCTGGCCCAGGGCCTCCAGATACTTGACGTAATCGGTGAAAGAGAGCTTCTTGGCCTCATAATCCTGCAGCTTTGCATCGAGCTCTTTAAGCTCCGCGCTATAGATGTCATTTTTGAGTTTATTGAGGACGGCTTTTATCTGATTAAAATATTTTTCGGTGTCTTCTTTTAGAGGGTAGCTTGAAGTGAAGGCATTGAGGTTCTCGATGTAGTAGGAGCGGGTCTCCGCGCCGAAGAGCTTTATCTTGTGACCCGAAGTGATCGCAAGGAACTCCGGGCCCGTGATCTCGCCCTTCTTCATGAAGTAGTCGGCAACCTCTTTTCTTATCTCGGCGTCCGGGAAGGCCTTGAACCACGAAGTGTCGATAAACCCGTCAGCGCCTTCTACCGACATCAGGCTTAAACCGTCGTTCTTAATAAGGCATTCCAGTATCTTTATTATATTGGACTGTGCTTCATAATTACAATGCGCGTCCTGGATGTGTATAACGAGTTTTCTGGAATCCCTGGCTGTATATTTGGCCTTTACGATGCCATAATCGCGCGGGATGACTATCTTTTCAGGATCGGTGGTCACTTCAGACTGTTTTGCAGGCTCTTTGATGTTGGGATTTTTTATTACTTCGGCAAATGCAAGATTGGTGAGAATAAACGTGGGAAGCAAGATTATGGAAACAATTTTTTTCAATCTCGCCATCGAACTTAGAGTCGGTAAAGTCACTATCTCCTCCTTAGGGTTTTTCATGCATTTGTTAATATCTAACTTTTTATTGGTTTTGATAACATAGTATATCATTCATGCGGTGCATGTCAACGAATAAAAGCTGAATATTTTATTCCTTAACATACGTATCTAGGAAGGCTCCCACAATATTGGGATCAAACTGATTCCCTGAACATCTCGTCAACTCCGCTAGCGCCGTTTCTTCCGACATAGCTTTGCGATATGGCCTGTCGCTCATCATGGAGTCAAAAGAGTCCGCGACGCATATTATCCTGGAGCCCAACGGGATCTCATCACCCTTAATATCGGGATCCGGATATCCTCCGCCTTCAAATCGCGCGTGGTGATATCTTATCGTCGGCGCAATATCGTCTAAAAACCCCGTCTGTTTTACTATATTGGTACCTATGTCCGGATGCATGCGTATCTGTGCCCATTCTTCACTATTCAATTTTGCGGGCTTCTTTATAATATTGAGGTCTATTCCCACTTTACCTATATCGTGCAGGATGCTCGCTATCTTTATGATCTTGGTCGCTTTGGCGGGAAGCTTTAATCTTTTACAGATATAAAGGGAATACTTTTCTACCTTGTAGCAGTGCCGACGGCGGCAGACATCGCTTTCATCTATGATGCGCGCCAACACAGTCAGTGTCTTTATATATCTGCCTATGATCATGCTGTCTCCTCTTTGTTATGCCGCAGTGCGTATCATTGTGATGGCTTCGATATAGGTACGCACTTCTTTATCATAATCTATCGGGACTGTGCGCGGTAAGAATATGTATTTACCGCTTATATCGTCTTTCGTAACACCGGGTATTTCAAATTCGCCTTCGGCGACAAGTATCCTTAATAAAGCCTGATATGAGTTCATTGCCATGTAAACCTGCTGGCCGTTTATTTCTATCGATTCTATTTCCAATAATGTCCCCAGGGTTACCTTATCGGCGGATAGCTTTAATTCGCCCTGAACCGACCTTATACCGACATTCTCCTGCGCAATGCCGGTCTGTCTGGCAACCTGGGCAATCAGCTCTTCATATGTGAGGTCTTTTTTATTAATGAAGGCTATATCCTCGAGACGGCCCTTATATCCTGCCGCTACTACGAACTTACGGGCTTCTTCTTCGGTCTTCAATTCATCCCCGTAAATAAACGCATTCTTGATGCCGGTATTATTTGCCAATCCGACATTATCACCGAAGAAGATATCGGACATTGCCACTTTTTCGGTCGTCGCGACCCCTATAGGCTTCTTAAGCTCCGGCGCGGTCAGCATCGGCGCACCGTTATAAACCTTTGCCAACTCTCCTCTTCTCGCGGCCAGGAGGCTTCTTATATTATCTATCTGGGCAAGCTTTTCAGTCGTCATTGTTGTGCCGCGGAATTCCTTTACAGCCTTGTCAAAGTCAACGGCCGCCAGCTCACCGAGAAGCGCTATTATCGCCTCTTTTATCTTCTCCCTGGTCTGGGCACTTATTGTATTTGCAGTCAATATGATATTGTATTTTTCTGCCAGATAGTTATACGCTTTTATCGATTCTATAGCCAAGACGTCGTCTCTGAACTTTGGCGCTAAGATATTCTCTGCGGTTATCGTACCGTCAAGCAGAATGCCTATCGCACCTCTTGTTTTTGCGATCGCCAGAAGCTCTTTCTCGTCTCTTACCCTTGCTATATCAACCCTGCCTTTCAAAGACTTATTTATCGCACTCGCTATATCTGCCGGCGAATCGATAGGAACGCCTATGACGATATGCGGTCCGGCCCTGGTCGGATGCGCGCTGAACCCGGCGAATCTCGAGATAAGCGCTGCGATTATCATCGCGCCGAGAACCGTCGCAAGTATTATTTGAATGCTGACCGGCAGGCCGCTCAAGATCCCGGCCTCTGCAACTTTATTTACACCGGACGCGATCTCTGCGCCGCTGAAAATCTGATATAGTTTGGCAAATATACCTATAAGGAAGAGCAGCCCGACGGCAGTGCCGGCCGCTGAAGGTCCGGTCTGAGGCGCTGTCTCCTGCGTGAATACAGGACCGCCCTTGTCAGACATATTCAAGATATCAGTTAAAAGTGAGTTTGAGCCTTTACCGGTAATGAGGAACTTTATCCTTACTCCTCTGGCAAGATTGGCCGTCATCAGCGCCATCATATCCATCTTTAGCTCCGTTTCCTTTTTGTCACCTCTTATAACCATAGCCTTGACTTCAGGGGTGGGGCCGCCTTTCTTTTTTGCGCTTATCAGTTTTACCAGATCCGTCGCCGGACGGGCATGCACACCAGCCTTATTTACGATCAGTAGTGTTGCTTCAACTATCTCAGTGTCCGGCGAAATAGCTTCTTCTATATTCATTTGCACCGCGCCTGCCTGGACAGCTGCGGGAGATACAGGCTTGAGGCCGCCAACATAATTACCTATAGGTAAAGATGTGAGCCAACCGCGTGTTCTTGATATGAGTTCAAGTGTAAAGAGGGTGCGCTTCTCCGCGATAGGATTGACCAGGGCTTGATCCGGCGTTTCTTTCAAGATGCTCTTTTCTTCTTCATATATCTCTTTAAACCGCTTATCTCCATAAACTCCTCTATCAAACACAGACCTTACGATCTCTTTGGCAACAGAATCAACCGACATCACGCCCATGTTGCTCACATTATCTGAAAGGAATGTCTCTACGCCGGAATAGTCTTTTTTCTCTACAGATCGGATAAAAAGGCTTACCTCGGGTATCCTGTTTCCTGCCATACTGAGAGTCAGCGGCACCTCTCCTGCCTTTATACCTAATTTTTCAAATTTCAGCGCAAGAAACACCTGGAAGGAGTACCAGCTCGCCATCTCGCCGCATATTGAGATCTCTTTTCTTCTTTCCGGAGGCAGCTGCCTGTTTATGTCTCTGGCTGCTTCGAAGACCTCGACTATCCTTGACAGGACCTGCGGCTGCAGGCGCGATAGATTGATCTTGTCCAGATCATCATCGCGATCAAGAAGCGTATCTTTTCCGAGCACCCTGGTCATCACATATCTTGAAAGATCGTTGGTTCCGATAGAGTAGAAAGATATTGCGGGATCACTAAGAAGATCCTTTATATTGTCAACGGCTGTATCATTTTCTATCATGATGCCGATAGGCATATTATTAATAATTTCGCCGAAATTCAATATATCTTGAGACCTCATACCGGCAAGCACCCTGGCGGTGACGAGCGTCCTTGCAGTCAATAACGCGCTATCCTTGACAAGGCCGGCCTCATCCACCCATTTGGTGATAAGCCTTCCTACGTCCTCCTTCGTGCTTACCAACGGAAAGAGAACCTTCAAGCTTAAACAATCCATCGATAATTCCAGCATCGTTTCAAGCTCTAACATCAGTATGTCTTTACCCAGGTCGGTCTTATAAAAATCTATCCCGGTCGCCGATTTAATTCCTCTTGAAACAAGCATGGCATGTATCAGCGTCTTCTTATCCGGCTGCAAGTCTATCATTCTTAACGTTACGGATTTCCCTTTTGCCGCTAGAGCCAACCGATTGATATATTTTTTCAGATGTAACCTTAGGTCCTTCCTTGCCGTCTTCTCTCCATCCGGCTCGATAGCGGCGTCATCATCAAAAAATGCCTTCAAATATTCATCTACAGGCCTGTTTGTCTTCACCTCGGTATTTTCCGGTTCAAAGACATTCCTGTCTTCAAACAGACGTTCAGTCCTCACGAGACCCGCGGCGGCCGCAAAACTGCCGCCTAAAGATGTGTCCCTCACCGCCGCCTCTACCTCTTCCGGCGTATCCGCGTTAGCGGCTAGTTTAACAGTAGAGTCCGTATAGCCTAATCTTACAGCGTCACACGGCGCATCTGTTCTTTCGCGGGCAAAACGCATTAAACTCTCTTCATATAAAACGGCGCTCTTCTCGAATTCTACCGTAGGCATGAAAGGCTTTAAGACTACTTCGGCGCGGCCTTCGTTATCGGACCGCACTACCGCGATCCTGCGATTAATACGGACTTTATCGATATTATTTGCTGCCTGCTGCTTATCTTTCTCAAGCGCGGCGAACTCCTGCGCTACCTCTTCGTCAAAGGACCTTGCCGTCGGCATGTCCACGATCACAACGGGTATATTCCTATTTTTAGCAAAGACCACCCAATGGGACGTTATCGTCGCCCTGCGCGTGACTATCGCCTGCACATTATATTTATCTAAAAGTGAGTTCAACGTAACCGGATCGAGTTTATCCGCAAATAATATGATCGGGAACTGGGATTCTGCAAAGCTTAACCATGCGCCATCCAGCGCCATCTTCATTTCAACCGTGCTCTCGACAAAATTCCCGTCCGGATTTTCAAGATAGAAAGCGAACTCTTCCAGGCTTCTTATGAATAGATCTGCTCCGGTGGCCATTCTTATGTCAAGTCTTATAAACTCCTTTATTCTGTTTTCCCATTTTTTTAATGTATCTGCCGCGCCGTCCCTCAGCTGACCCTTGTCGTCTATGATATTCGAGACCGTCTTCATCAGCATCTCATCGGTAGTATTCTCGTTTACGGATAAGATCCTTAATATATCGAGCAGGGCAGCCTTTGTGGCCGTTCTTTCTACCATAATTCTGCCCAGCCTGGCCAAGGCGGCTTTCTTATTTTCAGCCTCTTTCTCTATTTCCAACACACTCCTCCTGCCTTTGCTTATTTCAACACGCGCCATATCCGCTACGTCATACACCTTGTCCGAAACAGCGGCATCGAAGTCTCTGAATAATTCGATCATAGAAATAGCGGGATCCATCAAGGTCCTATCGTCTTCGTTTACCGTCTCGACTACTCTCTTTGCAGAACTAATAGCTTTAGAGGCAGCATTTGATATTCTTTCGTCCTGGGTTTCGCCCTCTTTTAGCTTGATATTGTACGGGTCTACATCATACTCCTTACGCCTTACCTGCGCGAAATATCCTACGGTAGTGCGATTGGGCGTGCTCGCATCGCCCATATAATTCCTTCCGGAAGCATTCAATGTTTTTAATAGCGTCTCTCTCAGGCTCGGGTTGACTATCTTATAGCAGTAGACCACCACATTAATAGGCGAGTTATTATAGTCATGACAAGGCGCATAGAATTTCTTATCATAAACTGATCTACGCATCACATTTTCTATCCGCTGCTCTGCTCCCGCCCTCTTACGTGTACCTATGAAGATCTCGCCTGCCGCCTTGTCTTCTAAGACGCTGAAGCCTTCTGTATCTTCGAAAGCAACCTTCTCTACCAGTGTAAGTATGTTACGCCAACGATCAGTACCTACTATAGGCGATTTTCTGAACCTGCTACGCGCTGCTCCTATAATTCTAGATACCCACCCTCTGTACGCCTGCTCTTCTTCGACCAAAGGAGCCGGCATTGTGGCTTCCGACGCATTGGAAGGATATAATAATTCGGCCAGTCTGAATTCGAGCTTATCCGTAAATAGGCTCTCGCCTGGCTTTTCGCTCGACACGGAGATTAGCAGATTGAGGATATCGTTTATATCCACGCCTACTTCGTTTGCCAGCTCTTCTGTTAATCGGACATCTTCGTCAGTCAATACCTCTTCCGACAATGTGCCTTGATTATCTGCTTCGTGTCTTAGCTCATGGGTTATACCCACTAAGAGCAATGTCTTCATCCTCGCTTCGGGAACTTCGCCCATCACTCTCTTATCAAGGATCGCCTGGTTTATGCCTATAAATCCGTTGGACAGATGATCCTCAAAGGGCGCGCTCGACTTATTCATTAGAGCTACTACTATAGGCTCTTGACCGGCCAAACCCTGGTACAGATCGGCGCCGCGCAATTTCATTGCGTTGAGCAATTCCTTACCGAAGAACTCTTGCACATTTATGCCGAAAAGCTCCATTAGTCGAATAAGCTCGGGATCCACTTCAAAGTTCAGATCGCCAATGTCCGGCACATTTGCACAATTGAATTTGACGAGATGACCTGCTCTCCTCAAATCGTCTTTTGCCTGAGAGATCGACTCCTTGTCTCTTAAATAGAGCTTCCCGTTGATAACGATCTCACCGCCTAAGGCGCAGTAGCCGCCTACCTTGTCTTTATCGAGCAATGACTGGAATAGGGTCGGGCCCTTCTTGGCTGGATTGGGAGTAAAATCACGCTCATACCATCGGCGCAGCATCGCCGTACTTGTCACTCCAAGCTTATCTGCCATGTCGTCCATCGCGGCGTCTATGACCGCTGCCGGCTTAAGCGAAACATCGAATTCGCGTAAACTGTCCCGCAATTTTTTGTCTATAACCGGATGTATAAATACATCAGCTAATTCTTCCCTCGCTATCAACTCTTCCTGGCCTATCAGGAAACTTCTCGCTGCTTCATAATCTGCGCCGTATTGAGTGAAGTCCTTTAATTCTGTTGCCTTGCGGGCCTGTTCTCTTATCTCGCTTACCTTGTTTATCACTCTCGCAATTACTTTATATACTTCAGGGGACGCACGTCTGAACATTTCCCTTAGAGACACTAACTCCATGAGCTTCATATTTGTCTCATCATCGATTATGTTGTTTTTCCAACCTTTGTCAGCTATGGTCCTCTCGATACTCTTTATCTGGGCTGCGGTAGTTTCATAACTTGCTATATACTCGCTTCTGATGGCGCTGGCAAGCTCATCCGTTATCGGTTCATCGTCATCCGCCGGGTTTGCGCCGTTAGCATATCTGCGCAGGAAGTCCGCTAACACAAGTACGTTCCTCATCTTTGCTTCCATGATCAATAGTGCCTGGTTTAGACCCTGAGGAGTTGCGGGTTCGGCTTTGACGGCCTCTAAAGCGGCTTTTGCCGATATCCGCCTACCCTTAAAATGCATAATAATTGCGGCAATGGCCGCTGTAATGGCTACGGCTGCCGCCAGCGGAATAACATCAATTCCCCATAATCTAAGCGCTATAAGCGTCGCGAGGATAGGCGTCTTTGTCTTGTTAAAATATCCTTTCAATATCTGTGCGGCTTCCCATCGCATCAGCTTTGTTCTCATCCCTGCCGGCCTTTCATATCTTTTTTCTCTTGTGTCCCGGTTCCACGTCTCTATCTTTCTCTGTTTCGCCGCATGATATCTTAGGGATACTATAATGATGACTATCGTTAAGATTATTCCTATACCAGCCATTCCCGCTGCTATTGCTGTACGCATACTATCTCCTGCGCTAGAAGGCGTTAGTGCCGTCAGCACATCCTGGAATGTCCCGGCGCTCGCTAAAGACGGTCCTATGATGACCGCAAGAATGCCTGTTATTGTTTTAGTTTTGACAGAAATCACGCCTCTTACATTAGGAAGCAATATCCCGCCGGGTGACTGCCGGGAGACCGTTATCTCCTCCCCCTTTTCTTTACGAACACGGATCTTCACGCTAGCTGCAGACTGTCCGATTACTAGAGGAACTGATCCGGGACGGGCTAACGTTATCAAGGGAAACGACGGTGTTGGGGTTACCGGAGGCGCTGGCACGACAGCAGGTTTTGGCATTGACGGCATAATGCTGCCGGCCATC
>CAYVCD010000007.1:0-30409 GCA_964450115.1 uncultured Planctomycetia bacterium
CGGTCCAATCACAGCGATCTTCACTATACAATACCTTTTTTCTTCAACTTCTTTATCTCTTCTTCTTTTATAGCAAAGCTGTGGGCAGCGTCCGGGAATATCCCCTTCGATACCTCATCTCTATATTTATTTAATCCGCCGGATATAAGCGCGGAGAGCTTCACATATTGCTTCACGAACTTCGGAACAAATCTATCAAAAAGACCCAGCATATCGTTCGTTACCAGCACCTGTCCGTCGCAATCTCTCCCCGCGCCAATGCCTATGGTCGGGATGGTCAATTTTTCTGTAATAACTTTCGCTACTTGCGCGGGCACACATTCCAGCACTACCGCAAAACATCCCGCTTGCTCAAGCTTCAGAGCTTGCTCTAATATCTTACCGGCGCCTTCGGCATCTTTACCCTGAACCTTATACCCGCCGAGCTTCGATACTGTCTGTGGCGTCAAGCCCAGATGTCCCAACACTGGAATGCCCGCATTGACTATTGCTATTGTCGCGTCCAACACTTCGAGGCCGCCTTCCAGTTTTACGGCATCGCATCCGGCTTCTTTCATGAAGCGGCCGGCGTTGCGAACCGATTCTTTCTTAGAGATCTGATACGACATGAACGGCATGTCGCCTATAAGAAAAGCGTATTTCGTACCTCGCCGCGCAGCCATTGCGTGGTGGATCATCATATCCATAGTCACGGGCACGGTCGAGTCGAGACCGAGCACCACCATGCCGAGCGAATCGCCAACCAGGATGACATCTATGCCGGCATCGTCCACTAGCCTCGCCATCGGATAGTCGTACGCGGTGAGCATCGTGATCTTCTTACCATCGCGTTTCTTATTCTGCAGGTCGGTGATAGTTATCTTCTTTCTTTCCATAATGAGCTCCTTCTACTTTTTTCTGTAGGCGTCTAGGAATGAATCGCAATATATGTTCTTATTCAATAATAACTCTGCTGTTATGAGCGCGTCCATCAGTTTTTTATCAAGAGGATCGAGTATAACGGCTGTAAGTCCGTTAGCGACGGCCATCGTAAGAAACGTGCGGTTGATGAGACTGCGCGATTTTATACCCTGCGTGAGGTTCGATAGTCCGAAAACGACCTGTGGCGCAGGATTGCACAATAACCTGAACTCATGGATCGATTCGAGCACCTCGGCAGCTTGCGGCTGCGCAACATTCAGAGGCAAGAGAAGCGGGTCCAAATAGAGATCCTCGGTATTTATCCCGCACTCTATCGCCTTAGCCACAATAGTTTGCGCAAGTTCCAGCCTGCTGGCCTTGCTATTAGGCACACCGGACTTATCCATCGTAAGGCCGATGACCTGTGCGTTATATCTCTTGGCGAGGCCGAATATTATATCCATCCTTTCAGGATCCGCGCTCGTCGAATTTATGACAGCTCTTTTTCTGGCGATCTTTAGCCCTTCTTCTATAACATCGGCCTTCGTTGAGTCGAGCGATAGAGGTACTTCGATCACGGCTTGTATAGTCTCGACGAGCCACCGCATATCCCGAACGGGATCTTTTGAATAAGGACCCATGTTGACGTCCAGCATCGATGCGCCATCCTTCACCTGCTCTAAAGCAAGGTGCTGGATTATATCAGCCTCTCTGTTGGCAACCGCCCTGGCGACATCTTTATACATTCCATTTATAAGTTCACCTATGACGATCACTTGTTGGCCTCCTTCATCATATCTTTTATATAATCTGTGACTGCTTTCGCCGAATCGGGGTGCCTTACAACCAGAATATCCGCGCCGGCCTGAAGCATCGAGACCGAAGTCGCTATCTCCCAGTTCACGCCCTGTCGAGCGCCGGACTCTTTCGCCTCTTTTACTTTCCATGTCTCCTGCCCAACGAATAATATAAATGGCATCGAGAGCATCTTATCGCCCATGAACGCGGCAAGCCTTGCCCGTTCCATTATAGAGTATACGTATTCCATGCCGTACCCCAATGCCGTCATTGTGGTATGCATCACTATTCTCTTCGGATCGAAAGACATATCGCTTATCAGGATATTTACCTGCTTGGCTATATTCACATCGATGGGAGATTCAGAAATTATAGAATGTCCGTCCGCAAGGCACGTAGCAGTCAGCGTCTTATAATTTTCCTGGACGGCTATACCGAATAGGCAATTCTTCCCCTTTAATGCCTGGCTTGCCTTCGGCAATAGATCGTTGTCCTTATCGTCATCGCCGCATCCTATTACGATAAGCGGCACTTTCACTTCCCGGGCGATAGCTTTCAGGACCGAGACCGATTCCTCGCTTGATCTGTTGCCATAATCGGGGTGAACGCTCTGCAGCCTGACGCAAAGGATCTTGGTCCCGAACTTTTCAACAGCTGCTTTGGCCCATCTTACCGGATCTTTTATCGCATCGCCGAACGGCTTACGCAATGTATCCGGCCAGTCTTCCGGCTCGCCATCCAATATCTCCAGAGCCGTGACGGGCGCATATGGCATGCCGCCTTCTTTAAAAAGGAATGGCAGCGCAGTCTCGCCCCCGACCTTTATCATAGAGACACCGGGTGAGCCTATCTCCACGATATTTATGGCGTTATTATATCTCTCTTTTACAAGCTCTATAGCCATCTTATTTCTGCTCCATAAGGTCAGAAAATATCTCTCTGATCTTATCTTTGATAGTTATGCTCTCAAACGCGAATATTGGCTTATTCGATATGCTCCAATCTTCCACTGATGCGTCGTACGGGATGACCCCGGCAAATCTTACTCCGGTCGCGCGGATCTCATCCTGCAGAGGCTCCAAGAAACCCCCTACCTTATTGATAACTAAAGAGGCGGCGCCCACCTTTATGCCGAGCTCTTTTACCAGATCCGATATTCTTTTAGCGCTTCTTATGCCGATCACAGAATAGTCGCTTATGAGCAAAAGCTTGTCTATCGTCCTCATTGTCCGGCGGGATATATGTTCCATCCCTGCCGCGTTATCGATCACAACAAAGTCGTAGTTCTTTATTACGCGTGCCATCAGGTCGCGCAGAAGATTATTTACATAACAATAACATCCGGGCCCCTCGGGCCTGCCCATCACGAGAAGATCGAAGCCCTTCTCCTCTACAAGAGCCTCCTGTATCCGCATCTCGATAAAGCGCTCTTTGGTCATGCCTGCCGGGATAGCGTCCATATGCTTTGCGACGTCATCGCATATGCCGGCTATTGAATCGTGACTCTTTATTCCGAGCGCCTCAGGCAGTGTAGAATTCGGATCAGCATCTATAGCAAGAACGGAGCCCTTCTTATTGGTTACAATATAATCTACCAGGAGAGCCGCTATAGTAGTCTTACCCGTACCGCCCTTACCGTTAACCGCTATAACCGTACCGATGGGAACCTCCCTAAGTCGGTATGCGGAAAGAAGAGCGACGCCACGTATTCATCCATGTAGTTCGGCTCCGAGCTCAGGTCGACGTATGTGATATTTTTATAAATCTCATGCGCCTTCATGAGCGCATCGTGCGACAATAATGACATCCTCGCCCCCGCAAGCGACGAATTTCCTATGAATTCATATCTCGATCTGTCGGCATCCGGCAAAAGTCCTATAAATATGGCATTCTCTATGTTCAAGTAATTACCAAAGCCGCCGGCAATATATATTTTTTTTATCTCACTAAGCGGCTTCTCCACCTTATTTAAAAGTGAGATTATGGCGCTGTATATTGCGCCCTTGGACCTTTTCAGGTTCTCAATATCATCCTCTGTGATCACAATATCTTTAGTTATTATGAATTCATATCCGGTATCGGTCTTTCTGATATTTTTGGATCTTAACGCGCGGTCTATCTTTCCGTTCTTACCTATGACGCCCCTCTTCAGCATCTGGCACAATATATCGATATACCCCGAACCGCATATGCCTTTTGGCTTGCCGTCATCTATTGTGACGATCTTGACATTAAGATCTTTGTCTATTTCCGCTCTTTGTATGGCGCCTTTGACGGCTTTCATGCCGCATTCAAGCCCGCTTCCCTCAAACGCCGGGCCCGCGCTTGCCGCTGCGCCTATCATCCACTCTTTATTTCCAAGGACTATCTCGCCGTTGGTGCCGATATCTATCAGGAGAGACAGTTCATCATTCTCCGCCAGGCCGCAGGCGATAACTCCCGAGACTATATCCCCACCTACGTAAGTGGTAACTCCTGGCAAAAACGCCGCTATCCCTCTAGGGTTTATCTCTATACCAGCCTCGGGCGCATGTACAGTATCAAATACCGCGGTAGTAGGAATATAAGGCGCCTTTCTGATATTTGTGGGATCGACCTTCAATAGCAGGTGCATCATGGTCATGTTCCCCGCAAAGACGACACAGTAAATATCGCTCAAAGCTATCTTTTCGGCTGCCGAAAGATCCAGTATTATCTCGTTGATATTATCGAGCACCGCCAGACTTAGTTTACCGAGCCCTTCCAGATCAGAGGCGTAGATTATCCTGGTGATGACATCCGAGCCGTAGATAGCTTGTTTATTGAATGCTATCCTAGTCCCGAGTATATTTTTGCTATTCAGGTCGATGAGCTGGCCCGCTATCGTCGTCGTACCGATATCGAAGGCAAAACCGTAATTGGTCTTCGTCGTATCGCCTGGCTCGACGGTTATTATATAGAGCGCATCATCCTTATGAGCGATCGTAACGGTCACTTTAAAGTCGCTGTCACGCAAGACCTCGCTTAGATGCTTCAGGTTCGCTAGATTTGTGGAGATATGGATGTTGTTAAATTTATGCGATATCTCCCTGCATATCCTGTCGAGATCGCTTAAGTTATCATCCTGTGTGGGTTTTGTAAGCTCGACATATATCTTTCGTACGAGCGGCGAAAATTTAAATGCGTTCTCTCTCTTTAAGACCACGCCTTTGGTGAACTCTTCGGATTCGTGAGCGAGTTTTCCGCGCACCTCCAAAGAATCTTTCGGGATATTCACATCGAGGTCGGACTCAACTATGGTCTGGCAGGCGAGGACCTCTTTCTTGTTTACCACGACCTTGCATTTTCCGCATACCCCCTCGCCGCCGCATGCCGCATGGACCATGATCCCGGATTTGATCGCCGCGGTAAGCAGGTCCGTGCCTTGGGTAACTTTTATCTTCTTCTTCTGGGCTGTAAAATTTATTGTGTATTCTTTCATAATACTACTTATAATTCCGTAAATAATTGGGGATGCCCGATGCTTCACGCGGTCCTACGGAGATCTTCCAGCCGGTCAACTCTTCCAACTTTCCGCTCATGACGGATACATAGCCGGGTATGACGAGCCTTTTATGTCCTACTATCTTATCCAACCCAAGTGACTTGATAGTCGCGTCTATCGACTCCGGAGTGAACTTCTCCGCCGCCCAGGCGGTCAGGACCGACATGCCTTCGGCATCACAGCAGACTATATATGTCGGCACTTTGCTCGCTTCGACTTCACCGGCCACAGTGAAATAGGTTATCGAAAAGTTGGTCGTAATTATAACGGGCGAGTTCTTACCGACCTTGCCTATCTCATAGACTTTTGGCTCCACCTGGACCGGCTTCTGCGGATCCGAATAGACGTCCTGCCTGGCAACGAGTAGCGGCAAGATAAAATCTTTATCTGTATTCTTTACGATGACGAGGCTTGCGTATTTTAATACATACGAGATGGCCTCGGCCAATTCTGCATAGGGCTCGACCGCACTAGTAAACGCCAATAGCGGGTAACCGAGAGACCTTTCATTCTTTTTTAGTGCAGTCCTGCGAATAAATGTAAAGTCCTGGATCGTGGCCGATATACCTTTGCCTTTTATGTTTATAACGATCTCTTCAACGCCTGCCTGCTTCACTTTACTTGTAAGCTCGGCCGCCTCCTCAGGGCTGGCGCAAGTAACGGCTAACGGTGCCTTATACTCTTTTGCTAATTTTACGATCTCATCTAGATTTGAGCCATCCCAGATAATTAGCGGTCTTCTATCTTTGGAAATCTTTAACGCTTCTTTTAACGCTTCGATACTTTGGCTCTGAAGGGCTATATTAAGCTTACTTCCCGAAACCGTCTTCGACACAAGTTTTACAAAAGGGTCCTTATTGCCGGAACTATTCTTTAGGCATATGAGATCGGGCGCTATTATCTGTCCTACTCGTTCGAAAGTCAGCGCATTGATCTTTGATATTTTTTCAGCTATCTCATTATCTTTCAGCGTATCTTCTACCAGAATGCCAATGCCGGCAGGATGATAGAACTTCTGCTCGTGTCGGTACATGACGGTCTCGTTGCCCATCTCTAATTTCTTCTCGCCCGTACCTATCGTTACAAGCTTTATCGGGGGCTGACTGGCGCTCTCAAGCACCCGCTTCGCCTCCGCTGTCACGTGAGGGCATTTATCGAGCGAAGCCTTCTTCTGGGCAAGCGCCATCGCAAAGGCAAGGCACGTCGCGAATCCGCAGTCCTTGCAGTTCGTTTTTGGTAAGAGCTTATAGATATCGAGTCCGGTTAAAGCCATCTGATTAACCCTTTACATCAATGGCGGCATTGCGAATGCCGGATGGTTGACCTTCTCCAGATACTGCACTAAAGCGACCGCGTCAGTTGCTATCGTCTCATCAGCTATCTTTTCTAACAGATCGGGCTCACCGATCTCTTCACAGCGCTTCTTCAGCTTGTCACCAAGCGCCTCTTTTAATTCCTTTGGCATCCACACGATACGCTTCAATCCACCTTCAGCCGAAATAAATTTTTTGCTGACGATATATAAACGACCCACTCCTAGGAATCCCGGAGTCTGATTTCCACCGCCTACCATATTTGCCAATGTCGTGAACTTCATTCCTGCGGGAGTCTCGCCGGTATATTCCCTATTGATGATTATTACGCCGTTCGCCTCGGGCGCAATAGCCACGATACATTCGAAGCAGCCGCACGAAGTCATGGGCGAATCTATCAGTGAATATATCGACATCTGGCTCACACGCTGATGCGATGCGTCATGAATAAATGTGTTTACGCCTTCCCATATGCCTTTTACGGTATCTATTGCCTTACTCTTCTTTATCGGCTGATTGCCGCCTGTCGGAGTTATCTCATGCGCCGCTTTGGCGTCGAGCCACGAATATGCGCCGCAAAGTCCGAGCCTCTCGGGGCTCACCACGCAGACGTGATCGGGAGCAAAGCTCTGGCATAAAGTACAACTATAAAATGTGTCTACTGATTCGTCGGTCATTCCCGCGAGGCGCTCATCACGCGCCACATAAGCCTTACGCGCTTCCGGTAAAAGCTTCTTCACTTCCTTTTCATCCGTGATCAATTTTACCTGGACCTTATCGACTATAGCGCCATATTCGTCGTGGAACTTCGCCGCCAATAGATCACCAAAATGGCGTATCTTAAATCCTGCTTTTTTTGCGTCCTTTGATATCCTCATCCAGTTCATATCACGCTGGCCCATATGGAATATGCCCATGGCGTAATTCAGGAATTTATGTACCTGTCTTTCCAGTATGGGTTCGTAATCCTGCGCCATCTTTCTGCCGGCTACCTCGATGAGGATGCCGAGCGGCACATCCGAGCCTTCCTTGATCGAATCGATCTCAGGGCCTATTACCTCTATCTTGCCATCCTCGACCTCTTCCATCTTCTTCATCTTCAGATATTCAAAAGCCGCCGAGTACTTGCCTCCGAACTGGACATAAGTATTCTCTTTTCTTACGCGCTCGCCCTCGAATGCGGCCGAGCAAGGCACCGGTATCGGTATCTGGGTGATCTTGATCTTAATGCCGCGCGCTTCTATAGCTTTCTGCACTATCTTTTTGTGGTCAAACTCTTTTACCAGACATTCCTCGTGAGCGCATACGCCCGGAACTCTTACTTCCGGCAAATCCAGATCTGTTATTATAGGCACTCCGGCGGCGAGAGCGCCCGCGCCCGTAGCGGCTTTGATCTCATCGACCCCGCCCAATAACAACACAAATGCCGGCACTCTATCCCGCACATAATCTACGCAAGCCTTGGTGTTGCCTGCCTTTATTCCGCCGAATGTCAGAGCCGCCCTTATCGCGAAGTTCAGCACATATGCTATCGAGATCGTATCGCGGCCAAAAGGAACCACATAAGATTCCAGCCCCATATTCAGGCCGCCATCTTTTAGCTGGTCTATTATGCTTACGCCATCTACATTCCCGCCTACTAGCGTCAATATATTGCGCTTCTGCAGGTCTCTTACGATATCAACGGCCGACTTATTATCTTTTGCCTTCCCCAGCACCACCGCAATGCCCGACATCCTTCCGTCCACAAGCTGGATCCCGAGGCTTCTCAATAATGTGTCAGGCAGGAATCCTGGACAGTTCTCTTGTGGCTCTTTGCCGTAAAGATACCGTAAGGCACATATTAATTCTTCGGCAAGTATTGCGGCAACTCCGGAGTTCAAAGCGTCCTTTAAGAATGTGTCCCATTTATTTTCATCGGCAGGCACGTTGGCCAAAAGTGTCTTGGCGATAGATAATATCTTCTTCGCATCCGACAAGGTCTTGGTTTCTAATCCTAAAAGAGCGTTGGCTAAAGGTAGATAGAACGCGGTCTCAGGAAAGCCCACCTGTTGATCGGGTCCTTTTTCTTTTATCGTATTATTTAAAAAGTCATCGGCCTCGGCGTATAACTTCTTAGCGCCGTTCACCATTAAGCCCGCGACTGTTTTTACCGTGACTTCTGACGCAACTTTTGACATCATCTCTCCACTTTATAATCCCGTCGCTTCCAACACCTGGGGGACCTTCTTATCCCATCCGATCGGCATTATATGCACGCCCTGACACAGCGGCTTAAGCTCCTTGATCAACCGCGCCGCTATCTCTATCGATTTGGCGCTCTTGACGCTTGCGCCTTCCATCTCTTTAATAAGATGTTCCGGGACAAATACACCGGCAATATTATCGTTCATGTATCTGGCCATGCCGGCCGATTTTAATAAGACTATACCGGCAAGTATCGTTGTCTTCAGATGTTTTGACGCGTCCAAAAATCTTTTAAATAGCTCAATGTCATATACCGCCTGCGTCTGGAAGAATACCGCCCCCGCTTCGATCTTCTTCTCCATCTTTATTATCTCGGGCTCGAGAGGATCTGCGCCGGGATTTACCACGGCGCCTACGCAGAATTTCGGCACACCTTTCAGAAGATTGCCTTTCATGTCCTTACCGGCCTGCAATCCTTTAATCACATCTAAGAGCTCGATCGATCCCAGGTCAAAGACCGGCTTTGCTTCAGGATGATCGCCCGCTGTAGGATAATCGCCCGTGAGAACGAGCACGTTCTCTATTCCAAGTACCGCAGCAGACAATAGATCGGACTGTAGAGCAAGCCTATTCCTATCGCGACAAGTCATCTGCATTATCGGCTCGATACCCTTTTGCTTTAACAAGTAACATACGGCAAGAGAGCCGAGCTTTAATATGGAGCTCTGCAGGTCCGTGATATTTACGGCGTCGACCTTGCCCTTAATAAGGTCGGCATCTTCCAGTAGCTCTTTGACGTCGATACCCTTCGGAGGGCCCATCTCGGTCGTTACGACAAATTTTCCCGATCTGATCTTTTCGCAAAAACTCATTTTGATCCCGCCTTAAATAATTCCAATGTATTACGCATCAATATAGTCGTCGTCAAAGGCCCTACCCCTCCCGGGACGGGTGTAATGTATGATGCCTTTTGAGAAGCGCCGTCGAACTCCACATCCCCGACTATTTTTTCGCCGACCTTATTTATGCCCACGTCTATGACTATAGCATTGTCTTTTATCCAATCGCCCTTTATTATCCCCGCCTTGCCAACGGCCGCTATAAGTATCTCGGCACGCTTTACGTGCTCGGACAAGACGCCGCGCTCACCCGTTGCAATGTGGCATACTGTAGTAGTCACGAATTTATTTAAGAGCATTAAACTAAGCGGTTTACCTACTATCTCTGAGTGGCCTACCACGACCGCTTCTTTTCCGTATAAATTTACCCCTGCAGATTCCAACAGCTCCATTACCGCCATTGCTGTGCATGGCCCTATCTTATATTGGCCCGATATTATCTTACCGAGATTTTCAGGGTGCATGCCCTCGGCATCTTTCGATGGAGATATCGCGTCTATCAGTCTCTTCGCGTCTATCTCCTTCGGCACGGGAAGCTGTAATATGACAGCCGTAATACTGTCATCCATGTTCATGTTCTTTATGAGATTCTCAGCCCCGGCCTGGGAAATGGTGCCGGGTGCGACCTTTAATTCGTACTCAATGCCGAGTGAATCAGCGCTCCTTTTCTGAGCTTTCACATAAACGGCCGACGATGCATTCTCGCCTATCTGCAGAGCTACCAGTTTCGGAACGCGTCCGGTCTTCGACTTCAAACCTTCGACTTCGGTTTTTATCTTAGCCTTCAGGCTCTCCGCTATAACCTTTCCTTCTAGCAGCTTCGCGCTCATCTGATCACCTCTTCACACTTTTCCAGGATCTCTTCTTTGACGCACGGCAGCTCTTCCTCTAAAGGCTGGAGCACCTTATGCATTTCACCTATGAAATTCATATCCTTGATGTACTTCAAATTTATGTAGACATTGTATTTGGCCGCAAAGAAAGCGCCTTCAAGACATATCGCGGCTATCGCCACATCCGTAATAAGATTCTTGTTGCCGCGGTCGGCCAGCTCTTCGCATGACTTAAGACATTCGGCGGATATTACACAAACTTCATAAGGCGGCCTTGCTGCGTCTTTATAAGCGGCTTCCAGCTTTGCCGGATCTTTGCATTCTTTAATTGCATTTGACAATTTACCGTATGCCTCGATATCCGCATCGATCAATGCCTGCAACCTCTTCCTGGCTTCTTCCGTCTTTTTCAGGACCGCTTCTGCGCCATCGGTATAGACGGCCACCATGGATAAAAGCCCTGCGCCGATCGCAGCGTTCAACGCCGCTGCGCTTCCCCCGCCGGGAGCGGGTTTGCGTGCCGCAAGATCGTTCAGATAATTTTCGATGCTCTCTTTAACGTACATAGCTTCGTTCTCCCTTTAGCGTCCACATCGATACACTCACCTACTGGATGGGACGGCAGACTAGGCATTGTAAGTATCTTTCCGCATAGCGCATATAAGAATCCCGCGCCAACCGATGGCCTTATCTCCCGCACCGGCAACACAAAATCTTTAGGTTCCCCCTTTAGCGCCGGATCGTGCGAGAGCGATAGATGAGTCTTCGCCACACAGATCGGTAGCCCACCCAGTCCAAGCTTCTCGTATATCTCCACATTAGCCTGTGCGAGCGGCTCATAGCTGACCGCCTTAGCGCCGTATATCGCTTTAGCTATTCTTTCCATCTTCTCTTTTATCGATGATGCCGGCGAATATAAGAACTTGAAAGAGCTCTTTGTCTTTGCCGCCTCTATAACGGCATTGCCGAGATCGATACCGCCCTTGGAACCTTTTGCGAATACCTCGCTCTCGACGCATGAATAGGCACCAGCTTTAAGCGCTATCTTTTTAACAAGCGCGATCTCCTTATCGGTATCCGTCTTAAATCTATTTATAGCCACTACGCAAGGTACGCCGTAAATAATCGAATTCTCTATCTGTTTCTTAAGATTCGATGAACCGAGCTCCACTGCCTTTAAATTTTCACGCTCGATCTCTTTATCTAGCGGCTTTCCTACGGTCATCTTGAATAGGCCTGAATGGATCTTTAGCGCTCTTATAGATGCTACCAGGACGACAGCGTCGGGTTTCAAGCCGCTTTGTCTGCATTTAATATCTACAAATTTTTCCAATCCGCAATCCGCTCCGAACCCTGATTCGGTGATGACGAAATCGGCAAGCTTTAGACCTACTCTGTCGGCAATGACCGAGCTATTTCCGTGAGTGATATTAGCGAAGGGGCCCGTATGAATTATGCACGGCGTGCCTTCACTAGTCTGTACGAGATTCGGTTTTATCGCATCGCGCAATAATAGCGCCATAGATCCGGCAACCTTCAAGTCTTCGCAGGTCACGGGCTTGCCGTCCTTAGTAAGCGCGACTATGATCTTTGATATCCGTCTTCTTAAGTCAGGGATCGATTCAGACAGAGCCAATATCGCCATAAGTTCGCTTGCCGCGGTGATGTCGAAGCCAGTCTCTCTCTCGACTCCCTGATCGGCGCCGCCAGAACTTATCACGACTCGCCTCAAAGCGCGGTCATTCACGTCTACGACCCTGCGCCAATAGATGCGTTCGACATCGATATTTAAAGCGTTGCCCCTGTAAAGGTGGTTATCTATGAATGACGCGCAAAGGTTATGCGCCTGGCTGACAGCGTGGATATCTCCCGTCAGGTGCAAGTTTATATCTTCTTCCGGCAGAACCAATGACTTGCCACCGCCGACTCCACCGCCCTTTACCCCGAAGAACGGTCCTATGGATGGCTGCCTGATGCAGGCGACCGCTCTCTTCCCCAGCTTGTTTAAGGCCATCGATAGGCCTATAGTCGTAACCGTCTTACCCTCGCCTAAGTGCGTTGGCGTAATACCGGTGACAACTATATACTTTCCCTTGCGGGAGCCCGGTTTTTTGAGGATATCGAGCGATATTTTAGCCTTAAAATCCCCAAAAAGCTCAAGATGCTTCCTTGGTATTCCAAATTTTGCTGCAATCGAAGTGATCGGCTTCATCATTATCATAATTATCCTCATTAAGAGACAATTATTGTATTATAAAGCCTGGACGGGGTCAATACAATTTGGCTTAGATTACGCCGCGGTGAGGAGTGCCAAGAGGCGCTTGTTCAGTTCCGGTATGTCGTTTATAGGCGCATTTTCTGCGGGCGGCAGATCAAATGCGAATTTGCGCGCGAATTCTTTGATACTATCCGATGCGGACGGAAGTTCTCCGGCAAAAATATGATCTGTCATTATCAGGTATATATGCCTCAATCTCGCAAGGGCATCCTGTGAATGCAAGGCTCTTAACGCGGCTATCACGCCTTCCAACTGTACGAAATCATGGCATCCGCGGAAGACGAGCATCTTTACCTGATCGTCATCCGGCATCTTGTTTATGCTATCTTTACTCGCCAAAGCTACGTCTATTATGGAATTTGGGAATTTTTCGCGTATCTCGGCTATTGCTTCCGAGGTATTTTTATTCTCGTCCAGTATCCAGACCCTTTCAGGCAGATCGTTATTCCTGAACGCCTTATTGATCTGCGTGACTATGGCATCACCCTGCTCTCGCGGTATAACACCTCGTTCGATAATATGCCACAGGATCTTATCTTTTTCGAGTGTGGGAAGATAGCCATTATTGAGCTCTTTAAATACCGCCATCTTGACCAATGCTTTTACAGTACCCATCTTTGACAAATCTATGGCGCCGCGGTGCATAGGCTTTTCGTCGCCTTGCTTTCCTGCAATATATCGGATATCGTTAATTGCATTGATCAAAGTCTTTGTGTGATCAATATCCGGTCCTAACATTTTGCGATCGAACCTGTAGTTATCGGTACGGCTTGCCTGCACGAGTATTCTTAGAGTATCCAATGTCTTCAGCTCTCTACGAATGGTTCTCTCACTATAAGAACTTACTTTTGCGATATCTTGCTCGGTTATGCCGCCCAGACCCTTCCAATCCAGCGCTTTTCGCATCAATTCAGGGGTATTCTTTATCAACTCCAAAAGATCCGCCGGCGATCCCTTGCCTTTTAGCTTCTCGTCTTCTGCGGCGGCATCCGGCGCGGCTTGCGGCGCGGGCGCGAATTCTGCTCCGAGGAAAGGTATGATATCCTTGCTGATACCTTCCGCTCTTATAACAAGATCTGCTCCGGAGGCCTTAAACTCTGTTTCTGATCTGACGTCGGATACTATCCCGACAGCTACCGCACCGGCTGCTTTAGCCTGTTTTACATCCGAGATCCCATCGCCGATCATCACTATCTGGTCATCTGAAAGATTGTATCGGGCCTTAAGAGATCTGATCAATTCGGCTTTATCATGAGGCTTCTCTTTCATTTCCAGCGGGTAGGATCCGTATACCTCATCAAACATTCCCCTGAGGCCTGTAAAATCTACGATCTCTCCTAATAGAGTATATGGCGCTCCGCTGGTCTGTATTATCTTCCCCGTGAATCCGCGTCTTCTTAGCTCTTTCAAAAATTGCAGACTATTCCTGATAATTATACTCTCTTTGGGTTGCCGTTTTACAGCTTCGGCAACTAATGCGTTCTTCTCTTTAACGTACTCTTCCACGCTCCTTAAATTTTTGACCCCACGCTCTTCGGCCATCGCTCGGATCATCGCTATCTGCTCATAGAGGGACGCCCCGGAAGTCTTTTTCAGAAATTCTATTCCGGCCGCCATATCTTCTTCTGGTGGCATATAATCGCGGCCTTCGCCTTTCATGATCCTAGCGTATATGATACCCCATGTCGGCAGATCAAACGGCAAAGTGTCTACGATCGTCCCGTCCCAATCCAGGACGATCACTTTTATCCTCGGCTTGACATCGGTCACATTCTCAATAATATTTTGTACGGTGGTAGCCGGCGCAGCTTGATCGGAAACTACGGGTATTGATAGTATGCGCTGCGCAACATTATCTGCCGGGCTGCCGCTATAGTAAGCATCATCCCAGTCTATGTAATCCAGTTTGCATAAATATTCAAAAAGCGGCTGTCCCAAAGATTGTATTAGATCAACGTTATCATCAAAGCATGCCCGAACAAAGGCATCCTTTCCAACCTTACCGACAAGCGCCTCAGCAACCTTCATCCATTCATCGAACTTTCTCTTGTAATCAGGATCCGGGAAGTTCGGGATTTGACCCGTTATATCGTACTCAAAATATCGTGCTATCAATTCGTCGAAATATTGAAGGCCCAATTTCTTTGATACTTTTCTATGAACAAGCTCATGTATCAACATCCTCACCAATTCGTCTTCCTCAGTATTGGCAATTTCATATAACCCAATATGGAATTTATCGCAGTCAGCATCGTAATACAACCTTCCATATTCATTATCGAATGTGGATATATATACGTCATTAGGGCTCATAAAATTCAAATTCGATGATGTATATCGGGCCATCGATTCATTTACTTTTTTACACAATCCTTCTATCTTGTCCTTATGCTGCCTGGTAGCTACCATGTCCACGCTTAGTGTGATTATGTGATGTAGAATCATCTCTACTATTTCATCCTGAACAGCGCTTTCGTCATAAATTCCAAAGAACAGTCCATTGGCACACCTTGATATAACATAATCAAACGAAACTGTCATCTTTGAAGACTTATATTCAGTCTCTATGGCATTTGCGAGGACCTCTTTTAATGGGCAATTTGCAAAGTCCAGAATCCACGGTATAGAATTACGTTTCCATTCTATGAAGTCGGGAGCTACATCCATAAATTTCTTGCTTAAAATATTCTGTAATATATGCTCGGCTTTCGCTCTTGCCGCATCGGCGGCCGGCGCGGCTTGCAGCGCGGCTTTCAGCATTTCAGTTACAAACTTCTCAAATTTTTCATACTCTGCATCGTCGGCCATGCCTTTCTTATTGACGACTACCAGGTCGGCTATCTTTGCTACACCTGGCGCATTATCTATGCTTTCTCTTAATCGTCTATTCAACTCATCCTGGCTCATCGAGCTCCTTCCTCTGAGTCTGGCGGACAGATCTTCTTCAAGAGAAATTCTTTTTCCTGCATCCAGGAAATCTTCAAGAGGCGCAGGCAGTATAGCTATGACTTTCAATGCGGGAAAGACCTGCTTCATATTGTCTATCACCTGAGCGTCGTTTGTTTCAAGAACCGTGATCTTGCCGGATCTCGACGCATCAATTATTTCCTGCAGATACTTTCTGAATGTCCCATAGCGATAGACGGCGCCCTGCCTTGCAAGGATGATCTCCCCCCTTGCCTCCATATCCAGGAATGTTTTGTCGTCAACAAAATGGTATCCCGCACCTTCTTTTTCGCTATCGCGCGGCTTCCTGTTAGTTGTAAGAGGCGGATAATAAAAGCGATTTTCACCACTCTTGATCATTCTGTTAAGGAATGTGCTCTTTCCGGCTCCGCTGGGGCCCGCCAGTACCAAAACCTTAGCAGTCCGCAATTCTTCATTGTAGAGGGACGCTGCCTGGGGCGCAGGTTCGGCTTGCGGCTCAGGCAGACAATATCCTATATTATCTCTTAAATGATGTCTTGTGCCGGTCAGTATCACAGCTAATTCTCTATGCCCTAGCAAATCAGCATAAATAGCTCCCGGCGTTCTTTTGTCACCTTTCCTGATCGGCGAATTGATAACTATCGCGATACCTTTTTCATATATCGCATTTACCAGATCCGGTCTATTCAGAAAGACCGATCCCGGCATCTGTATAACATCCAGCCCTTCTATCAGATTTTCCCTGACCGACCTTTCTAGCACATCTTCTCTCGAAATCGAGGCGCCTATTAGACTTAAACCTCCATAATGCACGTCCTTCATGCGGCGCATCTCTTCCATTACTTCTCCATTACTTAGAACTTCTAGAGTTGCCCCATGGATGTATAGTAAGTCCATCTTTCCCAAACGTTCCAAACTTCTTTTAGTTGAGGCTATCAGGCGTTCTTTAGAATGGTCTATGTCCGATTTACCGGTAGATATATCGTATTCTTCACCCCATTTTGTCGCAATAAAGGCCTTTGAAAATAGATCAGGCCTTTCTCTGAAATATCTTCCTATGACCTCTTCGGTTGAGCCATAAGCGGCAGCGGTATCTATCATTATAGCCCTGCTATTATTACCTAGATCTGCGAATACACCGTCCAAGTAATTTCTTACCTCACCGAATTCCGGATAAGCATAAGAACTATCATCCGGCGGCCATTGCCGTCCAAACCAGACAGTACCTATGCCCAAAACAGGAAAACTCAATCCGGTTTTTCCAAAGTTACGAACGGGTACCAATTGCGTTACGCCCACGACCGAAGTGGCTTGCGGGGAGGTTTGCGAAGCGGGCAGTATTTCTACTATGCTGTTCAAACCAAGTTCACGCCTTAAATCTTCGATCGTCCCTGAGTGAGAGGGACCTTGTATAGCCCTACGATGATCACGCATTATATGATATATTATCTTCTTATCCTTATTGCCTTTCATCATATATTCCAGGATATGCTGGACGAGTACATCTGCGGCACCTGTACCGCGGTAATCCGGCTCCTCTACATAAATATTCTGTAGTGTACTTACATACCACATCTGGTAATATCCGACTACTTCGCCTTTACATAATAAAAGATATTTTCTCTCCGGCCTATATTCTTCAAAAGCCTCCCTGGCCAACCAGTCCGCGTCCTCGTTCGGGAAATTCTTCTTTATGAATCTGTGGAATGCCTGCTGAATTTCACCGGGTGTCTTTGGGCCTGCTTCGACGACCGTAAAGTCATAGGTACCTTTACCGCAGATCGAGCGCCATGACTCCGCGCCTATTTTTTGTAAAGTTACTTTGTAAGGAGTTTCGGCATTTGCATCTGCAGCCGGCGCCGGGAGCAAGAGCGACCTGATCATCCTGGCCTTCTCTCTGGCGTGGGCGATATCCGACTTCATCCGCGCATCATCATAGAGGTTAAACATGTAGTATATATCCGCGATGCCTGTGGCAAGTTTATTGATCTCGGGACTGGATCCGGTATTTCTTTCGATCAAAGCGGCATTGTCTTCAACCATGACTACCAGGCGTTGTAAATATGCCGAAGCTTCCTTAGGGGAAATATCTTTTCGCTCAAACCTGCTCGCAAGCTGTTCCGCCTTATTAAGCATCCTCTCCAGCTCATCCAAATTACCAAGGAGCGTTTTTTGCGCGGCTTGCGGCGCGGGCGCCTGCTTAAACAAGTTCGCTATGGATGGAAATAGTTCGTGCATATTTGGCATAAACCCGAATAGATGGTCCACCTTTGAATGAGCCTCCTTGTCCAGCACTATGATCCTGGGTCTGCCTAACGCGAACCACAGATCTTCAACATATGCAAAGGGCGTAATATTATCTTTTTCACTCGCTGCGAGTAATATATTGTTCGGGTCTTTTTTTCCTTTGCTGGCTATGTATGAAGGCCTGACGGATCTCGTAGCCTCTGCAAAACTGTCTCTTGTAACACCTTTCTTTTCCAACCAGTCCCGCACTATGTATTCTTCTTTTACGTCCCAGATGGATGCGGCGTGGTCGACTAGCGGTGATACTGCGGCAAGATACTTCACGTATTCATTTGTGCTGTACACTAGGCTCGCAACTGTGCCGGCCTTGCTCTGTCCAACTATTCCTATCCTCTCCTTGTCCGCTTCAGGGCGCGTGCGCAACCACAGGACGGCCTGATTCATGTCAGCTACGCTTTGTTCAAAGAATTCGAGATAAAACTTTGTGTCGAAATCCAGAGCAAAAAATCCGTTGATTGGAGTTGTCGACATTGCTTCTCTCGGGGTCCGTGATCCATAGAACGGAAGCGTGACCTCAAGAACTGCAAATCCGTTCCTTACCAGGTATAGCGATATCGGTCTTGAAATAGCGTCTCTTGACATGTGGCTTGCGACAACAACTGTGGGAAATGGTTTTTCCACTTCTTTGGGGACATAATAATTGGCAAGCACCGTCTGATTTTCAGGGTACAGGGTCTTATATGTCGAGGTGAACTTAAGTCGATAAACGTTAAAGGTATCCGGGGCTCCCGACTTGAGCTCGACAGCAGCGTTTCGTATGCATTCCACGACACTCTTGTTGGCTTCATTGACGCCGGCTTTCTGCAGCAGATATGTTAATCCAAGATCCTCGCTAAGCTCCATTTTATCTTCATAAGATAGGCCTGACAGCATATCCGCCATCGGGGGAGGCTCCGAGGCAGTATAGAACAGGAACCCCTCGTCTTCTTTTATACTTGCTAATATCCGTTGGACATAAGCCGTAAAGTCGGCTTCTCTTACCCCTTCTAAAACGGATGGACGTTGTTCTGTTACAGCCGCGATTAGCGCTGTAATATTCTCGGCAAGGCCTGGTTGAGAGGTGATCAATTCTTGCACTAATTTGCATCTAAGGGCAAAACTTATCTGTCCACTCGCCGGGCCCGGCATATTTTCCTCTGCAGTCGGCGCCGCTTGCGACGCGGATTGGAGCGGAGCTTTTCTCTCCGAGATCTGTTTCTCGAGCGCTTGCCTCTGTGCGTCCAGATCGGCAGCTCTTTTGCCGATGCGCTCTCTTATTCTTACAAGGCTCTCTTTTGCTGCCCTGTCCTGTTCTCTCTTCAAATAATCAATAGCAGGCCCCATATCCTGCGCAGACTCGTGCTTTTCGTCGACCATGCCCGCTTCAAGCCATTCCTGGACATTCACAAGGCCCGTCAATATCATCTGGCGGGAGCGCTTTGAAAGCCTGCCGGCCTTCGTCTGTAATGCCCAGTTTATTCTCTCTATATAATATTCTAGGAATGTCTTTACGCGGCTGGCTTCTATGAATTGCAGCTGCACGCTCTTTATGGTATCTATCTTTACGGTCAATATGCTCTTGGTTTCAATTACCTGCCATACTTTGTGGCGCTCTCCTCCTATTAAAGCATTCAATCTTTTTATCTTGTAGGATAATTCCTTGCTATCGGGCGGGCTCCTGCCAAGCGAAACGTCCCTGACCCAACCTATAAGGCCGTTTATCAATTCCAGCGCTTCTCTGTATTTCTCCGGCATCTGTAAGGCCTTGCCAGAATAGACATCGCTCAGCACAGCCAGGGTGCTCACTGCATCGTCATATTTCTTTGTCTTGAAAGATCTTCTCGCCCGGACCAGCCTCGAGCCTACTCTTATCCATCCCTTCTTCCTGTAAACCTCTTTATCTCCGTAGCCGCGCTCTATTTGAAGATCGAGGTCACCGAGCCTGAACTCATACATCTTTGCCATTGTCTCTAATCTGGCACCGCGCATACTCAGTTCTTCCACAAGTCTCTGGCATGAATAGAGCCCACCCTGCACGGCCTTGCAGGCGGCGTTACGTATCATCTTGGGATCTTTAAGCCCGGACTTTCCCTCCGCTATAAGCAGAGCTGCCTTGAGTTGATACTTCATTCTCTTTCGGTTTGAATCGATCAATTGCTGGTTTAACCTAAATAGCGAATCCTTATCATCGCTTTCAAATGCACGATTTATATCCCCATACAACGTAGATATATGATTGCCAACCCTCTCCAACTCCTTCTTATAATAGGAATACTCGTCCCATTCCTGCGCTTTAATACCTATCGAATCACAGATATCTTTTATCCTGCCAAGATATCCGATCCAATATTTTTTAAGCACGGCTTTATGAGCGGTATCTTCGGTCTTATTGGCATCTTTTGCCAAACTTTCCATATTATTGTACAAGTCCAGCAATTCTTCTACCATGCGTCTCGCCGAAGCGTAATCAGCCCTAGGGTTTTCTATGGCATTTTTAGAAGTAGCTGCTCTATCCTCCGGTGTCTTGTAGAATCGAGTGCCCGGTCCCGCGTCGATTATTTCATCGGATCTATCGGTCGTGCGCATACCAGAAACCGTAGCCGGCAGATACGATCTGTATCGTTCATAATATTTTTTCGCCAATTCTTTTACAGGGCTTCCCATTTCTGTGTCATCAGTGATCCTCTTCAATTCCTTAACCGCATCTTCTAAAACATAATCAAGACCCCTGTCCGTGTTATATCCGTGTTCTATAAGTCTTTTTTCAAGACTATCTACGCTTTCCAGTCTGCCCCATTGTGCCTGGCACTCTTCGGCCTCACGGAATATGAGAAGTAGTTCCGGGAAATCTGTCGTGCGCTCCATATCTACGCCGGTCTTACTTGCATAGATGTCATTTATATACTGCTTAGCCGGCCTTATCCATCTGGAGTCGTAAGTGAGCGCATTGTATACTAGCTTGTTCCAGTCACTAATCTGTCCTTCATTGATCCTGCCATTTGCCTTAAAGGCGACAAGAGCTCTATCCATGGCCTTGGTTAATTCAGCTGAGGTAAAATCAAAGAACTTGAAACCGTTCGCAGCAACACCCTTCTTCGCGGCCTCTTCTACATCTATTATGGAAGTGGATAATCCATCAATATCCCTGGCCACCACCACAGCGCCCGCAGCGAGCGCTTCCAGCTGGCTCAAGCCAGCCGGTTCAAATTTCGACGGCATTAAAAATACGTCCGCTCCGAGATACATAAGCTCATAGAGCCTGGAATTAGGGTTCACACCGCCCACATATTTGAATCTGCCTCTATACCTTGGGTTATCCTGTATCTTAATTATCTCTCTTACAAAATACCTGCCCTGATCAGAATCTTCCGCGGGTCCTCCAATCACAACCTGCGCATCATCGCTATTATCAAGAAGTTCACGGATCGAATCTATCGCAATCTCGTAACCTTTCTGCTCACAAAGCCTGTGCAGCATAGTGAAGATGCATGAATTCTCACTCTGTTTCAGGCCGAGCGTGGCCTGCAGTTCTTTTTTAGCGGCGGGTTTTATCTTTTTACTTACCTCCTCAAACAAACGCATCCTCTCTGCCTTATCTTTGCATTCAAAGAATGTCTTCTTGTCCAAGAGCCTCTTCTGCCAAGTTACGGCATCTATGCCATTCTGCACACCCAGATAACGGTCTTCGGCGAGCTTTTCGCCCGAAATGCCAAGCTGACCGGAATAAGTCGCTGTATGATCACGATAACCGGGGCTTACCGTTACAGAATGATCGCTCCTGACGTTAGCCGCGTGAGTTGGGTTTATCTCCAGAGATCTCGCGTCTTCCGACACAAGCATATGGTCCTCATATCGGTCCGGGTTCAGTCCGCCTATGCGCATCAAATGTTTTTTATCTCCTTCGTTGTCGGCCATGACTATATTTTGATAACTTCTATTGGAATTATGGC
The DNA here is from genome assembly GCA_964450115.1 of uncultured Planctomycetia bacterium. Lineage (GTDB taxonomy): Bacteria > Omnitrophota > Gorgyraeia > 2-01-FULL-45-10 > 2-01-FULL-45-10 > 2-01-FULL-45-10. Next base: position 21,896 of record CAYVCD010000007.1, read on the forward strand.
CGACATGAACAAGCTCTATGGGTCTATTGAAACTATTGAAATGCGGGTCGTTTATCAAATAGCTATATTCCGGCTGTGTGAGATATGCCATGGCTAACCCGGTAGCGCCTTCATTGGTCTGAATGACCGCGGGATGAATATTCATGGCACGTATCGCTTCCAGAGCACCCAGCGAGAAGAATCTGTATCTACGCATAAGGTCTTCGGCGGTGGCGCCTCCGTATAGCACATCCATATATCTGTCGTTTTGGAGGGCGTAAGTCCTGACCTTGCCCCCAAGCATGCCGCCATATATATAGGCCCTGTTAAAACGATCTATCGTTTCAGGGCTCTCTCCGTAAAAAGGCACCGTAACGCTTCTGCCGGCATATGAAAGTTTCGCGCTATTAATTACCGCCTCCAATATCCTGTGGCCTTCTCTATTATTGTTAAAGATGCCCGTAAATATTGTTGTGTCCAAGCCCAGGTCGACAAAAGCCGTTCCAATATCCTTAATATATAGGGCAAGGCCTCCTAAACCCGCTATGTCCCGCGCTTCTAAAGAGAGAAGCGCCACCTCTCCGATCTGCATTCCACGTAACACTTTGACCGCATCGTAACGAATACCCATATCTGTTCCTAGGCCGCCCTCAAGCGCTATGCGGGTCATGTAATCATTTAGCCTGCTCTTGTGCTTTGGATAGGCCTGGGCTATATCATAGAGAACGGTAGCTACATCTCCGAGCCCGACCGTATTAACATTTTTAGATATCCTAATAAGCTTAACTATCATCTCCCTGAAATCTGCCTCTTCGCCCTTCTCTAAAGCGTTCTGGAGATATGTGCTGACAAAGCTCTCTTTTACCCTGTCCTCAGCACCAAAGCTCTTGTAAGTTGCCATAGAATTAAGAATGGTGCCCAGAGAATATTTTTCGGCTTTAACAGGTTTTATCGAGTACACTACCGTTTCCCAGGCACGCAGCGTCTCATGTATCCCTAGGCTGCGTAGTTCCCGGCCCGCTACATACCTTGATGCGCCCGAAACCAAACCGCCGTCTTTTCTGTAACGGAAGACCTCCTTAAGCTCAAAGACTTCGTCATCCTTGATCTCTGGTAGCTCCATTAACTGACGCGAAATATCTTTTACGTGATACCCGTAATTTACTATTCCCAGGACTGCTTCGTCGCCTTTCATCTTCAATACAGACATGCAGTCGGATCCATGACGCTCTAGCCGCATATCGGCAGACTTCATGGCGTCGTATTCCTCGAGCATCTTTTTAAGCGCCTCTACATAATCGCCTAATTTTGCAAGGTTCGGGTTCTCTTTTAGATACTGCAGGCTTGCCTGGACAGATCCTTCATAAAGATCCCGATCCCGTATATTGTTTACCCATATCTTCCAGAATTCAGCTAAAGAGAGATTGTGCCTCTTATTAAAATCATCGTTTTCGTCTCCGAGCAATCTTGCAAAATGCCATAGTATGGGGCCGTGATAATCGAGTAAGAATATCGAGGCCATGAAAGGTATTATTCCATCGCCGTATAGCTGTAGTGGCGGCCTATCCCTGTATATCTCATCGGGTATCTGGGGATCTCTCTGGTAGTCATGGCTTGCATAGACAGTGACATCCTGGCCGCCGAATTGGTCGTGGACCCATTTTCTGTAGAGCATGTGGTCTATAATTACGGATACATCCCGGGAATCTCTTAATACGTGGGCAAGCTCTTCGTGGAGGGAATTGTAGGGCACTACTCCTGATTTTATAAGCCGCTCGTCATTTGCCTGCCAACCTCTATCCTCTGTCTTGGTAGCAAAGTTTTCTCCGTATATAAGGCTATTGGGGGCATTTGCCTGTATCTCATATGCAAGCCTGGACAATATGACATTCGGCTCTCCGGTGCCCGACAGATCCGTCGTCTTGAAACAACCGTCGCCATTATCTCGCCTCTGGTTTGTAACGATATCTCCGAATATCCGGGCCATGCCAATGGCGCTATTGTCAACCTGGAATGTGGTATCAAAAGCGTGCGCGACATCAGCTCTGAAAGAATCTCCCTTTTTCGCAAGCCGCATAACCATCGACTCATACCGGTCCAAAACTTCTTTACGGCGCCAATTTGGCTGGAATGAGTCATCCCAATCACCCTGGCCGTCGCTTGAATCATGCCTTACAAGCCGTGGCCCGTCAAAACGATAGACGGGAAAATAAACGGGCAAAGTTGTATTTGATTGAGATATATGGGGTATCAGATTATGAATCAGGTCTATCTTCTTCTCTGTGCTTTTTGCTTCCTGCCTTAACCTATCCAATGACTCTTCTCCGCCCAATGACGCGGCAATTGTAATGTGATCTATAGGCGCAAAACTTGAAGGATCTTTTCCGGGATGCCTTACAGGCCCCCATTCAAAACAATCCATAAGCCATATCGCGTCGTAACGCTTCTTCAATTCCGGCAGTAACTTTCTTAACTGGTCGAAGTTACTTATTGAAAGCGAGCCGTCCTTATTCCATACGGGTTTACCGTCTTCACCTTTTGCCAGATCAAAAATAGCCGTCCTTACTTCTAGAATATGCTTTCCTCTCATATCTTTCTGGGTCTTTATAACTCCGGAAACCTGCGATTCGTTCCCTAAGCCGACTTTATAACGCCATGTCTCGGACAAATTTACCTCTACGGCATAATGCATAGTTCCTGTATCGACCGGCACAACGGCTGAAAACTTCGTGCCATCCTTAGACCTTGACATCTTTATGGGCTCTTGCATTACACCATTTATTGACCATTGAATTCGGCCCTCCATCTCACCTTTGCGGCATGCAACTTCTATAGTTTGAGGCTGCCCCTGGAGAACTGTCTTATAAGATTTTGTCGGCGGGAAATCCTCTGGCCTATCCGTGTAGATGTCGTGCAGCACCCGGTTGGCTTCCACCCGTATTCCTTTGTTCTCATGGTACATCAGAGAATGCAGAAGCTTAAGAGCGTGCTGGCCTATCTTTTTATGTTCTTCGTCGCTCGAGCCTTTAAATTCATAAGCGATCCCTCTTAAATGGAGGATCGCCTCTCTCAAGTTATAGTATTCGCCCGATGAGATCTCATCAACGATAGGCCTTAATATCGGATTTTCATAGTACATGGTTATGTCATCAATATAATCCGCAAGCACTTCGGGCCTGTCCCGAAGGAGTTCAAACTTAAAACCGTTACTCAATATATTGGCTAGGTGGCTCTCGTTTGGATCAAGGCGTGGGGCGGATAGATAATCTACATATAAATTTGAGGCGTAACGCACGATCCTATATGGTTTTCCTTCCTTGGATACTACTAAGAGCGTTGCGTCATCATATCTCAATACGGATATGTCGTCTGTCTTCACGCAGCTTTCTAAAAGAGGTGCTATCTTAAACTTTGGTACATCCGTATTCTTCTTTACAGCCTTATTGAAGAGCTCTATAAAAGAGTTGTCGCGTATCAGGCCTTCCAACAACGGATCTATTTTACTTATGTCGGGACCAGCCGGCGATTCATGAGCGGCAATGTTTATATCGATATCGTCTTTATCCAGGGTGTATTCAGCGTCTTTATAGAGCTCAAACATTTTGGCCATATCAAGAAGCGCTCTGGCCTCATCGTCCAGTCCGGCTTCGATAAAATTACTGTATTTTCTTCTTATATCCTCATAGAGTTTATTGATCTTATCGTGATTGAGCGACTTGGAATGTATCAATTCGGCTATCTGACGGGATGTCTTCTTTTCTACTGGGTCCGGGTGATCTATGCACCTTTTGATCCAACGCCTCATCTCTGCGTAGGTTAAGCCTTTCAGGTTCCTCAAGGCCTCCCACTTAGATATTTTGTCCTTTTCATGAGATATAACAGTTTCTGTGTAGAAGTACTGCGTGTCGACATAAATAACCGGAAGACCGTTCTTATTTCCCAGTCCAAGATGGGCGAGCTGGCCTGTATTTTTTAATAAGCCTTCGATCGCGACTATGCCTATTGGCTGTTCTTCTTCTAACTCGCCTATAGTGACGACCATATTGTCGGGCCTGTAACAATCTAAGCCCGTTATATCAACATTTATAAGGCTATCGGGATTGATCCTGGTGCCAATATATTTATTTACGGCATCGTGTGACAATAGGAAGGATTTGAGAAGATACTCATTACGCATCTGACCTTGAGTAACAAAAAGTTTTGGAGCGAGCGCGAAGGCAAGATCATTATAGATAAACAGACAAACCACGGCCAGCGATATTATTCTGACTAGTGTGCTGTATCTCTCTTTGTATTTGATTAACATATATCTCAAAAGTATATCATAGTAGTGTTGCTTGTCAAAATGATATAACAAGGTTTTTTATATCTTAACTTATGCGGACTGTTGCAGTCTTTCGTAGGTAAGTTTATAGTAGGATTCCATAGAATCTACACCGAGAGGTTTATCAATCGCGGGAAGATCCTTGATAAATGCCAGGATATCTTCTTCTGCTACTGCCAATTCACGGCCATAAATCTGTCTATATTGATCCCTTATCATTGCGATAAGATCTTTTTCGTACTGATCATATGTTTCTCCTGTGGGCAGAGCTGTCCTTATATTTGATGCGGCCATGGCCATATTCAAAAGCCCTACGATATTTATCTCTCTGTTCTTTAGCTGACCCGCCACACCGACCGTGCCCTTCCCTAATATCAGACCGCTATTGTAATCATCCTGATTTTTATAACATTGAATGGCTATAAGCCCTTCCTTGCCCGAATATTTTAAAACTATATTCTTCGGATCGGTTGCCCTCATCTTTAGCAGTTCCACGTACGTATCCACTATCTCGACGCCATAAGGTATTTCGGCCAACCTATCATGATCCGCGCGTATCTCATATACCCTGCCCTCTTTCAGGCCGGCAGAAATAGCCGAGAGGTCTCCCAGGCCCTTTAGCGCGTCTATAATGTTTTGGTTCGCCTGGTAAATGATACGCGGATCAACATGAGGCTTATTCTCTTTCTTTGCCACAGCTTTATTGAATTGTCTTAAATATTCTGCCGCCGTAATACGAGCCTCGAGCACTCTGCTGAGCCTCACCGAAGTCGCCTGGTATTCGGATAATTTCACGAGTGATTCTTCGGCGTTCTTACCCATACTGAAGAGTCGGCGCATAGCTTTCAAATACGCCGCCTCCACTCTCTTTCTGATATTTTCATCCCTGTGTATATTCTGCAGATCTCCTTCAGATAGCTTTATCTCGACGATCACCGTATTGCCCTCTCCCGGCTTCTCAAAATCAAGGGGAACGCCTTGTGCCTGCAATATCCCCTCTCTCCAGGGCGGAGCTATCTCAATTCCGCCGCACGCAGATACATCCGCTTCGGAATATCCGGCAGCTTCTGTGTGCGGGTCCGAATCCTGGACTTGCGCGTCAGAGGCGGCAAGGATCCCTCTTTGGGTTTCAATATCTATATTAGTTATAAGAGTAAAACTGCCCGGATAACGGCCCGGGCTGGCGGCCTTATCCTTTTCCAATTGAGTCGAAAGGTCTCGGAGGCTTCTTACTATTCCAATATCGCTGGAGCAGTTTGCCCCAATTACCACCTGGACGCCCATCTCGATAAGACTGCGTATGTTTGAATCGGTCAAAGCCCTTTCCCTTCCCGCTTTTTCGGTCACACATCTGCCGGAATACGAAAGCACGTGTAGATTTGGGTCTAATCCTATATTACCCTTCGCTATTCTCTTAGCCTTCCGTACAAGCTCCGGCGTAGGATGTTCCAGGTCTACACCGTCTTGAACCACCTCTTCTTTGATAACAGCCTGCATTATCTCTCTGAAGACGTGTGCTGTAAACTCTCTGACGTCGCCGTTTGTGACCGCAACCATTTCACGGTCTTCCCACTGACCCCAATTATCATACTTATAACGGGTGATATCCTCGACATGCTGTCTGGCCACACCCATATAAAGATCTGATGTGCGCGCCCCTGCCGATGTCAGGTCCACCACCGGCTGAAACCCGGCGATGTGATGTCTGAAGTACTTTCTGTTCTCCGCCGGCACAGTCAACTCTTCCAAAACATCCTCTCCCGCCTGCCCTACAAAAAAGCATCTATTGCCATATGTGTGCGAGCTATATGCGACAGTGGCGTCTTTCATGACCGTATCGCGGTAGTAAGCCTTAAGTAAATATGGGGCCATTCCAAGCTGTCCGTCGTTAAAATGTACGACCGGAGGCTTCCATCCCCCGGGATCATGCGAGCGGCTCCTCTCCTCTTCGCGTTTAATTAATTCATCGGAAGCCGCTGAAATAAATGCGGAAAATTCCTGCAAAGATACGAGCGATGGCTCATAAGAATTTCTGTAGCGGTAGAGACCTTCCGTGTAGTAAGAATGAGTCTGGCCGCGCTTACGTCCGCCCACCAGGAACTCGGGTATCCCGGCTCCGGTTATAACCTCGCTTGAAAACGCCTCAGCCGGTTGATATCCTACCATGACCGGAAAATCGCCCAGCTTCTTTATGTCATTTGGATTTACACATAAGATCTGTGCCCAATCAGTCTTGACGTATTGACCTTCCCTGTTCTTGCCGTAATCATAGTACGGCTCTACTTGCGCATAGCCTATTCCCACGGCCTTACAGATACGGTACATCTCGAGCCCATGGAATTGCATTACTCTGCCCAGTCCTCCGGCCGGATTCCATATCTCTGCCGCAACCTGCCACACTCTCCTGCCGATAAGATACGGAGCGTGCTGTTTAGCCCAGTTTGCCGGCACACTTTTGTCGAGCATGAAGAGGATGGAGTCAACGATAGGTAACGCGCGAATATCGGGATGGTCGTTAAGTATCTTTATAAGACGGTCCTGCTCAGCCTTTTCCATAAGAGCCACCGCTCTCAATAGCGGATACCTGCTCTCCACCGGATACAGGGCTTGAGTTGATGCCGCGTAATCACACGTCGTTAAAAATTGTGAGAGCCTATTAAAGTCAACATTGTCATTATTGAGGATCTGGCGAAGCTCTCTTAATAGGACCTTATATTTATCGCCGAGCATCGCGCCGATAATAATGTCACGCTTGCCATGCAATCCGGGGAATGGCCTTCCTGCAACTATAAGCACATCGTCGATCGACACTTCATCGCACCTGCTTAGCAGCTCGATCAAATGCTGTATATCAACGTCTATTTTGACCCCATATTTTTCATAAAGATGGTCTATTGAAGGCGCGTCTTTATGGATCATAAACGCGATCTCGCGGACAGTCTTACCTTTATATTTTGTATCGGCCAATCCGGCAACTACCGTATCTATATTCTCAATGATCCAGGCTCTCATCTTCCCCGGCTCTATATTCAACACCCTCCATATATATTCCCACTCCATCGATTCGTAATTATCATGGTCCATCACGTCTTCGCGGTCTTTTGGATCGGCAGAGACATCTCTATCCATATATATCACTGTCTTACCATATCTCTGTCCCAGGCCGACATGCCCAAAACAACCGGTGATCTTTATCATATCAGATATAGGAATTGGCTGGCCCATATTCACCAGTTTATTCACATAATCTCTTCCTCTGACTTTGATGATCTTTTCGACCTCACCACGGATATGCGCATTGAGTGCAGCGTGGGTGATCAAACCCGCAGCGATAGAAAGCTTTTCTCTTGAATCCTGCCTGGTGGTCGATAATTGAGGGGAAAGAGAGGAGTTGTCGGGCTGCCCGACCGCGGAAACCATCGAAGTATTAAATAAAAAAGCCCACCCGATGAAGAGTGAAATTATGTCCTTCATCATGTGAGCCGCGTATTTACTGATCTTCATTGCTACTACTTTATCACGTATTCGATCTTTGTCAAGAGTACTATATCTGACTATTTTGTGTTTTAACCGGCCGGAAACTCTTGCGGTGTATTGGGGACGGGCCGTGATTATTGAGCGCCTCTATATGGGACTTTGTTCCGTAGCCTTTATGCCTGGCAAATCCATACTGCGGATACGTCTTATCAAGGTCCAGCATGATCCTATCTCTTGTAACTTTAGCAATAATCGATGCCGCCGCTATAGATAGGCTCTTTGAGTCGCCTCCGACGATGCACTTAAGCGGACACTTTGTGTTTATCTTCATATTGCCGTCCACTATTACGTAATCGGGAGGGATCTCGAGCTTTGAAATGGCCAGACACATCGCTCTCTTTGTGGCCTGGTAGATATTTATGCGGTCTATAGTCTTTTCATCGACTATGCCGACACCGATAAAGGATTTTTTGACTATCTCGAGGTAGGCCTCTTCGCGCTGACGGGCCGACAACTTCTTCGAATCGTCTATGCGCGCCTTGAACTTGAAGCCTTTTAAAATAACCGCGCCGGCAACGACGGGCCCGGCCAGAGGGCCTCTGCCCGCTTCATCGACACCGGCTATTGAATTGTACCCGGAATTATTTAGACTCTTCTCGTGGCGCAGCAGCCTCGTCGTTTTGAGCGTGTTCGATCTTTTCTTCAACCCTGGTCTCTTTCCCTATCTTCTTCTT